>NZ_JAUBUE010000028.1:0-94191 GCF_036705305.1 Microcoleus sp. B3-D7 | reverse complement strand
AATTTTTAAACTACGACTCATAAACGCACCATAAAAGCTATCTCTCTATTATATGCAACTTCACATAAAATTGGTATTATCAGTCAAAGTTTCTAACTCATCCAATTGTTTATTTTATTTGGGCAATTCGATAAATATCAGTTCCATCTATGGATCGACATAATCAAATAAACTGTTTTTATCAGTAAACACAAAATGAGAAATTACTTCTTGGTCATTGTCAAACATTTCAACATCAGTAATTATCAAAGCAATTATAGGTTTTAACTTAAAGTAACCTTGACCGCGAATCAGTTGAAAAGAGCGATCGCCCGACATCCACCCCAACCCTAGCTAACTACAGCCACCGCAGACTCTGGAACCTGAGAATGCTCCACCCGAAAAACATTCGCGCTCAAATTAGCAACCACTTGTTTCCCCTGCTGCGTCAGTTCTAAATAGCCGATCGCATCCTTCACATACCGATAAACCACATTCCAATAAAACTTCGGATAACCATCCCGCAACTCCCCCGGGTTCTGATAGCCCAAAACCAGATTTTGCCCAGTCTCCTCAAACTCGTAAAACAGCGCCGCAATCTTTTGCAAATATCGCGGATCACTCAACTGACCAATTAAATCAGCAGCCCGAACTAAACCCGGGTAATTTACAATATCTTGATAATCTTCATCAGCAGGAACTGGGAAACGAGTCAGCTCAATATTACGCTTAACCAGCTCAGCATCAATCAGTTTGTGGCTGCCAAAACGCTCGTCAATAAACATTTTTCCGCGATCGACATGATAAAGCATCAAACTAGCATCCGTCGCCCCCGGAGGCAGTGTTAATTTCAGGTCGCCTATTCCCGTTGCATACAGTCCCAAATCTGTTCTATCTTGTCGGCAGACACCTTTAACATACCCGATATCGTGACATAGCAAAGCAATGTGGAAGTGCAGCCAATCTTCGCAGGAAACACCACCTTCGCGGATGTGCTTCCCACCCAGAATTGCTTGTCCCACCAAGGTTACTAAAATAGTGTGTTCGACATTATGGTAAAGAGCATCGCTATTAGCAATATTTTCTAAAGCCATACTGGCCACCCAAGCAATAATCTCGCCATAGTCAGATTTAAACCCGCCATAAGTGTGGCGGTAGCCTTCAATCAGGCGATTGACAAAAGCCTTAATCAGCAGTTCAGTTGCGTTAAACATATTCACTTCCCTAATCCCACCTAGATGATTAAATTATTTTTATAGTTATTGTTTTTGCTGCTACCGCTTGATGTTATTTTTGGCTTAAGCGCCACGATGGATAACCACTCCTATCGACAGGCATCCATTGATATTATCAACAATTATGGCTTAAATTAGGGCTCTCGCAACTACCAGAGCGACAGACCCCATAAATAATTGATATCAATGGGTGATCGAGGTATGACACCCCTCAATCAGCAGTATAGGGTTACATCTTCGCCGCATACCTCAGTCGATTTTAGATGTTAGATTTACTCCACAGATACATCTGGGAGTTGGAACTAGGATCTAAAACTTTGGGTTGCTCACTACTCTTGTCGGAAACTTGTATCTGTTCTGGCTGACCCCACCCCAAAACGAGAGAGACCAACAGCTTAACCCAATTAATTCCTCATACACAGGATTAAGTTTGCACATAGGCAGTATATGGAAAAAATGGTGTCCCAATAACTAGATATCTCTCTCACAAGAACACCGGGTGAGTATAAGTTGGCACACCACTGAGTTACTGGTGGCTCTCCCACTGCAATGCTATCGAGCCACTGTGGCACTTGTTGCAAGAGGCGATAGCAAAAAGTTAAGTCTTGGCACTGATTTTTCGGGAAAATACTTGTAGTCCAGTTCATGATTGATCTCAGTAATAATTACTAACAAAAACTTATGAATCACTCGACTTAATCCTCAGCGAAACCCACTGTTACTCCGGTGACGTGAATAAGTTTTATGGGTGACACTCACAGTCGCAAAATGTGATGCGAAGAGCTAGCATTTGTGATTTAAAACTCGCTAAAGTGTGAGACAGATCACGCCCTCTGTTGCATCCAGAATGTATATTTAGATAGATGGCAAGAAAATAAGACAGAATAAGTGGCAGCCCTCCCTCGCAGCTCCCCTCTCCCATCCTCTGCGATCTACTACTCTGTATACTTACTAATATAAGGTTTCAGGCAATGATTAAACAAAAACATAAATATGCCGACCTTGCTCAACTCCCCCACACAGATACCGTGCTGCAAAAACTCCCTGTAGAAGTTAAAGAATGGGCCCAAAGCTTGCCTTGGAACCAACGGCGCTATGTTTTGTCCCTCTGCTACATATTGTGTGCATCTACTCCCGACTTGCAAGCAGAATTTTTAGATAATTATACAGCCGACGGTTTAGTCTCAAAAATGTTTGAAGATGTAGATACTCTACACCGAGTCAAAGAGTATTTAATCAGATTTCGGGTCAAAAAACAATTAAATGAATCAGATTTAAGAAGCTACATCAAACAATTTTATATCCACTCAGCTCAACAATCGCGCAGAGAAACTGACCAATATTTAGAATCTGCACTCCGCTTCGTCTTGAGTACAGAAGAACGTAATAATGTTTTTAACTACATTTTAGGTTTTGAATTTATTAAAATTGTGTTTCAAATGAGCTGGTTGCAACACGAAAGATTAGCGAGACTGCAAAAAAATCAGTCGCAGTTTATTGAAACCTATATCAAGCCGATTCAACACGCACACAGAATTAATGGCATAATTCTCCCGAAAGATGAGAGAATCTTTTTTGCCAGACGCACGTATTACGTTCAACTACCTAACATTTCCTACAGAAGGCTAATTGAGTTAGTCATGGCAACTTTTACTACAGAAATGGTGAGTAATTGCGGATTTTCAATCAGTCGCCACTCTCAAGCTCTGCGTTTTGACTGCGATTACATTTATGATCCAGAACCAGAAGAAGAAAGATTTCCTACTGACTTGCAATTTATTCATTGACTTGACGCAGTAAGGTGTATCCTAAGTTACTTTTTACTCTTTATTTTTAGTTGAGCTTTGGGTAAAGGAGAGTTTTTGAAGCATGGGACTTGTAGTCTGCCTGTTAAAACTGAATTTTTCAGTAATATTTGATACCAAATAGGATGGCTGTATCAATTAACCCTCCGCTTGCATTTCTTCAATGTCAAACCAGCTAACTATCACTCCCGCTAGCGGAATCGCCAGAAATATACCTAAAAGTCCTGCTGATCTTGCCCCGACTAACAGTGCAAAAAATACCACTACCGGATTGAGGTTAAGGGAATTTTGCATCAGTCTGGGATGAATAAAGTTGTCTTGAATTTGCTGCAAAACAATGCAAGCTGCCAATACTTTTAAAGAGAGCCACACATTTTGAGACAATACAATAAAACAAACTAAGCTAATTCCCAGCGTCGCTCCGATCCCTGGAACTAAATCAAACAATCCGATAATAAAGGCTAAAATCAAGGGAAATTTCACATCTAACAGCAGAAAAATTAAAAAACTTGCTGTTGTCAAAAATAACATTAATAGGATTTGTGCCTGAAAAAATCCTAAAAAGTTTTTCTCTATTGTTACGCTTAAACGCCTGTGCAGGTGTCGAGGTATAAATTTGAGAACTAACACCCACAGCCTCTCTCCATCAAGTAACATGAAAGAAGCCACCACCAAAATTAATATTAAATTCAATAAATTGGTTAAAAATACTTGTAAAAAAGCAATACTCGATACAACTCCCGCCAAAGCTTGATTTCGCAGTTGTTCCTCAATAACTCGCAGGTTAACTTGCAGGTTTCTCGCCCGCAGAAATGCTTCGATGCGCTCGGACAGAGGCGCCAGAGCATTCAAAAATTCAGTCATGCTGTCAATTAATTGCTGTCCTTGAGATAAAAGAGTGACGCCTACAGTGACGGTGAGACCGCCCAAAACTAAAATGGTGAGCAAGACAACGAAGGCGACAGCTAAACTTCGCGGTAAAAATCTTTGGAGAGTTCGCACCGGATAGTTGAGCAAAAAAGCCACGAGTGCAGCAATGGTGAAAACCGCGACGGCAGTTTCAAAGTAAGCTAAAAGTTGCAGTCCAGCCCAACCAGAAGCAAATAAAAGCAAAAACCGGACTAAGGCTAAATTGCTTAGCATATTCCAAAAATTGGGAGGGGTTCTTTCTTGCTCTTTCACAGGGATTTTTAGGGGTTAATAATAGCTCAAAACTATTGCAGAGTGATCTTTTAGAATCGCACCCAAGATATATCTGCGGCTATCCCCCTCAAGGCAGAAAACAGATGACGAACGGAGGCAGGAGTGGGTTCTATTTACCATAAGTTCGATCGTCACGAATGCCCCATGAAACACGTCCGCGATCGAACAAACAGCCTTTTTGACTTTAAAACCGCCTCGGAAACTCTTTGTGATGGCAGTATTTGTCGCGGCAGCCCGATCGCAACTAACACACAAACGCTCAAACTTGCTGGGGCCGAAAAACCCGGTTTCAGTGCCAGTCGCGAAAAATTTCAACTCTGCCTCGTGGAAGATAGTAGGAACAGGTCAATTTTTGGGATACTAGAAACTAGCACTCAACTTAGCTGAGGAACAAACGTGCTGCTATCAAAAGGCTTTGAAGTAGAAATGTATACCGGCACTCCCGAGGGTGAGGTTGTTGGTCTCTCCGATCGCATAGTCGCCGATCTAGAGGGATTTGTCCGGGAGCCTGATAGCCGCAATGTGGAGTACACGACCGCCCCGCTGTGCAGCTACGATCGCCTGTTGTGCGCCTTAGTCAAGCCGCGAGTCCGGTTGCGCGAGTATTTAAAACAATTGGGCGACTATACCTTGCTGCCGGGAAGTACCCTGTCTCTCGGAGGTAGCGATCGATTTTACAGATCCGATCCCAACAACCCCTACCACACCTACATCGAGCAAACCTACGGCACCAAAGTCGTCACCGCCAGCATTCACATCAACATCGGCATCTCCCAACCAGAAATGCTGATGCGGGCCATCCGCCTCGCCCGCGTCGAAGCACCGCTATACCTTGCCTTGAGCGCCTCTTCCCCCTTCCTCGACGGCGAAGTCACGGGCTATCATTCCACTCGGTGGGGTTTGTTTCCCAAAACTCCCGCCATCGTCCCCCTGTTTGAAAGTCACAAGCATTACATTCAGTGGACTGAAGAACAGCTAGAACTCGGTACTATGCAAAACGTCCGCCATTTGTGGTCTGCAGTGCGACCCAATGGCGATCGTCGCCCCTACTGTCTCAACCGCCTCGAACTGAGAATTTGCGACCTCGAAGTCAATCCTCTGGCTTTGTTGGCCATCACTGCCTTACTAGAAGCTCGCATTTGGCAGATGATGGAAGACCCCAGCTTAGACCCCTTAGAACTCAGCACCTTACCGGCGGCCACCCGCAACCAAGACTTAGTTGCTCTCACAGACGCCAACGAAATTGCTGCATCCCGGCAAAGTTTGGATGCTCCACTAACCCACTGGCAGGACGGCAGGACTATTCTGGCACGAGATTGGATTGAGGAAATTTACCGCGAAGTGTGGCCTATAGCCAAAAAACGCGGCTTTAGTTGCTTTCTCTCGCCACTCAAAAAGATTCTCCGGGAAGGCAACACGGCCCAGCAGTGGTTGAAGCTACACGAGGGCGGTTCGGACACCCGCAGTATTATTCTGCAAGGGATTCAGGGGATGGCTCACCAAGAATGGGAGCTAGAAGACAACTTGTGCGCCCAGTTAGTTGCCTGAAGTACCCGCCGTTATTATAACGGGGGCTTTCACTAGCCCCCTGGCTATGCGTACTCAGCCAATACAAATAGCCCGCACCTCCCGGTCAAAAGTTGCAGAGCGACTCCCAAAAACAAATCAGAATATTTAATCAATGGAGTTCGACAAAGGTTATAAATAAAAGCTATAAGGTATATCTACCTGTGGGTGGTTTTTTAAATTTCCCAATAGCTGTATCGTTCGCTTTTAATTAGCTTCATGCCCCAACTTGTCTTGATTCACCCGCAAATCCCCCCAAATACTGGCAATATCGCCCGCACTTGCGCTGCCACAGGCACAGAACTGCATTTAGTGGGCCCGCTGGGGTTTGAAATTAGCGATCGCTACCTGAAACGGGCAGGCTTAGATTACTGGCCCTACGTCAACCTCCACTGCCACGAAGACTTAGCGGCTTTTCAGGCCTATCGGGAGCAGCGCGGGGGACGATCAATCGGATTCAGCACTGGCGGGCGATGCAATTACGCGCAATTCCAATTTCAGCCCAACGACTGGCTGATGTTTGGCTCGGAAACTGTAGGCATTCCCCAATTCGTCTTGGATGCCTGCGACGCCACACTTTTTATTCCGATGAGCCAGCCTGGAGTCAGGAGTTTGAACCTCTCCGTCAGCGCCACTGTGGGTTTATTTGAGGCTAAACGACAGTTGGGAGAGCTGGGATAAATCATTATCAACACATAAATATATAGATATTTAATAGCTGCCGGAGGCTGCCAAATCTCCATTTAAGTATAAGAAATTTGTATCAAAGGGGTGAAAATGTAGATAGCCGACATTAATATATTTTATTCATTCAAAAACAGATTGTTATCAGCAACACCAAATTACTCCCAAGATGATTCAGCAACAAAAACAGAGGATTTTAGCGATTTAGGGCGTGAGCGAGTACCAGCTTGGGTCTGAACACTATATCTAGTAAATATACGGTTGTAGGTTGTCCGGAAATTAGCCTAAAGTCTGATAATAGGTGAGAGTTCAGAGCCTTACCGGAACGAAGATTTTATGTATTCGTTCCAGCTATTGCGGTGTAAGGCTTGTGGGGTTAATTGCAGCAGGTTTGACCGAGAATTTTAAAATTTATGACGGTTTGAGCTTGTCTAAATTAAAAAAGCAAGGTAATCTGGCCTAAGCATGATAGCTGTCAACAATCAGAATATTTTTGCTTGTTGATTTAAACTCAGCGTCATGCGATCCCCTTGAGTGTTTCCAAGGACAGTTAGCGCTTCTCAGTAGGAGGTCGTTTTTTTGAAACGAACATATCCCCAAATTAAGCCTGTTCAGGCTAGTGAAATCGACAGAGACGGTTCTGCGGAACCATCCAAACAGACAACGCTCAGCACAGGCAGAGTTCGCTCTCTCGCCACAATCGGGCTGGCAATATCGGTAGGTGCTTCTGGCATCCTGCTACCGAGAAATGGAGACAGCGCTCGCGCGTCTGAACTCGCACCGACATCAGAATCCACCGCTGAAGTACAGCCAGTATCGGCCAACGGGTCCGCTACGTCCGCACAAGTTGACGGTTCCAAGGCCCAACAGCCCGGAGCACCTTCTGAGCCGGCGACGGTTAAGGTGCAGGAGGGGCAAAGCCTTTGGGAGCTTTCTCGGGATTATGAAGTTGAACCGTTGGTACTAGCAACTGCCAACGACATCCAACCCGATACCATACTCCAAGTTGGCCAACAGCTCAGAATTCCGACTGCGACGGAAGCCACACCACAACAGAACGCCGGCTATAGCACATCGGCTTCGCTAGAGCGCGCAGCGACGGTCAATCCCGAACAAGAGTTAAATCTGACTGGCTCCGAGCCATTGGATAGTGCAGCCATGACAGCGCTGCCATCAACCGCAGCGACCCCGCTGGTTACGACGGTACCGGAACAAAGTTCGATCGAGATCCCGAATGCAGACGGGGCGATCGACAGTTTGAAAAAACAGGAAAACCGCACCACAGAATCGGGTCGAACTATGTTCGGGTCGGAGGGGGGAGCAACTTTATCTACACCTGCGGCATTTTTGCCCGAGTCAGCACCGACGCTGACCTCCCCCGGATATGCAACTGGGACAACTATTCCTGACCTCGATGCCACACCTGTAATTCCCAATTCCGGGGGAGGTCAAGCAGCATCGCCCGATCGAGCATTCGAGTCAATTGAAGAGTCTTTGGCAACACCCAGTTTGCCCTCGGCTGTGGTAGTCCCCCCTGCGGGAAGTACCGCCACGCCGGCTGAGGTTCTCTACAGCGTGCGTCCGGGAGATACCCTAGATGCGATCGCCAAAGGTCACGGCGTATCGCCCAAAGATCTGATCTCCGTCAACAAGCTCGGCAACCCCAACTTGCTGAATGTCAATCAACGCCTCAAAATTCCCCAAGTTGGATTTAAAAATCCAGGGGTGGAGGTGGCAGCATCTTATTCTGCCTCCAACTCTACATCTGTCTGGGCAGCGAGTTCGGTTCCCGCATCTTTGAACCCCAGCTCGTCTACCTCGGAAATAGCAGGTGCTGGCGTTGCAGTACCCGCGCCCAAAGTGCCTGTTGTATCTCCCCTGGAGAACCTGGAAGGTCTGAACAATATTTCAGCGCCGATGGTTCCCCAAATTAACAGCATTCCGCTCACTCAAGTTTCCCAAACGATTCGCGATCCAGGGAAGCTGGCTCTTCAAGGCGAACCAACATTTACAGGTGCAGTTGACACCAGTGCCCTGCCTGGGCCAGCCAGTGCAACTGCTACCGCCATCGCTACGGGAGAATACCCGCAGCCGCTCAGCTTCGTGGCAAATACTAGCGCTCAGGGTTCAAATGCCGATCCAACTAGCGCTTTACCAGAGTCGAATTCGGAGGCTCTCCCTACCGCAGAAGCTCTCAACCCTTATTCCGAACGATTGAGGGCAGAAGTTGTCCGGCTGCGAGAGGAATATCGTGCCTCGCGCAATTCGATCGGCCCCAATGCGGTGTCCCTGGCTCCAAATGACGGGTCCTCGGTCAACCCGTCTGAGGATATGCCAAGTGTCAATCCATATCTTTACACCCCCGACTATACTGAGGCGGTGCAGAATGAAATCAGCAGACCGCCATCGAGAGCGTGGTCTGAACAGGTTCAGAAGCAGCAGCAAGAGCGTTTAGACCCCGCTCGGGCAGCGGAACTGCAACCGATCAACCTGACGCCGACCTCTGCTGGGCAGCAGCCTGTGGTAGCAACTGCTCCTTTGGGAGCCGACGGTTACGATCCCCTAAGCAACCCGTCTTTGGGACGCATGGTTTCTCCAGAACTGCCTCCGCTTTCTAGCCCTGATACCTATCTGCCTAACGGCAAACAACAGTCGGCTAAGGGGTTTATTTGGCCGTCTAAGGGCGTTCTTACTTCTGGCTACGGCTGGCGGTGGGGACGGATGCACAAAGGAATTGATATTGCAGGGCCGATCGGCACGCCAATTGTGGCAGCATCAGACGGGGTGGTTACCTATGCTCAGTGGAACGACGGCGGCTACGGGTATCTGGTGGAAATTACGCATCCTGACGGCACTGAGACTGTCTATGCCCACAACAGCCGGATTTTGGTGCAAAAGGGTCAGAGAGTCGCTCAAGGGGAACAGATTTCAGAAATGGGCAGCACTGGCTTCAGTACCGGGCCGCACTTGCACTTTGAAATTCATCCCGCCGGACAGGGTGCTATCAACCCCATGGCTTTACTGCCAGATGATGCGTCCAGCGCTTCTCGGTAACGACTGGTCGGAAGTTATGGGTTTTGAATGATTATCAAAACTCATAACTTTTACTGGAAGCTATGAGAAATAATGTTGTGTGAAAAGAAGACATAGCTAGCCCTACCGTGCTACGATAGTAAATCGTGAAGTAGATTTGGCTCAGTGGCGCAGTGGTTAGCGCAGGGGACTCATAAGCCCAAGGTCGCAGGTTCAAATCCCGCCTGAGCCATTATTAAATAAAAAAAACTGCGCTCTCAATTTTGAGAGCGTATTTTTTTTGATTTATCGAGAAGATACTTGTAGTCGTTATGAGTATGATATATTTGTAACAGTTCGTAAAAAAGGAAACAAAATCTATGACCAGTGAATGCCTCCGGGTTGGTCAAGCTGCACCCGATTTCGCAGCAACAGCCGTAGTGGATCAGGAATTCAAGACTGTTAAACTGTCAGACTATAAAGGCAAAAAGTATGTAGTCCTGTTCTTCTACCCCTTGGACTTCACCTTTGTGTGCCCGACTGAGATTACAGCATTTAGCGATCGCTTCGAGGACTTCAAGAAAATCGATACCGAAATCCTCGGCGTATCCGTTGACAGCGAATTCTCCCACCTCGCTTGGATACAAACAGACCGCAAATCAGGCGGTGTCGGCGACCTCAACTATCCCTTAGTTGCTGACCTCAAAAAAACAATTAGTTCAGACTACAACGTCCTCGACCCAGAAGCAGGCGTTGCCCTCAGAGGTCTGTTCATCATCGACAAAGAAGGCATCATCCAACACTCTACTATCAACAATCTTGCCTTCGGCCGCAACGTGGACGAAACTCTCCGCACTCTGCAAGCTATCCAACACGTCCAGTCTCACCCCGATGAAGTTTGTCCCGCCGGCTGGCAGCCCGGTGACAAGACTATGACTCCCGATCCAGTCAAGTCTAAGGTATTCTTTGCTGCGGTTTAAGCACATTATATTTCTACGGACACGGCGCTGCCGTGTCCGTACCTGCAGAGGCATTTATTTAACCGGATTTTTAATTACCAATTAGCAATTAGCAATTACCCAATTAGGAAATATGCTGACTTCTACTAATTTTAGCGGCTTGTTAAATGAGCGGTTTTTCCAAAATTTATTGCCTGTTCCGGCGAGTAATGTTCTGAAGCTGGGACAGATGACGCCCGACTTTGAATTGCCGGATATTAATAATGGCAAATTGGTGCGGCTGTCGAATTATCGGGGCGATAAGCCGGTAGTTCTGGCTTTTACGCGGATTTTTACTGAAAAGCAATATTGCCCTTTCTGTTTTCCTCACATTAAAGCTTTGAATGAAAACTGGGAAAAATTTGCCGATCGCAATATAGAATTATTGATGGTTGCCAGTACCGACGATCGCCAAAGCCAAATTGTGGTTAGAGATTTAGGCTTGAAAATGCCTCTGCTTTCTGATCCAGGCTGTCAAGTTTTTCGGGCTTATCAAGTCGGTCAGGCTTTAGGTGCTCCTTTGCCGGCTCAGTTTGTTTTGGGTGCAGATGGAAAACTCCTCTTCAAACATTTGTTTTCTTTCATAGACCACAATGCTAGTGTGGACACTTTGCTGCAATATGTCGATCGGTAAAGAAACCGCTGCTGTGTCCTAATTTGGAGTTTTTCACCGCTGATGGACGCTCGTTTACGCCCATCAGCGGGATTTTTTCACCGTTTGACACGGGCTGCGACAGATCTTTAGTTATAAATACTTATTGTGCCAATTGCGATGGCGGAATGTTGCCATGTTGGCTCGACATTAATCTAGGCTATAGCTTGAAGGTACTTAGTACAAGTTTAAGCCAATGTCGTCTCCCAAAGATCGATCGAGCAAAATTGAATTGAGCGTCTTAGCGTCGCATCCTGAGTTGTTGACAGGTTTAGATGCGTGGCTGCGGCTAGGTTTACTTTCGCCCGCTGAGGTTGAGGAATTGTGCGGGCAGTATTTAGTCTGCCCAGTCAGAGACCCCGCTGTAGACCTTTCTGAAATTGAGAACCCGCGAGCTCCTATTGCCGAGCCAAAAGTACCTGCCTTATCAACGCCTCAAGCATTACCTAGCAGCAGAGAAAGCGTTGCTAGACCCACAGAAACTACTCAAACCCCTAATTTTATAGCTCAAATTTTGCACTCGCTAATGGCAGAAATTAGCGTGGTGTGGCTGTTGTTTTTAGGAGTGTTCATGGTAGTTGTCTCCTCTGGAGTCTTAGCTGCCAGTCAGTGGGAAAGATTTCCTGCCGCCGGACAATATGGAGTTTTGTTAGCTTATACTTTAACCTTTTGGGCGATTAGCAGTTGGGCCAACAGACAGGTTAATTTGCACTTGACTGCTCAAACTTTGCAAGAAGTGACACTTTTGCTAGTGCCGATCAATTTTTGGGCAATGGATACTTTTGGATTGTGGCGGTATCCTTGGGATTGGGCAGTAGCAATCACAGCGGCACTTATTTTGACTTGGATAACTGCCCGGATTATAAAAGATCAATATCAAAGCTTTTCAGGAAAAAACATCACTCGTTCGATCGCCCTAAATCACTTAGGATTGAGTTATTTGCACTGGGGGTGGGCATTGGCAGGCTTTTCCCTGGCTGCGGTTTATGTGGGTACAGTGGGAACTGCTGCTACTACAGTTTATCAAGTTCAGCAACAACGATTGCAATCTATCCAACGTGGGGGAAATACTGAAACATTCCCCGCTGCTTTCAGTTTAAGCCGAGATTTTTTGACTTACAAAAAAGCTGCTTTAGTAGCTTATTCATTAGGAATTTTACTGGGTAGAGCGATATTTGTCAAGGATGTAAATATCGCTGAAATGGGTTTAGCTTTGGCGATTTGTGGCGTGCTTTTAGCATGGCTAGATTGGCAGCAACCCCTGCCATCTGGGACTATTGAAAACAATATATCCGACCAGCCAAATCCCAACAATTTTTTTAAATGGCAATTAGCGGGAATGGGTTTGTTGGGTTTGGGATGGCTGGTTTGTTTTCGCGACATTCCGCTACAGGCGATCGCAGTTAGCGGATTGGCTGTTTGGTTTTTTTATAACCGTTTAGTGCGGTTTGGGCAAGAGTTTGATTTGCTAATGCTTGAGGCGGTGGGACTTCAGAGTATTTGGCTGTTTTGGCGAGTGCTTCCTTTAGGGATTAAAACACAAGTTGTGGCCTTTTTAACTCAGCTTACAAACTCTCAGGAAACTCCTTGGGCTTTTTGGGGTGTTCTGCTGTTGCCTTATTTAATTTTAATGGTAAGTGCAGCGCAGTGGCTCTACCGCAAGCGAAAGTTTCAACTTGCCAGTTTTGGCGAAAACCTTGCTCTCGGTTTGGGGAGTGCTTTAACTATTATTAGTTTTGTCAATCCGTTTTGGCGATCACTCAATTTATTAGTCTCTGCTTTAATTTTAGGTTGGATCACTTGGAAATACCTAATTCCCGATAATTCCCGGCGAGTTTCCATGCCGACTTTTGCGGCTGAACAACCGGGAAATCCGGCAATTTTGCTTCCCATAACTCACATTATTGGTTTAGGCGCGATCGCTTCGGCAATTGACTTATTTTTTCCCAACCAGCCACCCAATATTTGGTCGGCAATATTATTGATTTTTATGGCGGCTGAGTGGGTATTTTTTGTCTGGATGAAAGCGGCGAATTTTCGAGAAAATTCTGGGTTTTTCCGCTGGCATCCTGCATGGTTCCAAAGTTCCTGGTATCTAGGCTTAGTATTAGCAGGATTTAGCTTTGTCTTGTTGCAAAATTATTTGATTGCGGGTACTGCAACTTATCGCCCTCAGTGGAGTTTGCTATGGCTGGCGACTCCTTTGGCTTTGACTGCTGTTGCTAAATATACTGAGGTACCTCACAAACGAGTTGCCAGTACCTTTAGTGCGATCGCCTTAATATTCGCACAATTTCTAATTTTTACTTTTCCGGGATATCGGTTAATTGGTTTTGGCTTGGCAGCCGTATTAATGTGGGTCAATACTTACTATTTAGTAGAGCTACCAGCGGCTGTGATTGGAGTGGGGTTTGGCTTGAGTTTCGTAGCTGCCGCGATCGATCGATTAGGTTTTGTGTCGGGTTGGGATTGGGGAATTGCCGGGGCGATCGCTCTTTTGTGTATGTGGTTGGTTCGCAGCATGATTGTTCGTTTTTCCAGGGGTCTACCTGAGCCTTCTCAATTAGCTGAAATTTACGATCAAGCTTTAGATGGATGGGCAATCTTACTGGCAAGCTTGCTGTTAACAACTATTACTTTTTATTCCTATGAACTCTACGCAGGCAGTACCTTGAGTTTTCCGCCTTCTACTGAAGTTTTGGCGGCTATTTTGGTGATAATGGCTGCGATAATTTTCCGAAGTTTACGCCAAATTTCCCCTCTGGCAATTTATGCCTTGGCTTGGAGTTTGGAGTTGTTGACAGCAGTGGGTTTGAGTTTTGTCGATCGCACTACGATTAATTTGGCAGTTGCTAATATCGCTCTCGGATTGTTTACTCAATTATTGGGTGATGTGTGGCGTCGCCGCCACCCCGATCCAACAATTTTACCTAGTATTCATTTGATACCTTTGGTTTATGGGGTGTTGGGTTTAACTTTCCGATCGCACACTTTGACGAATTGGACTGGTTTAACTGTGTTGGGGGCGTCTTTAATTGCGATCGGCATTGGTAGGCGGGAACCAGAATTCAAACCTTTGGTTTATTTAGGATTAATTGGCGTGTCCGTTGCTGCTTACGAATCGCTACTATATCAACTTTTTCAAACACCAGGAGGAGCTTTTGGCGACGGCTTAATTGTCCTGGCGACTCTCGGCACAACTTTAACATATATCTATCGCATTTTATCTCCTTGGCTCAGCAATTATTTACATTTAACTAATGCAGAGTTAAAAATATTTGCTCACCTGCATTGGGTTTTGAGCAGTTTGCTGCTGATTTGGGCTTCGGCCGATGATATTAAGTCCGGCCTAAGTTTAGGATTAGTCACTGGTGCTTTATTAGTTCAATATGCTTTCTTGCAAGGGCGAAATAATCTCGATCGCCAATGGGCAGAAATTTGGGTTTACTTGGGCTGGCTAGAAGCCTTTGGCATCCGGCTTTACTGGATCAATACACCTTTAGTTAAGTATATTTCCGGGCCGCTGGGGCCTTGGAAAGTTGCCTTCGCTTCCCTATTAGCCTATTTCATTTACATTTTGCCTTGGGACAACTGGGGTTGGTCAAAAAAACCTTGGCAGGTAATTGCTTCGGTGATTCCAATAATTACTATTTTGGAAAGTCCGTATAAGTTTTATCCGATTAGCTTGCTGATAGCTGCAGCCTTCTATGTTTTCCTAGCTTGGGAAAGGCAGCAAGTCCGTTTTACCTATGTGAGTGCGGCGATAATTGACTGGATAATGCTGCGGTGGTTCTGGCAAATAGGATTGACTCAGCCAGAGTTTTATGTTACTCCTTTAGCACTTTATTTACTTTACATTACTCAGTTCGATCCCACTCTCAAATTACCAGCAGAAAAACCGCTGCGCCACACTCTGCGAATGCTAGCAACTGCGCTGATTTGCGGGATACCTCTTTTGACTCAGCAAAGCCACGGTTTAGTTGCGGGAGCTTTTAGTTTGGCGGCTATTGCAGCGGGTTTGGCGCTGCGAGTTCGGGCATTTTTGTTTGTGGGAACGGCTGTATTTTTAATCAATGTTTTCTATCAGTTGGTGGTTCTGATCTTCGATTATCCGCTGATAAAATGGGCAATTGGTTTGGCTTTTGGGATTGTGTTTATCTGGATTGCTGCTACTTTTGAAACGCGGCGCGATCGCATTTCTGCTTTGGTGCAGCATTGGGTTGGGCAATTGCAATCGTGGGATTAGATTCATCGATAAGTTGCTTTTTTTTACTGGTTTCATTTAATTAAAAACCCGGTTTCTCGGAGAAACCGGGTTTTTAATTAACAGTATTTATCGGTTTGTAGAGTGCATTAATGGCTCAATGCGAATTCGGGCAATTTCGGCTCAGATGAACCATCGGGCACTACCTTAACCTGACCGTTTTCATCCACATCAACGATCGCCTTTTGGCCATCTTTCAGCTTCCCAGACAGCATTTCCTCAGCCAGTACATCTTCCAACAACCGCATGATTGCGCGGCGTAAAGGTCGAGCACCGTAGCTGGGATTGTAGCCTTCTGTAACTAACAAGTCCTTGAACCGTTCCGTCACCGACAAAGTAATACCCTGTTCGGTTAAGCGGCTGAAGACTTGCTGCAACATAATGTCTGCAATCTGCTTCACTTCTTCCCTGTTCAACTGGCGGAAGACGATAATCTCATCCAAGCGGTTGATAAATTCGGGACGGAAAAACTGTTTCAGTTCTTCGTTTACCAAGCTGCGAACGCGATTGTACTGTCCGTCTGCGGCACTTTCAGCAAACTCGAAACCGAGACCGCCACCACCTTTTTCAATCACTCGCGAACCGATGTTGGAGGTCATGATCAGCAGTGTATTCTTAAAGTCTACTGTCCGACCTTTAGCATCCGTCAAACGGCCGTCTTCCAAGATTTGCAGCATCATGTTGAAGACATCCGGGTGAGCTTTTTCGATTTCGTCGAACAAGATGACCGTGTAAGGACGGCGCCGGACTGCTTCTGTTAGTTGACCGCCTTCATCGTAGCCGACGTAACCGGGAGGCGAACCGATGAGTTTAGAAACCGTGTGGCGTTCCATGAATTCGGACATATCTAACCGAATCATGGCTTCTTCGGAACCGAAGAAATAAGTTGCCAATGCTTTTGTAAGTTCCGTTTTGCCGACGCCTGTGGGGCCGGAAAATATGAAACTGGCGATCGGGCGATTGGGATTTTTCAAGCCTACCCGCGCGCGACGGATAGCCCTAGAAACTGCGCTGACTGCTTCTTCTTGACCGATCAAGCGCTGGTGCAAAGTATCTTCCATGTGCAGCAGCAATTCCGATTCGGATTCTGTCAGCTTGCTGACCGGTACTCCCGTCCAATTAGCCACGATGTGGGCGATGTCTTCTTCGGTGACGACGGGAGAGGTTTTGAGCTGGCTTTTGTTGATCGTAGCTTCGGCGATTTCGGCTTCAATTTCTAATTCGCGATCGCGCAATTTTCCAGCTTTGTCGAAGTCTTGCTCGCGCACTGCTGCATCTTTTTCTTTTGTTACTGCAGGCAGTTGCTTTTTGAGTTCTTTAACTTCCGGCGGGGTTTGTGAATTCATCACGCGGACGCGGGAACCTGCTTCGTCAATTAAGTCGATCGCCTTGTCTGGCAAAAACCGATCGTTAATGTATCTGTCTGACAGTGTAGCCGCTGCTTCTAAAGCTGCGTCGGAAATTGTCAGTCTGTGATGCTGTTCGTAAGCCGAGCGCAACCCGTACAATATTTCTATTGTTTCAGCCACGCTCGGTTCACCGACTTTGATCGGTTGGAAGCGGCGTTCTAAGGCAGCGTCGCGCTCGATGTGCTTACGATATTCGTCCAAGGTAGTGGCGCCGACACACTGCAATTCGCCTCTAGCAAGGGCGGGTTTGAGCATATTGGAGGCGTCCATGCTGCCTTGAATTGCGCCTGCACCGACTAAGGTGTGAATTTCATCGATGACCAGAATGATGTTGCCGGCAGCGCGAATTTCGGCCATGATTTTCGTTAGCCGTTCCTCAAATTCGCCTCGGAACTTTGTACCAGCAATCAGCGAACCCATATCGAGGCTGATTACTTGTTTGTCTTCTAAAATTTCCGGGACGTTTCTATTAACAATCCGCTGGGCTAAGCCTTCGGCGAGGGCTGTTTTGCCGACCCCTGGTTCGCCTACTAATACTGGATTGTTCTTCGTGCGGCGGCCGAGCACTTGGATCACGCGCTCGATTTCATTTTCGCGGCCCACTACGGGGTCGAGTTTACCTGCTGCGGCTAACTTGGTCAGGTTTGTGCCAAATTCTTCTAAAGTCGGGATTTTGCGATCGCCGCTATCTCCCCTACCTCCGGGTACCGCTGCGACTTCTCCCACGGCACGAATTACCTGCGTGCGGACTCTCTGGCGATCGATCCCCAAGTTTTGCAGCACCTTCGCCGCCACCCCTTCATCGTCCTGAATCAGCCCCAGCAGGATGTGTTCGGTGCCGATGTAATTGTGGCCTAACTGCCGCGCTTCGTTCAGCGCCGTCTCAAAAATGCGCTTGACGCGGGGCGTAAAAGGAATTTCCGGCGGGAGGAACCCGGAACCTCTACCGATGATATTTTCGATTTCATTGCGCGCCTCTTTCAAGTTGAGGCCCATATCCAGTAATACTTTTGCAGCGATGCCAGTGCCTTCGCCGACGAGACCCAGAAGAATTTGCTCGGTGCCTACAAAATTGTGACCGAGGCGTCGCGCTTCCTCTTGGGCTAGCATGATTGCTTTAATGGCTTGTTCTGTAAAGCGTTCAAACATATTTTTTCTATCCTACTGTCTGGGCGAGGGCTGTATCGCTGCTGGTGAGGAGCGATTTGGAACACTACACAAATTATAGATGTAAATTTTTGTGTATTTCCTTCTCTAACAATGTATCTTGCTAAAGGGGTAGGGACAGTGGGGAGACCCGAATAGTAGGGGTGTGGTTGCCGTCCGCTGTCGATCGGATATTAATTGAGAATAATAGTAGCAAAATGGCTTTATTGCCTGAATACTATCATTTTATGTATAAATTATATTCTTGTCCGAGTAAATAAAGCTTGATTTTTCTTTGCCTAAGTACATGGTTTAATTAAGCATATAACAGTTGCCCTGTCAAGACTTTTGACGGTTGAGAGTGGTCGTGCCGTCAGCAAACAGCCAACAGTCAACAGCGAACAGCGAGTAGAATCAGATATATTTTCAACTCTGAGCAGAACTCCATGCAATTTCTCTCACAATACGAAATCCATTCCACTCTCCACGAAGGTATCGAAACGATTATTTATCGAGGAAAAATCCCCACCCACCAGGATACAACCGTACTCAAAATCCTGAAAGCTGAATATCCTACCCTCGATGCAATCACCCGGATCAAGCACGAGTATCGCATTCGCCAACATTTAGACCATCCAGGCCTAGTTAAAGTCCTTAGCTTAGAAACCTTTGATAACCGTCTCGGCTTGCTTTTAGAAGACTTTAATGGCGAATCTATCCATCGGCTCATGTCCAGACAAAAGCTCGAAGTCATCACCTGTTTGAGGTTTGGCATCCAACTTATAAAAATTTTAGAATATCTGCACCTTCAAAATATTATTCATAAAGATATTAAGCCGAGCAATATCATCATCAACAGCCAAACAGGAATTATTAAACTGACTGATTTCGGGATTGCTTCACGATTGTCCAAAGAAAATCCCCAAATTAATAATATTAACTCGATTGTCGGCACTTTTGCTTATATGTCTCCCGAACAAACCGGGAGAATGAACCGCACCCTAGACTACCGCACCGACTTTTATTCTCTCGGTATCACTTTATATGAAATGCTGACAGGTCAATTGCCATTTATGAGCAACGATCCTTTAGAAATAGTTTACAGTCACATAGCTTCTCAAGCAATTTTACCGCATCAAATTAATTCAGACATTCCACCATCAATTTCACAAATTGTGATGAAATTGATGAAAAAAAATGCCGAAAATAGATATCAAACAGCAGGCGGATTATTAGCAGATTTAGAAATTTGTTTGCATCAGTTAGAAACTACAGGCAAGATAGTAGATTTTACCCCCGGAAACTTAGATATATTGAGTCAGTTGTTGATTCCTCAAAAATTGTACGGTCGGGAAACACAAGTCAGCGAACTATTGGCAGCATTTGAACGTGTAGCTAATCCTTGCGAGGGAAATTCTTCCCCTTCCCAAATTGAACTGATCCTAGTGTCGGGTTATGCAGGCATAGGCAAATCTGCTGTAGTTAGCGAAATTCAAAAACCCATCACCAGACAGCGGGGCTATTTTATTTCAGGTAAATTTGACCAATTCAAGCGGAATATACCTTACGCATCTTTAATTCAAGCTTTTCAATCTTTGATCCAGCAGTTACTTGCCGAAAATAGCAAAAAATTACAAGATTGGCAACATCAACTTTTAGCCGTACTAGGCGATGCCGGACAAGTAATTATTGAGGTGATTCCCGAACTAGAATTGGTAATTGGCAAACAGCCTGCCGTTGCGGAACTTGCCCCCACAGAAGCACAAAACCGCTTTAACAGGCTATTCAAAGAATTTATCCACGTATTCGCGCAAAAAGAGCATCCATTAGTTATATTTATCGATGACTTGCAGTGGTCAGATTCAGCGACATTGAAATTAATGGAATTGCTAGCGACTGACCCAGATAGCAAATATTTACTATTTATTGGAGCCTATCGAGACCATGAAGTTAGCTCTACACATCCTTTAATGCAAACAGTAGAGTACCTTCAAAAAACTGGTATTATTATCAACAATTTAGTGCTGGAACCTCTTTCTTTAGCCCAGGTTACTGAGTTAATTTCGGAGACATTGAATGAATCAGACAGAATTCAACCTTTAGCGGAGTTAATTTGGAATAAGACTGGTGGGAATCCTTTTTTCTTGACGCAATTGCTCAACACTCTTTATCAAGAAAAACTTTTGAGATTTGACTTTTCCCGGCTGCAGTCTCCCGGAAGCAGAGGGAAGTGGCAGTGGAACATGGAGGAGATTCACGCTATTGGCATCACAGATAAGAGTGTAGTTGAACTGGTAGCCAGTCGGATTCAACAATTGCCAGAGACTACACAACAAATTTTGAAATTGGCGGCTTGTGTTGGCGACAAATTCACTTTAGATGTTCTATCTACTGTCAACGCAAAATCTCCATCCGTCACGGCGACTGAACTCTGGGATGCTTTGCAAGCAGGGTTAATACTTCCTTTGAATGAGAGTTACCTCATTCCTTTATTTTTAGATGGAGAAGGAGGAGCTAATTTAACTTTCGATTCTTCGGGAATCAGCTATAAATTTTTGCACGATCGCGTCCAGCAAGCTGCATATTCGCTGATTCCTGATGATGAAAAGAAAGCCACTCATCTTAGCATCGGTAAATTGCTGTTTGAAAATACGCCCGCCGATAAAGTAGAAGAGAAAATTTTTGATATTATCAACCAGTTGAATGTAGGAATTGATTGTCTGCTCCTGCAATCAGAAAAAGATGAATTAGCAGGATTAAATTTAATTGCTGGACATAAGGCAAAAGTAGCTAATGCTTACGAAGCCGCTGTTAAGTATTTGAATGCGGGAATGTCGTTATTAGCACCTGATAGCTGGGATCGCAACTATAGCATGACGCTGCGGTTGTATGTAGAGACGCTGGAAGCGGAATATTTAAACACCAACTTCGAGCAAGCCGAAGTTTTGGCGGAAGTGGTTTTGCGATCGGCTAAAAACCAGCTTGACATAGTGAAAGTGTATCAGCTCAAAATCCTATTTTATCAAGCTCAAAGCCAAATGCTAAAAGCTGTTGAAACAGGTCTAGAAGTGCTGGAAATGCTGGGACTCAACCTATTAGACAACGAAACCATTGCAGTGCCAAAATTGCCGCGAATTGAGGAATTAGAAAACCTGCCAGTTATGACAGATCCATATCTACTCGCAGCTATGGAAATCCTGACAGCCCTCTATCCTCCTGCTTATATTGCCAAACCTGAAATTGTGTCCTCCCTCGTCTTGACTATGGTCAATCTTTGTATCGATCACGGTCATTCAGCATTAGCTACTTTTCCCTATACTCTTTATGGAATGATTCTGTGCGGCGTCGAAGGCGACATCGAAGCTGGCTACTACGCTGGATTAATCGCTTTAAAGCTGCTAGAAATATTTAATGCTAGCCCACAAAAAGCTAAGGTTTATGTAATGTTTAATGCTCATATAAGAATCTGGAAAGAGTCTACTAAAAATACACTTAATTCATTTCTAGAAGGAATGAAATTTGGTGTAGAAAATGGTGATTTAGAATGGGCAGTTTATAATTTTATGCACTATATTACTAATTTAGTTTTAGTGGGAGAACAGTTAGAATATGTCGAAGAAAAACAAAGCGTTTGTATGGAGTTTTTGCAAAAAAATAAACACGAATTTGCCATAGGTTATGCTCAAATTTGGCAAGTAACTGCTTCAAGCTTAAGAAGCAAAACAGCAGAGCAAGTACGGTTAGTTAGCGGCAGGTTGGATGAACCTGCTGTAATGTCCCGTTGGCAGAAAGAAAATAATCGAATGTCGCTGTTTGCAGCTTATGTTGCTAAATTGATCGTGCTTTATTTATTGAAAGATTATGCTGCGGCTGTTGCCCGCGGTAAATTAGCGGCAGAATATGCAGATGGGGCGATCGGCTTAATCACTGTTGGGGTACACAATTTCTACTATTCGCTGGCCCTCCTCGCTCACTATCCTGACAGTGACAATCAAGAAGCATACCTAGCTATTGTTAACTCTAATCAGCAAATTATGAAAAAGTGGGCCTACCATGCACCCATGAATTATCAGCACAAGTACGAGTTAGTTGAAGCTGAGAAAGCTCGACTTTTCAGCGATAAACTTGCAGCCATGGATTATTATGACTTAGCTATTAAAGGAGCGGCTGCTAACGGTTACATCCAAGAAGAAGCATTAGCTTATGAATTAGCTGGAGAGTTTTATCAATCTTTGGATAAAGAGATAATTGCTCGATCTTATCTGACAAAAGCTTATTATGCCTACATCCGCTGGGGAGCTATAGCAAAAGTTAAATACTTAGAATCCCGTTATCCTTATTTAGTCGATCGCACTCAAGGAGCAATATCTAAGACTGTTGATATTATGACTGCTACCACTACTGTTGACAATAGCTTGATGCTGGATTTACCAACTGTTGTCAAAGCATCTCAAGCTGTTTCGAGCGAAATTATCCTCAGCCGTTTGCTAGAGAAACTTGTACAGCTTGTAAAGGAAAACGCAGGCGCTCAAAAAGTATTATTTCTTGCCAAGACAGGTAATCAATTATTCATAGAAGCTGGAGTTACAGGTCAGTTTAATGATGTAACCCTGTTACAATCTCTCCCGATTGCCGAATCCGAGAACCTCCCACTTTCATTAATTAACTATGTAGAAAGAACCAAAAAATACTTGGTTTTAGATGATGCTACCCGATCCGAGCAATTCCAATTTGACCCTTATATTGTGGCCAATCAACCCCTATCTATCCTGGTATTGCCAATTATCCATCAAGGCAACCTTACGGGAATTTTTTATTTAGAAAATAATTTAACAAAAGGTGCTTTTACTAGCGACAGAGTAGAAATTTTGGGAATCCTCTCTGCACAAGCAGCTATTTCTCTAGAAAATGCTCGTTTTTATAATATTCTGGAAACGCGAGTAGCCCAAAGAACTGAGAATTTGCATACTGCACTGGAAGAACTTCGCCACACTCAAGTGCAGCTAATTCAAAGTGAAAAAATGTCCAGTTTAGGTCAAGTTGTCGGGGGAATTGCTCACGAAATTAATAACCCGATTAACTTTATTTATGGAAATTTATATTACACCAACGAATACGCTGAGAACTTACTAAATCTACTACGTTTATACCAAAATAATTACCCAAATCCCGTGTCCGAAATAGTAAATGAAATAGAGCAAATAGATTTAGATTTTTTAATGAATGATTTCACTAAAATGATAGATTCAATGAGAGTGGGCGCTGCGAGGGTTCGCGATATTGTGCTGTCGCTGCGAAACTTTTCTCGGTTAGATGAATCTGATAGAAAATGGGTTAATATTCACGAAGGTATCGACAGCACTTTGATGATTTTGGAACACAAATTAATTGATATTCAAGTGATCAAGGAGTACGACAATTTGCCTTTAGTGAACTGCTATCCGGGAGAAATTAATCAGGTATTTATGAATGTCCTGACCAATGCGATTGATGCTTTTTCTCGCGAAAGAGGGAGTGAAGTTGACTCGAAACAGACTCCGACAATTCAGATTTGCACTGAAGTCGCGGAAGGAAATCAAGTAGCGATTCGCATTGTTGATAATGGTGTGGGGATGAATTCGGAGGTGCTGGGTAAATTATTCGATCCGTTTTTTACTACTAAACCGGTAGGTAAGGGGACTGGTTTGGGATTGTCTATCAGTTATCAAATTGTGGTAGAACAACATGGAGGAAAGTTAATTTGCAAGTCGGAACCTGGAGAGGGCAGCGAGTTTACTATACTGCTGCCGTATTGATGAATTAAAGCCATCGTGAAAGCAACTGTTCAATTACTTTCACAAAGCCGATCGCAATTTGAATCAACGGCCAACCCACAAAACAAATTAACACCGCCCAGCGAGTTTGAATATCCAAACCTTGGCGAACCGCAACAATTACAGCTAGCAAACTCCACACAGCTAATATGCGCTCTATTCCTTCTCCCAGCAAGGGAATTAAGGTTAAAAAATTCAGCACTTGGGGCGCGTAAGCAAAGCCGATCGGCACCAACAACTCCCCATAAGTTACGTGACCCTGCTTCAGCCACTCTCCGATTTTAAAGATAGTGAAAGTCCAAAAATAATAACCCCCCGCAACTGCCAAACCATCTATCCAAAGTGCTAAAAATAACACTGATAGCTCAGTTCGATTGATTAACAAGATGACGGCGCTGCCCAAAACGCGGGACAGCGCAGCTAAAATTACAATTGTTAAAGCTATTCGCTTAGTTCTGCGAGTGTAGGGAGTTTTTTCGTAAAAATTGCCGTTCAAAGAAAGTGCGTTCCAAAGCGTTGCCCCCAAACCTGCAATTGAATCTTCTCCCTTCACGTGGAACTCCTGCTCCTCAAGATAGTTGACAATTTTTACAAAATAAGGTCTAATACTGCAGAATCACCGACCTATTTCTAGGTAATTAAGTAATTAATTGGCATTCTACCAGATTTTATTAAATGCTAAGATTGATTTTACGGATACTTGCATGGCTGCGCGGGGGAAGTTTAAATTTGTTGCTCATCGCAGGTGTAATCCTGATAATTTGGGGCATTCTTTCGCCGGTGGGGACTGTTATATGGTGGCTGAATCAAAGTGCCGAAACTTTGGGTCTCAAGAAAAACCCGCCGGAGATATTACCCTCAAACAAGGCCAATTTAGAAGCCCGCAAGTCTTCGCAACTCAATTGTTATATCATCTTTTTACCGGGAGTTGGGGATTTTTCGGGGGACGAATTAACCCCTGGCGAAGAGTTCTTTCTCAAGCGTTTAGTTAAAACTCACCCGCAGTGCGTAGCAGTGGGCGATGTTTTTCCTTATTCAGCGTCTAACAAAAGTTTAGGAGGAGAGCGATGGCTAGCTCCTTTTTGGCGGTTTGCAGAACAGGCAAAAAAAGGGCCGATTGCGGGGAATATATTCATTAAAATTCGCAATCTCTGGAGGTTTGCAATTTCTCTAGATTATCGCTACGGCTTTGCATACAATCAGGGAATGGCTAATGCAATTATCGATCGCATGAATGCTCAATCTCCCATTTCAGTTAATTCTAAACAACCTTTGAAAGTTATTTTAATTGGCACTAGCGGCGGCGCACAAGTTGCTTTGGGTGCTACTCGCTATCTTAAAGAATGGCTGAAGGCCGAAATTACCGTTGTTTCGGTTGGAGGCGTCTTTTCAGGAGAAAATGGTTTTGCAGAGGCCGATCGCATTTTCCACTTTCGCGGCACTCGCGATTCAATTGAGGATATTGGCGGCATAGTTTTTCCGAGTCGCTGGTACTGGTACGCGACTTCTCCTTTCAACCAAGCTCGTTTGCAAGGCCGCTATGCAGAAGCTGTGAGTGGCCCTCACAAGCACGACGGCGATGAGGGATATTTTGGGGAAAATCTGGCGGCGGACGGTAAAAAGTATGTAGATATAACGCTGGACAAGATTAATCAATTGCCTGTTTGGTCTAAGGGTGCGTCCGATTGATCAGTTCTTGCATATTTGATCCCTGTAAAATTATAATTAAGTTAGGAGGAAAAATTTGAGTTTTAATTTATTCATAAATAGAGGAGTGCCGTTCATCATTAAAAACTAATTTTAGTATAGTCAATAATAATAAAACTCTTCTGGGCAGTTGCTCAGAGGAACGCCAGGAATCTACAAGTTAAATACACAACCGCTTAGTCATTAGTCATTCGTTATTAATTGTGTCATTGTTGGTGGTGCGTCGCTTGAAGCTTGGCCTTGTTGCCTTCCAGTCTCTACCGCAATTCCCGATCCCCGATGCCCAATTCCCAATTCCCAATTCCTAATTCCCAATTCCTAATTATCAATGTCTCGACCAACATTATATATTGCCATCACCAATCACGGATTCGGCCACGCTGTCCGAGTTGCTTCCGTAGCTGCAAAAATTCAAGAATTAAATCCAGATATCTTACTAATTATCACAACAACAGCACCTCGCTGGCTGCTAGAATGTTATATTGGTGGCGACTTTATCCACCGTCCCCGCGCTTTTGATGTGGGTGTCGTGCAAGCTGACAGTTTGAATATGGATAAAGACGCGACGCTGGAAAAATTGCGGGAAATTAGGAAAAAGCAAAATTCCCTAATTGCAGGTGAAGTTAATTTTATCAAGCAAAATCGGGTGGGTTTGGTGCTGGCAGACATTCCTCCTTTGGCAACGCGAATGGCAGCAGCGGCTGGGGTTCCTTGCTGGATGATGAGCAATTTTGGGTGGGATTTTATCTATCGCGATTGGGGCGGGGAATTTGTAGAAATCGCAGATTGGATTGGTGAATGTTTCGGAATGTGCGATCGGCTTTTTCGTCTTCCATTACACGAACCGATGGCAGCTTTCCCAAATATTCAAGATGTGGGCTTGACTGGCGGCAATCCTCGCTACAGTAATGAAAAAATTCGGGAAGTATTAGGCATCGAAACACCGCTGGAAAAAACTGTATTGCTGACTTTCGGCGGATTGGGTTTAGAGGAAATTCCTTATCAAAATTTACAGCTATTTAGCGACTGGCAATTTATTACTTTTGATGCGGGAGCTCCCGATTTGCCGAATTTGATTTATGTCAAAAATCAGGAGTTTGCACAATCTTTCCCGATTTTACCGCGTCCGGTTGATATTATGCCTGTGTGTGGGCGCTTAGTTTCTAAACCGGGATACAGCACTTTTGCGGAAGCTTTGCGCTTGGAAATACCTGTTATTTCTATAATGAGACAAGGTTTTGCAGAAGCTGCGGTGTTGCTTGAAGGGATTCAAAATTATGCGGAACATCAAATCTTGACGGAGACGGAATTTTTTGAGGGGGAGTGGGAGTTTTTGCGACAACCGCTGCATCCGCCCTGTTTGTCGGATAAATTGGATAAAAATGGTACGGAGGCGATCGCCCAAGCTGTTGTAGACTATTTTGCATAAGTGCGATTAGAAATCGATCTTACACAAACAAAGTCTACCTCCGCCGACAGAAGACTTTTGCATCAGTCTCATCCAAAATCTCAAATCTAAAATCGAATGAATCACTATCAACAGATACTCAAGATTCAAACTACAGGGAAATCTCTGTGCAAAATCACTCCTAAGATAGAAGATGTGGTGGCGAATTCAGGTATTAAAACGGGACTTTGTAGTTTATTTTTGCGCCATACTTCTGCTAGTTTGGTGATTCAAGAAAATGCTGACCCGGATGTACTTAAGGATTTGGCTAACTTTTTGGCTAAACTGGTACCGGAGGGCGATCGCTACATTCACGATGCGGAAGGCCCAGACGATATGCCGGCGCACATTCGCACTGCGCTAACTCATACTTCTGAACAAATCCCGATCGATCGCGGCAGGTTGCTGTTAGGAACTTGGCAGGGAATTTACCTGTGGGAACACCGCCAGCGGGCTCACATTCGCGAATTAGTTGTTCACGTCAGCGGCACTTGATAGGAATTTGTACCTCGCTGATTTTAGTTGCTTCCGGCGTCATCGGGGAATTGTAAAAAAAGCGGCGCGGCGGCCCGACTATTTCGTATTCGGGATGTTCTTGAAGCCAATCTTTGAGTTTCTGGAGGTTATTTTCGTAGCTTTCCCAAGTGTAGGCCCCGCGCACGCCGATGCTGACAACTGTCATCGGAGAAGTATCTGTGACTTCTACAGCGGAGTTAACGCTGCTGGGGGCGATATTTGGTGCGGGATAGAGGAACGAAACTTCTGCTTGGGGAACTGCATCGATTTGCCCGGAAGTTTCCGTGTAGCGCGCTTCTACTGGCGTTGTCATCGCTATTTGGTTGTTGCTGATGTGTTGAAATAAGGGATTGAAGGCGATGCCAGTTGCTTGTCGCAAATCGCCCGCGTGGGTGTAGGTGACAGCGCGGTAGTGAGGATATTGCTTAACTTCTATGACCCCAATCTGTGCGGGTTCAGGGAATCCAGTAGGTAATACCATTTGAGATTTAAAAGTTTAGATTTTACATTGAAGAATGGAGAAGACTTACTCCGCAAGGGTTTGGAACTTGCTTGCAGTTGCATTATTTTTGGCAACTGGTATAAATAGGCTGAGATTGTTTGCAGACAATCGTTCAGGTGGCACAATTAGTTTAGCAGTTATTTAAGGCGCTGCTAACTATCGATCGCCTAGAATTAGTTGAGAGATTATTAATTAACCTCGTAATAATACGGACGGCACTGAGTAACCAGAGAAACATTAATCTAGTTGTGCTTGAAAAATTAGCGTTTTTCCGGTGTTTGCTATTTGTGTCGGAAAATATTCCGCTGTTGGGTCCATCGAGCTGTGCGTTCTCAGTTATTGGGACGCTTATCGCGTTCAGTAACGCCTATCAATTATATCGCTTTCAGGGAATGACGTATGAAAAAGATTCTAGTGATTGAGGACGAGCAAGTAATTCGCGAGAATATTCTCAAACTCCTCAAAGCTGAAGGTTTCGACGTGAGGGGTGCAGAAAATGGAGCACAAGGTTTATATGCGGCAGTGTCAAATGTTCCCGACGTGATTATTTGCGACGTGATGATGCCAGAACTTGACGGGTATGGGGTGCTGATGGCCTTGCGATCTAATCCTGTTACTGCTACAGTACCTTTTGTTTTTCTCACCGGTAGAGCCGATCGCTCTGAAATGCGACAAGGTATGGAATTGGGAGCAGATGATTACCTGACTAAACCTTTTAGTAAAGCTGAACTGGTGGGCGCGGTATCGAGCCGTTTGAAAAAACAAGAAGCTGTCGCAGAACAGTACAATACTTTGCGATCGCAAAGCAGCGAATTTATCCAAAATACTGCCGACAAATTAGAGCAGATAAGAACCCGTTTGTGCAACGCACTGGAACGAGAAGAATTCCAAGTTTACTATCAGCCGCAAGTCAATGTCCAGACAGGTAAGATTATGAGCGCAGAAGCTTTAGTGCGCTGGGTACATCCAGAAAAAGGGCTAATTTCGCCTGCAGAATTTATTCCCCATGCCGAAGAAACTGGCTTCATTGTAGAGTTAGGCGAGTGGGTTTTGCAGACAGCTTGCCAGCAAATGCAAGTTTGGCAAAATGCTGGTTTTCCGCTCCGAATAGCTGTGAATCTGTCGCCACGCCAATTTCACCAACCGGATCTCAGCAGCAGAGTTGCCCAAATTTTAGCAGAAACTGGTTTGGAAGCGAGCAGTTTGGAATTAGAGCTGACAGAAAGTTTGATGGTAGAAGATGCCGAAAGTGCGATCGCGACTTTGCAACACTTGAAAAATTTGGGAGTTTGTATATCTCTTGACGATTTCGGAACTGGGTATTCTTCTTTAAGCTATCTGACGCAATACCCTTTCGATACTTTAAAAATAGACCGCTGTTTTATCAGCAATATCACCGATGGCTGCACAAATGCAGCGATTGTGAAAGCTATTATTGAAATGGCGCACAGTCTCTGTCTTGAGGTTATTGCCGAAGGAGTTGAAACAGAAACCGAAAAAGATTTTCTCTGGCGCTATAAGTGCGATATAATGCAAGGATATTTGTTTAGTCCTCCTTTGGCAGCAGCGGATTTTGAACAGTTGTTGAGGGCCGGAAAATAGAATACCTATTAAGTCAATATTGAGCAGACAATTAAGTGCGATCGGGGTGAAACATGGTTTTAGAATCCAGCAGTAACGTTGACACACTCAAACCAAGAAGCAATAAAAAAAATAATGATGTTTACATAGCTGTTAAACTAGCTCTATTGATAGTTTTTTTAGCTATTTTGTCCAAATTTTTTGTCATTGTCAACGCTGGAGAAAGGGGCGTGGTGATGCAGTTTGGTAAAGTGCAAGAACAGGTACTCGGAGAAGGAATTCACGTAATAGTCCCCACAGTTTATAGTGTAAAAAAGTTGAGCGTCAGGGTGCAAAAACAGGAAAGTTCCGCTGAAGCCTCCTCAAAAGATTTGCAAGATGTTTTCACGGATGTAGCGCTAAATTGGCATATTATCCCAGAAGAAGCAAATGCTATTTTTCAACAAATAGGTGACGAAAAAGAAGTCGTGGCTCGCATTATAGAGCCGGCGGTTGAAGAAGTATTAAAAGCAGTTATGGCAAAATACACGGCTGAAGAAATTATTACTAAACGGGGAGAAGTTAAAGCCGCAGTCGATGATTCTTTGACCTTGAGGCTGGTTACATATCACATTGCCGTTGACGATATTTCTTTAGTACACGTTCACTTTTCGGAGCGGTTTAGCGAGGCGGTGGAGGCGAAACAAATTGCCGAACAGGAGGCAAAAACAGGGGAGTTTTTAGCGCTGAAGGCAGTAAAACAGGCAGAGGCTAAGGTGAATTTAGCCAAGGGAGAAGCCGAAGTGCAAAGGTTGCTGCGGGACAATTTGACTCCGGAACTTTTGGAAAGGCAGGCTATAGAAAAATGGGATGGGAAATTGCCGGTGATTGTTGGTGATGGGGGTAAAAATTTATTGGACTTGAGGAAATTGGTTGAGAGATAATTATACTCCTGGACGCACGAGTGGGGAGAAACCGGGTTTTTTACGAAAATACACGGCGTTTAGCTTTTTATGTTGGTAAAAAAACTGGTTTCTTGAGTATTGGTGCGTAAGTGATCAATTAGCAATTACCAGCACCTTAAGTTAATATCTGTTCAAAAGCTTTAGTAATTGCCGTTTGAAAACGCTGTCGGTGCTTCAGTTTTAAAACTGGTTTAATTATTTCAAAACATACATTAGAACTTGGTTGGCTATCTATAATTTTAATCGCTCGTAGTGTAGATAGCTGCAATTCTTTTTTTACCATCAATTCAGGAATAGCGGCTGCACCTGTGCCACTTTCCACCACTGCTTTTACCATTTCACTGCTATTCAAAACTAAAGTTACATTCAATTCATTGGGATTAATGCCCCAACTTTGCAAAGCTTGTTCCAACATTTGCTGAACTCCAGAACCAGCTTCTCGCATCACCCAATCCGTTTCCGCAATTTCCGCTAAACTCACATCTGCACGTTCAAACCAAGGGTGAGATTTGCCAACTACAATCAGCAAGCGTTCGCTGCCTACAACTTCTTCTTCCAGAGTGATCTTAAGCGAAGCTTTGATGTCTCCCGTCACTAAACCCAAATCAAATGTTCCCGTCGCCGTCCCCGCACAAATTTCTTCGGCATTTGCCAAAGTACAATTCACGCAAATACCAGGATATTTTTGTTTGAACTTGCTAAGTTTATCAGGCAACCAATAATTGCCAATGGTCAGACTGCAACCCAAGTTTAAATCGCCTCGTTGCAAGTCGTTCAACTCCCGCAAACCTCTCTCAGTCAAAGCAACTTGGTCGAGAATTTTCTGAGTTTCAACTTGCAGCAACTTCCCAGCATCTGTGATTTCGATGCGGCGGCCGATGCGGTGAAATAGTTTTACTCCGTATTGCGCCTCTAAGCTTTGGATTGTCGCGCTGACAGCGGGTTGGGTGATGTAAAGTTCCTCGGCTGCGCGGCTGAAGTGCAGGTGTTCCGCGACAGCTAGAAAAACTCGCAGTTGGTCAAGCGTCATTCCGGCCATGCTGAGTACCCTTTTACTAAATACAGTTATTTTTTGAGATTAAAATCTCTGGCGACTAAACTTTGACTTGAACTTTTCGATCGAGTCTCTGGTACAGATTGGAATTCCCCAAAAAGCACGGTTCCCAGCCGGTATTTGAAATTTACTTTTAAGGTCAAGGGTTTGAGCTTTTGACGACAGATAGGTCTGCTATTCCAACAGTTCTTCTCGGGGTGGCACTGCATCACTTGTATTTATTAATTCGATAAAAAACAACATTTGATTCTACCCCTCAAGAGCCTTAATGTGATACTTAAGCTTCTAACGCAGGGCCCCATGCTGAAGCAGCACCGACAAGTTTAAGCCGATCGCCAAAAGTCGATCGACAAAAAGAGAGAAGATAAATGACCAAGAAAACGCAAAAAAATCACAGTCCCCACGGCTTAAAGCCGGACTGCCTCTCCTTCGGGGAGGTTTTAGCTCAATCCTTTGCCGTCATTGCACCTACAACGATACCAGCATCTAATATAGGGTTAATTGTCGCTCTTTCGGGTAACGGGGCTTGGCTGAGCTTTCTCATCGGCTTGATAGGCCTAGTATTTGTCAGCATCAATATCAACCAATTTGCCAGCAGATCGGCTTCTGCAGGTTCTCTTTATTCTTATATTGTTAAAGGACTAGGCCCGACTGCCGGCGTAATTTGCGGCTGGAGTTTGGTACTGGCTTATCTATTTACTGCGATGGCCGTTTTGTGTGGTTTTGCCAACTTTACGGGTACTTTCATCGGTCATTTAGGCATCCATCCCTCACCTATTACGCTGTTAGCGATCGGGGCGGGCGTTGCTTGGTATGCAGGTTATAAAGATATCCAACTCTCAGCTATGGCGATGCTGTGGCTGGAGGGGGCATCAGTGGCAGCGATTTTTATCTTGGGAATTATCATCTGGGCGCACAAAGGTTTTGCCCTGGATATGTCCCAATTAACTTTGGAAGGCGTAACTCCCGGCAATATAGCGACGGGACTTGTATTAGTAATGTTTGGTTTCTCTGGTTTTGAAAGTGCTACATCTCTGGGCGACGAAGCGAAAAAACCCTTAAAAAATATCCCCAGGGCTGTCATGGGCAGTGCTGTCATGGCAGGCTTATTCTTCATTTTGATGACTTATATTGAGGTTTTGGGTTTTAGCGGTACTGGAGTTTCTATTACTAATAGTGAAGAACCTCTGACTTTTCTGGCGCAACAAGTGGGCATGGGTTGGCTGGGTGAGTTAGTGGCTTTCGGCGCTTTATTTAGCTTTTTTGCTTGCGTGCTCGGCAGCATAAATCCAGCCGCGAGAGTGTTTTTTATGATGGCGCGCCACGGTTTGTTTCACTCTTCATTAGGTGTAGCGCATTCATCTAATAAAACTCCCCACGTTGCAGTAACAATGTGTACATTCGTGACATTTTTGGTGCCTGCTGTGATGTCTATGTTTAACATCAAACTGTTCGATTGTATGGGTTATTTGGGGGCAATTTGCAGCTACGGATTTTTAACGGTATACATCTTGATTTCGATCGCCGCTCCGGTCTACCTGCACAAAATTGGTAAATTGCGCCTGCAGGATGTGGTGTTCTCGGTGGCGGCGATCGCATTTATGATGATTCCGATTGCCGGTAGTGTGGGCATTCCAGGCAGCACTATGTTCCCAGTTCCCGAAGCTCCTTACGATGCGTTTCCTTACTTGTTCTTGATCTACTTGGTGCTTACTTGCGGGTGGTTTTTCTTGCAGCGGCGGCGCTATCCTGGACTTGTGGGTTCAATGGAGCAAGGTATTGACGCAATTCATGCCAAATTCGAGTAATAAAATGCGATTTACGGCGGTGTTCGATTCAAAGCAGTCCCCTTTGACAGTGAGCGTTTTTGATTAGCAGTTACCTGTTCGCAGTCAGAATCAATAGTTTTTAGCAACGGGCTTTTTACTGAGATATTGCAGCATTGTCAATAAGCATTTCAAAGGCGTTGCTCTGCTCAACAGCCCACAATAAAATTTAATTTTTGTGGAACGAGCATCTTGCCAGTTCCGAAGATACGAACCAAGCAAGTACAACGAAATAAAAAATCGGAGGAGACACAGAAATGAATGAATTACTAACAGCAATTTCTACGGCAATGACAGCTTTTACGGCTACGAATCTAGACGATATTCTGATTCTGCTGCTGTTTTTCTCGCAGGTGAATGCAGTATTTCGGCGCAGGCATATCGTCTTCGGTCAGTTTCTGGGCTTTACTGCACTGGTTTTGGTTAGCCTTCCGGGGTTTTTTGGTCGCTTAATCTTTCCGCCAGATTGGATCGGAATGCTGGGTTTGCTGCCAATTGCGATCGGGCTTAGCCGCTTGCTGAATCCAGAAACTGACGATTCGGAAGTTGAGGCCGAATTAGAGCAATCTGATAAATCTTTTTTTAGCAGTTTTCTGTCTCCTCAAACTTACAGCGTAGCAGCGGTGACGGTGGCAAATGGGGGCGACAATATCGGGATATATGTACCGCTTTTTGCTAGCAATACTTTAGAAAGTTTGGCGGTGATTCTCGGCGTATTCTTCGCGATGGTGGGCGTTTGGTGCTACGCTGCTTATCGGTTAATTCAGATGCGGGCGATCGCGGATACTTTGACTCGCTACGGCAATCAATTAGTACCTTTTGTTTTAATCGGATTGGGAATGGCGATTCTGGTGAAAAGCGGCACTCTGGCAAGCCCAACTTTAAGTATAATATCTTTAGTGGGTTGCGGTTTCTGTTTGATAACTATGAGCAGAAGTAACGCCAGCGAAACGGAAGTTTAGAAAGATTGCAGGGACAGCACATGAATTGGATTGCAGCAGCGATTATTGCCGGGATTACATCTTTTGCCGCAACCAATATCGACGATATGGTGCTTTCGATGCTGTTCTTCGCCCAGGTAAATGATACTTTCCGCCCCCGGCATATCTTTGTCGGTAAGTACCTCGGATTTGCAGCACTTATCGCTGCTAGTTTGCCCGGTTTTTTTGGCGGTTTAATTGTGCCGAAAGCTTGGATTGGCTTGCTGGGTTTGCTTCCGATCGCGATCGGCATCAGTCACTTAGTCAAGCCAGAAAATGAGGAAAATGACGTACAAGCAGTATCGGGCGAATTTAACCGTCAATCCAACTCATCTGCTGTGTCAAAACTCGCCAATCTTTTCAATCCCCAAACTTTGAATGTGGCTGCGGTAACAGTGGCCAACGGGGGTGACAACATCGGTATTTATTTGCCGCTGTTTGCTAGCAGCGATTTGCCGAGCTTGGTGGTGATTTTGGCGGTTTTCTCGGTGATGGTAGGTGTTTGGTCTTATGTCGCGTACCGATTAACTCGCCAAAGGGCGATCGCCCCTATTTTGACGCGCTATACCAAGGCTGTTGTCCCTTTTGTCTTGATTGGTTTGGGAATATTCATCCTGATTGAAAGTGGTAGTTATCGGCTGCTTCCGCCATTTCAATCTAACTAATGCTCAGCCAATGTTCTGCTACTTTCATCCCTCTATAGGTAGATAATTTGCCATAAGTCACAAGTCCTAACTCATCACTTTTTCCTTAACAATTGTTTGCTTAAAAAATGCGCTAAATTGTTTGATTTTAATCAACAAATATGCTAAGTTAATAATGAAGTGAGTGACAAAGCTAAAAGCAGCTTCAAACTAATTTAGCCTCAAGTATTCACGAAACTTAAAACCATCTTTTAAGCTAGCCAATTGCCCGACTTAGGCAACAATATACCTCTTGTCTCAAGAAATCCTGTAGTGGTGAATCAAAGCGAGCTAAAAACTTGACGATGAATCCCTAAAAGCTCGCCCTATCGCTTCGCCACTACCCCACGCAGAGCGAATTTGACAATAGGTATCATGCAAAAAAAACAGATTTTTTGCTTCTGCAAAATTTGGTTTATCAGGCAAACCCGTTAAAGAGATATCGTTTTTGCCTAAGTCCTAAAATAGCAAGCAAACAGAAAGTTGGAAAAAACCTGACAATCGAGAAAAGGAGAAAAATTGTGAAAATCTTCAAATTTGTTTTAGTGCTCTTGGTAATGGTCGCCAATTTAGTATTCGTTCCTCCCTCCTGGGCCGACGCTCCAAAAACGCCGAAATATGCGAGCAATCCCGATTACATAGAGGTGACTGAAGCTCTGAACACTCTAAAGGCAGCGAAAGACGCACCCGATACCGCCCAGAATTATACCCCTGAGGAACTCCGGAAAAAAATCGCTCAATTGGAGTTTCAAAAATACACTTTAGAAACGGGAAAACCTTGGGGTCAGTGCCGCAACGAAACCGGAAAAACCCTGGCTGTCTACGGCCCGAAACGCAAAAAAGCAGCGGAGTCTTCTTACGAGAATGCCCTTTATTTTATAGCTGACGGCCAAACAACTGAACATAAATGGGATTGCGATGGAATTTATCTACCCAGCGATATCAAAGCAACCGATTTAAGGGCGACCGATCAACCTTCCGAAGAATTGACTGGCGGTCTAGCTGTTAAGATAGTTGACGGAACTCAAGTTGTAGCCAGAGCTAATCCCGATACGGGGGCTGTAGAATTCAACGTTCCTACTGCTAAAGTTTTCCAGCCTGGGGATGCGAATTGGTTTGTTCCTGATGTGACTCAGGCGTACATAGATACGCAAGTTCCCAACGCACCTACTGAGGAAAATGATTAGGTTTGGTGAAGTTGTAATGTGATCGCCTGTGTAAAGCCCGTTGCAACGCAAGAACCCGCCGGGGAGCGATCCCCGGCGGATAATCGTCCCAGAGAAAATATATCGGTTTACCTTCTTATTTCCAGTTAAAATTAAAAGGTTGATCTATGCTATTAAATTGGAAATCCACAAAAGTAAATACAGAAAAGACTAGGCGACCAAATCCGTCTCGGGTGCGGGATCACTTGGCAAACGAGCGCACTTATTTAGCATGGATGCGGACAGCAATATCGTTGATGGGTTTTGGCGTAGTTATCGTGCGCCTTCGCACCTTTCATCCCCCTCTACTCCCAACTCCCGGCAATGGCTGGAAGTTGGGTTTGCTTTTTTCAGCAGTGGGTTTGCTGACGGTGTTATTCTCAACTAAGCACTACTTTGGCGTCCGTCACGATATCGATTACGATACTTATGAACCTACCGATCGCTGGGTAATTCTTTTCAGCCTCGCGATCGCCATCCTAGGGGCTGGGGTAATTTATTATATGTTCACCGTTCCTTCTAGCTCATTTGGTTTGATGGCACCTGAATAATGGTGGCGGTTTAATATGAATATTAAAGAGTTCGACCGCGTGCAATTATCGTTCAAACCGATGCAAGTAGATGATGAGAAACCAAAGCAGCAAAATCTGTCGCGGGCGATCGATCGATCGGCAAATGAGCGCACCTTCTTAGCCTGGATGCGGGCCGCGATCGCCCTCATGGCTTTTGGCGTCGTCATCATCCGACTTCGCGTCGTGCAAATGCCCGTAGATTACCGTCAGGCGATGGGGTGGAAGTTGGGTTTAATCTTCTCTCTAATAGGTTGGGTGACAGTCTTAATCTCAACTGTGCATTACTTCACCGTTCGCCACCAAATTGACCACGATACCTACAATCCCCCAGACGCCATGGTTTTATTTTTCAGTTTCGCTGTGGGCTTATTGGGAATTGGAGTAATTTATTCGATTTTGGCAATCGCCCTGAGCCCAAGTAGTTCTGTCATACCCGATTGATTGTCAACAGGAGTTAATTATGAACAGCGATACAGTTGCCACGATCGCTTCCATTATCATCTTAGGTGCTGCTATCTGGGCAGCATTCGTAGTGCTGGAGACTGTCGCGAAAATAGTCCCTAAATTGCTGGGCGTGACAGTCGCGATCGGGCTTTTGCTCGTTTACCTGCAATATTACTGGGGCATCGATACTGCATATCTTTGGCAAACTGTCAAGCATTTGCCTGAAACTTTCAATTTCTCGATCGGCGCTTAAGTCATCACCAGCCAGCATTCTCAACAAGCTCTCCCGGATAGATATTTTTGTACCGGGAAAAAACTAGATTTAGCCGATTGCCCCGGAAATACGGTAACTTTATCGACTTACTAGACATAACTGATTTGGGCTGTTAAACTACGGTAAGTCGATCGAGTAATGAGCTATTAACGTGGAAAACGCTAAAAAAGTCATTGAAGAGTACCAGCTTGCAGGACAACTGACCCAACAGTTGCCAGAAGCTAAGGGCTTTAACGAAGTCTGGTTTAAAAAGATCCGAGGCGGGTTGCTTCTGGCAATTGGATATTTGCTATCACCCCTGTGTTGGTGGAACGACATATTTTTCAATCTGCCAATTGCCTACGCCTTTGGGTATATCTGTAGTTGGCTTTCCCCAGACTTACTATTTCCTTGCACGATTGTCGGCTACTGGCTTTCCAATATTGTGGGAATTCTGTTGATGCAGCTAGGAACTTTAGATGTTTTTACAGACAAACCCAAGGACAAAAACCTCAAAAAAGAGTTATTGACGGGTTTAGTATCATCAACCGCCTTCACTCTTGTCATTGTGGCATTGATTCATTTTAATGTTCTCGAAACTCCCGATTTCTTTGCCGGCCAGCAGTCGGTTAACCTCAGCTCTGCTTTACCTGTGACGCTCGTCACTTCAAGGTAGAACGCCGAATATACACCCCATAAATGAATCCAGGGTTTTTCATCAGTTACACAGGTACATATAAGAAAATCAGGGAGCTTTGACACTACAATTTCTGTAGTCTTGTTTATTTGCATTTACTTACTTTTACCAATAATATTGTTCCTGAAAACGCGGCTAGTCAAAAGCCTTGAAAAGACAAATTTTTGGTAAGACTTATTGAAATGCAAGTGAGATTTAGCCTGTGTAGCTGTGTTGTTGTAGCCGCCCAAGTTATCTATTTGTTGGTTGGCAGCGCTTAAATACACAGTTTTTGGGCATAACAGTGAACTACTTATTACTATCATTTCTCAGCTTTTTTGTGGGCATTATCGTTGGTTTGACCGGAGTTGGCGGAGCCTCGCTCATCACCCCAATGTTAATTTTTGTTTTCCATATTCCAGCATCAATTGCTATTAGTTCGGATGTCGTAGCTGCTACACTGATGAAAGTTGTTGGTGGCTTCAAACACTGGCAGCAAAAGACCCTCGACTTGCAAATAGTTAAGTGGTTGGCTTTGGGCAGCGTGCCCGGTTCGCTGACTGGCGTGTGGATTTTACACTGCATCAAATCCAGCGGCAGTCAGGACTTAGACAGCATATTGCTGCGTGTTCTTGGAGTAGGGATCGCCCTAATTGTCGCTTTATCGCTGACCCAATTAGTGGTCAAAACATTTTTCCCTAAGTTTAAATTGCCTGCAACCCCAAAATGGGACTTAAATACTAATTATGGCCGTATTTGTACTGTGAGTGCGGCAGCAATTTTAGGCTGCATAGTGGGAATCACTAGCGTGTCTTCCGGTTCGATGTTTGCACTGTTGCTGATTGCTTTTTTCCGCCTGGATACTTCTAAATTGGTGGGTACAGATATTTCCCAGGCGGCAATTTTGTTGATGTTTACATCTCTGGGACACCTCAGCCTCGGAACAGTAGACTGGAGTTTAGTATTGCCAATTTGGTTGGGTTCGGTGCCGGGAGTTTTGGTAGGTGCTAAATTCTGCCAAATTATGCCTCAACGCCCGCTAAAGTTTGTTATTTACGGAATGTTGGCGATGGCTAGTTGGAAGTTGTATCAAGTCTGAAAAGTAGGCTAAGGTCAGCAGTATTGCTGTCAACAAATATGCGCTTTCGGTGCAGTCCGGCAGGGGTTTAAACCCCTGCCTCAAAGCTGAAGTACTCTGAAGAGGACTATTAACTCATTAGTCCTCTGAAGAGGACTTTCGCTTTGAGCCAGGGAATTAATTCCCTGGCGGTCTTTCGGGTTAAGCTGATAGCAATGTCGCTGTAATGAAGCTCGCCCCTACTACTATTTAATAATTGCTGACTAATGATTCGAGTTCGCGGATCGTCGGCAATTCTAAATCTTTGAACAAGGCTGTACTGAGGTAGCGTTCGCCATAAGAAGGCTGCACAAAAACTATCAATTTTCCAGCATTTTCGGGACGCTTGCCGACTTGAATTGCGGCACACAAAGCGGCGCCGGCAGAAATTCCTGACAACAATCCTTCTTCTCTGGCAAGTCGGCGGCTGTAAGCGATCGCATCTGCGTCGCTAACTGCGAGCACCTCATCAATTAACTCTGGTTTCAACACTTCCGGGATGAATCCTGCACCAATCCCTTGAATTTTGTGAGCACCAGATTTGCCTCCCGAAAGCACGGGGCTGCTTGCGGGTTCAACTGCAATTACCCTAAAACTAGACTTTCGCGGTTTAATTACTTCAGCAACTCCAGTAATCGTACCGCCGGTGCCAACTCCAGCAACTAAAAAATCTACTTTACCCTCTGTATCTTCCCAAATTTCCTCGGCCGTTGTTTCCCGGTGAATTTTCGGATTAGCGGGGTTGCGAAACTGTTGCAGCATGAAAGCGTCGGGGGTTTCTTCTACAATTTCTTCCGCACGGGCGATCGCGCTTAACATCCCTTCATGTCCCGGAGTTAATTCCAACTGAGCTCCGTAAGCTTTCAGCATCGATCGGCGTTCCGTACTCATCGTATCCGGCATCGTTAAAATCAGACTGTACCCTTTCGCCGCTGCGATCATTGCCAAAGCAATTCCAGTATTGCCTGAAGTCGGTTCAACTAAAATAGTTTTACCCGGTTGAATTAACCCCGCATCTTCTGCCGCCTGAATCATGCTCGCTGCAATCCGATCTTTCACCGAAGCAGCCGGATTCATCCCTTCCAATTTGGCCACAATTTGAGCAACTACTCCTTCGGATTGGGGAATTTTATTGAGCTGAACTAAAGGAGTTCTGCCAATTATTCCTGTAACATCCTTAGCAATTCTCATGGCTTAATTTCTCTCCATTTAAATGTAGTACATGGGATGTGCTTGTTTGCGAACATCCCGCTGTTCGCACAAATCTTGTAATGTATATTTCCCCAAAACAGACCAAGATGCCTGTTGAGCTTCCTGCCATATTTCTAGCACCGCAGTTTTTTCTATTGTTACAGATTCCGAAACTTTTTGGGTCGGACCGCTGCCGTCGCCTTCGAGTGTCGAAAACACCTCTAGCAAAGTAATCTGCCAGGGCTCTTTCGCCAGCAAATAACCGCCTTTAGCACCCCGCAGACTCTGGACAATACTTGCACGCCGCAGCACGGCAAGAATTTGGTCTAAATAGCGTTCCGGTATCTCTTGAGAAGCAGTAAGTTCGCTTACTGTTAGGGGCGAATCCTTCGGGTGGTGGCTCGCCAGTTCCAAGAGGGCTAACAGGGCATATTGTACTCTAGAAGATAGTTCCACATTCCCCACTGGCGATCGAGTTTAAATTGTACATTATATAATAGTACATAATTCCGGTAGGTATACAGGTGTTAGTATATTTTTATTACAAAAACGGTTGGAGAAATCCCGTGAGCAACGTAAATGTAGGTTTAAGCTGTCGGCATTGTCGGTATTACGAGCAGCACGGGCACAGGGGCGGAAACTGCCTGATGCTCGGCGTGGGGGTACAGGGTGGGTGGAAAGCTTGCCCATTCTTGGTTCCACCCTTTGCACCGTCTTGGGAAGACCCAGAAGCGGGTAGAGCAGGAGAGTCTCAAATGTTGCAGGGAGCGAGTATATTAAAGGCAATACCGCCGCCTTAAAGTAACTATTAAGTAGGTAGGTGGATATATGCTGTCTCATCGTTAAGTTTATTCATACTCACCTACTTAAGGGTAGTCAACAGGTGCGAGATATCGCATCTGTCGGCAGTGAGAAGAAAGAAATCAACCCAAAGAAAAAAGCAAGTGCGATCGTCGCCTTTGCTTTTGAACTTATTGACGAGTCGATGAGAAAACTTAATTAACGCCAATTCGATACAAATTATCTGTTGTCTAGAAAACTCTGAATTGGCTCTAATATCGCATTGTCACCAAATAAATTCTTTTGCACCGCATTCCTATCACCTACATCGGCGCTCGTAAAATATTAACAGTTAATAACCTTTTATATTTCGTAGTGCCACACCTCAGAAGGTTGCAGAATAATCCGGTGGAGTGGCAGACGATCGATCAAGCCTTGCTGCTCAAAATGACCCAGGGTGCGAGTGACAGTTACGCGACTTGTACCGATGATTTCTGCAATGTCCTGATGCGTTAAAATCATATCGATCAGATGTCCTCGCTCTACCTCAGAACCAAACCTCTTAGCCAGCCAAGTTAATAGTTGATAGAGCATAAAATCAACTCTTTTGTAACCTCGCATTACCATAAAGTCTTCAGCCTGCTGAATGTGATTGAGCAAAATATCTCTATTTAGCCAGCGATCGCCCGATAGTAAAATTGCCTCGACTTTAGTGAGGCATTCAATTTGAAAAGGATCGCATTTTGATATCGCTTTGCCGATCGTATCACCAGGCCCCCACAATCCCAAGGTGATAATTGTGCCATCTTCAAGCCACGTTACAGTTCGCACTACTCCACTTTCAATTCGCCACAGAGCATTGCTTCTGTTGGGCAAGTGCGAGCGGCGAGAAAATATATGTCTGCTGGTTTCATCAAAAGTTTTAGTGGAAAGAGAAGCAATAGTCATAGCGAGTTACTTAAGGAACCAAAGTTAGTCTGTACAATGGCAGCAGGATAGTGTTGCGGGGAAAAATCTATATAAATTGAAGCTTTACTAGATTCCTGCACCGTCTAAAAACTGTGTAATAAATAAATCAGAAGACAGGAATAATTCATTTTTTTCTTTTTCTGCTTGCTCTAATTGAGTTGCTTTGTTCGGAGAGAGTTGAGATTTCAAAAAAGCAACTTGATCTTCTAAATCCTTAATTCTATCGAACAAAGCTCGAATAGCTTGAGCTTCCAAATCCGGTAGACCTTGAGAATTTTGAGCATCTTCCACCTGCTTTTTCCGAGAGATAATGCGGCCGGGAATTCCCACAACAGTGCAATCGCTAGGGACATCCCGCAGCACCACCGAACCCGCACCAATCCGAGCATTATTGCCAATTTGAATATTGCCTAAAACTTTAGCACCCGCTCCCACCACTACATTTTCTCCCAGCGTCGGATGCCGTTTTCCTATTTCTTTACCCGTGCCGCCAATGGTCGCTCCTTGATAAATTACAGCATAATCTCCAACGATCGCAGTTTCGCCAATTACCACCCCCATGCCGTGGTCGATAAACACGCCCCTACCAATTTTCGCGCCTGGGTGGATCTCAATACCTGTTAAAAAGCGGCTCAGTTGGGAAATCAAGCGCGGTACAAACGGCAGGCCAGCGGAATAAAGCCAGTTTGCTGTCCGGTGCAAAAAAAGTGCTTGCAGTCCGGGATAGCAAAATAATACTTCCAGCCAGTTGCGGGCCGCGGGGTCGCGTTCGTAAATAATTTGCAAGTCACTGAACATATTTACTCTCGCCGTGTTTGGGTTATACAGTATCGGCAGTGCCAACGGTTTAAGCTGCATAAAGCAGTATTGATTGTGGCATTATTACATATAATACTATAATCCGACCGAATTACAGTAGTTAATGAGAAAAAAATTTTTCTTCCCCAGCCCTTTCTAAGCTGCCTCGGATATTTTCCTCGAAACAAACGGTACAGCTTGTCTGACTTCTTGCCGCAGCGGAATCTCGATCGAGAATTCCGTCCCCAATCCCGGCGTCGAATCGCAGCGCAGCGCACCCTTGTGCTTTTCTACGACAATTTTATAGCTGATGGACAGTCCCAATCCTGTCCCTTTTCCGACCGGTTTCGTCGTAAAGAAGGGGTCGAACAGCCGTTTTTTGACATTTTCTGCCATACCGGGGCCGTTGTCAGATATCCGCACAATTATTTTGTCAGGAGTTGAATATTCTGTGGTTATGGCGATCGCGATCGGATTGGCTTTCGCTGCTTTGGGCCCGCGATCGAGGTTGTAACTCTCAAGGGCGTCGATCGCATTAGCCAGAATATTCATAAACACCTGATTTAATTGTCCGGCATAGCACTCTACTAAAGGTAAATTGCCGTAGTTTTTAACAATCTCGATCGGCGGGCGATCGCCTGTAGCTTTCAGGCGACTTTGCAGAATTAGCAGAGTGCTGTCAATGCCTTCATGGATGTTGACAGGTTTCATTTCGCTTTCATCTAAGCGAGAAAAATTCCGCAAAGATTGGACTATTTGAACAATGCGATCTGCTCCTATTTTCATTGAGGACAGCAGTTGCGGCAAATCTTTCCTGAGAAAGTCAAAGTCAGCCTTTTCTAAATACTCTAAAATTTCCGCCGGAGGGGATAAATAGTGTTTTTGGTAGAGTTTTACCAACTCCAACAAATCGCTAGTATATGCGCTGGCGTGGTGGATATTGCCGTAAATAAAACTAATAGGATTGTTCACTTCGTGGGCGACACCAGCGACTAATAAACCCAAACTAGACATTTTTTCCTGCTGAATCAGTTGACTTTGAGTTTGCTGCAACTCTTGCAAAGTTTGTTCTAGCCGTTGAGATTTAGCCGTGCGTTCTGCTGCTATTTTTTCAATTAGAGCGGTATAATTCCACAAGCTCATTAGATAAAGTGTCGCCGCCAAAGTTAAGATTGTCCCAAAAATTAAAACAGTCAAAGAACGCCAAAATCTTAGAGGATTAATGTACTCTGGCGTTAGCCGCAGTTGCAGCAACCACCTGCGATTTTCAATATTGAGAATGCGGGTGCAACTGCTGCCATCCGGGCAGTAAGCTCTTTCCCCAATTTGGAGTTGATTTTTAATGTTTTCGTCGGTGACGATCCTTTTAGTCTTTGCTTCGTAAAAAGCGAGAAATCTTTCTGCTTCAGGAGCCATAGCATCTTGAAGATACACATTAACAAAGTTGAGTTCAGTTTCCTGTAAAGCTGACTTAACAATAGCATCGACGAGCAAAATTCCCAAAGCAAAACCTTTCAAATTTTCTGGATTTCTAGCAGGTAATTTTTGTGACCATTCGGCAGTATCGCCAGCAGAAATTTGACTAAAAATTGGCAGAAATACGAAGACGCTTGGTTGATTTTGTGAAGACAATTTTTGGCGGTCAGTCGCGATAATTTCTTGTCTTTTGACGGCTTTTTCTAACGCTAGCCGGTTGGCAGTCAAATCTAAACCTAAATCTATTTCATCAGTCAGGAATTGCGGAGAGTCAGAAACACTGGGCAGCCACGCGATCGCCTTCAGGCTCGGATGGCGGTAGAGGGCAGAACCCACAAATGTCTCCATTTCTGGTTTTTTAACGCCGTCAAATACGCTGTAAAATGCTCCTGCAGCACGAATTATTTCTAAATTGCCGCTAACATCTCTCTGAATGTCTGTAGCTATTTTGTCCAGTCGGTCTTGCAGTTCGGCTTGCATGGATTTGTATTCCCAATTGTACGCAACTGAAGAGGCGATCGCAGACAGTCCAAATCCTGCACAAAGTGTTAATCCTGCCTGGAGGTAACGGCGATAACTAAGTAAAGTGCTAGTTGCTAAATTCTTGAATTTGTTAGCAGTCATATTCTTCACCTATCTTTTTTCTAGTTCTTCCAGCCTCTGCCTGGGGTTTCTCGTTTTTCTCGTTCTCAGGCTTTGCCTGGGAATGAATTTCAGGAGGCTTGGCCTCCGGTTTGGAGCCACGAGACAGCATTACCAGGCACGAGCCTGGTAACGATGTGGGAGCAGTGTTTTGTAGAAGCGCCCGGATAGTATTTTGAGTAAGAAGCAGTCGCTGATTTAAATTGAATAAGCAGGAAAAGTCATGGCGTGTTTGGGCTTGACGTAAACCTGCTGATCTCGCGTTAACTGTAGAGAATCGAAGCGCTCGCGACTGACGTAAGCTGTTACTACCTGCTCGGATTCTAACACTAACTCGGTTTGTATTTCCCGCCCTAAATGAATGATGCGGCTGACTTTTGCTAATGAAAAACCCGACTCCGGCTTAGTTTTAATTTCCACGTCGTGGGGGCGCAAAAACACTAATTCTGAATGAGCGGCACCATTATGGCGAGGCGTTGGGGCGTGGCTGGCAAACAAACCCGCAGCATTAGAGAGTACATTGACAGGCCCAATAAAACTCATCACAAAAGCTGACGCCGGTTTGTCGTAAATTTCAGCAGGAGTGCCAACTTGTTCGACTCTACCTTTGTTCATGACCACAATTTCATCGGCTACTTCCATAGCTTCTTCTTGGTCGTGAGTCACAAAAACTGTGGTGATGTTAACTTCTTTGTGAAGGTTGTGCAGCCACGATCGCAATTCTTTGCGGACTTTAGCATCTAATGCTCCAAAAGGTTCGTCTAGCAGCAGCACTTTTGGTTGAACTGCGAGAGCTCTCGCCAAAGCAACCCGCTGCCGCTGGCCGCCGGAAAGTTGCGAAGGATAGCGATCGCCCAAACCTGTCAACTGCACTAAATCCAAAAGTTCCTCAACCCGCCTGCTAATTGAACCTTTAGGAACTTTGCGAATTTCCATCGCAAAGGCAATATTTTTCCGAATACTCATGTGTTTAAATAAAGCGTAGTGCTGAAACACAAAACCGATATGCCGTTCCTGCACCGACTGATGAGTAGCATTTTCACCGATCAGGTAAATCTCACCGCTGTCCGGCGGTTCTAGCCCCGCGATCATCCTCAGCAGAGTCGATTTCCCGGAACCGGAAGGCCCCAACAGCGCGACTAAAGAGCCCCTTTTAATTTCCAAATTCACGTTGTCAATTGCGTGGAATGAGCCGAAGTGTTTCGATACGTTCCGAATTGTAATGCTCATGAGTTTATTTACCTATTTTTGGAGTTCCAAAAGTAAACTCCGCTTATCTGACAGATTTACAGTAGTATATCCTGAAAATAATATTTTGCAAGGTCTGTAACTTTTTGTATAGGATCTCGATGCCCTCCTGATGGGGACTGCGTTTCAAAGTTGAGGCTGGCGGGCCGTCCGAGTTAAGCCGTCAGCGTTTCGAGATGTGGCTGTAGCGGTAAATGCGATCGTTCCAGAATAAGCAATGCTGAAATTACGCAGAAACCGGGTTTGATGGACGAAAATACTGCATCAAAACCTTTAAAACCTTTAATCCGCGTAAAAAACCCGGTTTCTTTGCTGTCGCTCTATATTTTACGTCTGCCGACAATTCCCCGACTCCCGGCGATATTGAAGATTTCAGGTAGGAATTGCTCAATCTGAGGTGCGATCGCCCACAATTTATATGACAATAGTTAGTTCATAAGCATACAGGCTTCAGCTTTGACAAACTACCACAATAGTAAATTCTAACCAGAACACCACTATGGGAAAACCAACAGGCTTTATCGAATTCTTGCGCGAATTGCCCTCTGAACTCTCACCAGTCGAGAGAGTCCACAACTGGGACGAATTTCACCTACCGATGGAGGAGGATAAACTCCGCACCCAAGGCGCGCGCTGCATGGATTGCGGCATTCCGTTTTGCCACACGGGCACAATTATCAGTGGCATGGCAAGCGGCTGCCCCATTAACAACCTCATCCCCGAATGGAACGACCTCGTATATCGCGGACTCTGGAAAGAAGCCCTAGACAGACTCCACAAAACCAACAATTTCCCCGAATTCACCGGCCGCGTCTGTCCCGCACCCTGCGAAGGCGCTTGCGTGCTCGGCATCAACAACCCGCCGGTCACGATTAAAAATATCGAAGCCGCAATTATCGATAAAGGCTGGGATGAAGGCTGGATTACCGCCGAACCACCCGCCAAACGCACCGGCAAAAAAATCGCCGTTATCGGTTCGGGGCCTGCAGGTTTGTCCGCCGCCGCGCAACTCAACAAAGCCGGTCATTGGGTAACAGTATACGAAAGAGCCGATCGACCAGGCGGCCTGCTAATGTATGGCATCCCCAACATGAAGCTAGACAAAGAACAAGTCGTGATGCGCCGCCTCAAAGTCCTCGAAGACGAAGGCGTGACATTCGTCTGCAACACCGAAGTCGGCAAAGACTTACCAGCCGAACAACTGCTAAAAGAATACGACTCCGTTGTGCTCTGTACCGGCGCCACCAAACCCCGCGACTTGGACATCCCCGGCCGGGAATTAAAAGGCATCCACTTCGCAATGGACTTCCTGACAGCGAACACCAAAGCACTTTTAGACAAGAGCACCAACGATAACTTCATCTCCGCCGAAGGCAAAGATATCGTGATCATCGGCGGCGGCGACACCGGCACCGACTGCGTGGGTACATCCATCCGCCACGGCTGCAAAAGCCTGGTACAGCTAGAAATCCTGCCGAAACCGCCCTCTGAACGGGCGGCCAACAATCCCTGGCCGGAATGGCCGAAAGTCTACCGCCTCGACTACGGCCAAGAAGAAGCCGCAGCCAAATTCGGCGACGACCCGCGCGGCTATCTCACCACGGCGACCAAGTTCGAGGGCGACGAAAACGGCAATGTCAAAGCTGTGCACACCGTTGAGGTGGAGTGGACGAAAAACGAGAAAGGCCAGTTTATTCCGAAGCACATCCCGGGTACGGAAAAAGTGTTGCCGGCACAGCTTGTGTTGCTAGCGATGGGCTTCCTCGGCCCGGAACAGCCCTTGCTGGATGCGCTGGGATTGGAACGGGACGCGCGCAGCAATGTGAAAGCCGAGCACGAAAAATATACAACCAGCATTCCAGGAGTTTTCGCGGCTGGTGACTGTCGCCGGGGACAGAGTTTGGTTGTTTGGGCGATTAATGAAGGGCGCGGCGTGGCCCGGGAGTGCGACCTTTATCTGATGGGGAGCACTGATTTGCCTTAGCCCAAGCGGGAGCGGGTTTATTAGATTGTTGGTTTCTAACATAAATGGTTGGTAAAACCCGCCCCTACGATCCGCTGTAGGGGCGGGTTTTACCAACAATATTTGATGAATACAAACAATCTATAAAAACCCGCCCCCACCCAACCAATAACCCAGATTAACCTGATGTTTGATCGCATAAAAAAATGTAGATTCGGATTTACCGTTGGGCGGGGCGGGTTTATTATATTGTTTTTTTAGGCATAGAGGGTTGGTGAAACCCGCCCCTACAAATCCATCGACATAATATTACAGGACGATCGACTGTATATAAGATTTACCATTCCATTCGATCGCCAATGGACTAGATTCATTAATTTTGACTGAAGTATGAGGATACAATTCATCTTTTCCCCACAACAAAGGATTATTAATGATATATTCGCGAATGGCCAATAATGATTCTTCATTGCGGATGATATGTTCGTAATAACCGCGCTGCCATACCGATACGCCACTCACATATCGAATTTGGTTAATTCGCCGTGCTGAAGATGTTTTCAAACCCCGCACAATTTCCGACAAAGGATGGATTTTTGATTTTATCAGCCCCAATTTATGTGATTCTGTATAATTTGTTTCTGAGCTGCCTTTCAAAACAATAATTCCATGAAGGTGATTTGGCATCACAATAAAATTGTCTAATTCTACGTTTTGGTAACGTTTGGGAAGAAGACTCCAATTGAATAAAACAGTTTTACCATAGGGACTCAATTGCATTTTATCATTAATAACTTCGCCGAATAAACATTCGCGCTGCCAACTGCAAATAGTGATAAAATAAGCGCCGGGAGTCCTATAATCATATCCTGGTAGGCGAATTGAGCGGCGGTGGTGTTTGTTGCGATCGTATTTCATAATTTTGTCCCCATAAAACATTTGTTCGTTGGGCGGGGGCGGGTTTATTAGATTGTTGGTTTCCGCCATAGATGGTTGGTGAAACCCGCCCCTACCAGTTATCGTAGGGGCGGGTTTTACCAACCATATTTGAGGCTGACTAACAATCTATATAAACCCGCCCCCACCCAACCAATAACCCTCAACCAAAATTCAACGGATCGACATCAATAGTTAAACTAACAGAACGCGGCGTGCGATCGCGCAACCCGATCAAATCCGACAAATCCACCGACTCATCCAAAGGCAACTTCAGCAAAATCTGCCACCGATACCGATTTGCCACCCGCATAATCGCCGCAGGTGCAGGCCCCAACAACTCACACCCCGGTACAGACAATCGCTCCATATACTCCTGACAAACAGACGCCAATTGTACCGCCGTGACCGCCACTTCTGCTGCATCTACACTGCTCAACCGCAACAAAATCAGCCGCCCCGAAGGAGGATAATTCAGCGCCGCTCTTTCTGCTAATTCGGTTTCCACAAAATCTGCATATTCGTGCCGCCTAACGGCTTGAATTACCCGGTGTTCGGGAGTGTAAGTTTGAATAATTACCCGCCCCGGATCGTCGCCTCTGCCTGCACGGCCCGCGACTTGAGTTAATGTTTGAAAAGCTCGTTCGCTTGCCCGATAATCCGATAAGTTCAGCAACCCGTCAGCAGACACAACTCCCACCAATGTGACTCCAGCTAAATCTAACCCTTTGGTCAGCATTTGCGTACCCAACAAAATATCAGCTTCCCCATTAGCAAATTGCGTTAACAATCGGCGGTGATCGCCCTTATTTCTAGTCGTATCGCTGTCAAATCGGATTGCCCGCAATTCGGGAAACAATCTCGTTAATTCCTGTTCGACTCGCTGAGTACCGCTGCCAAAGTTTTTAAAGTAAGGAGAACTGCATTCCGGGCAGTTTTGGGGGTGTCGTTCCGTGTGGTTGCAGTAGTGACAGCGCAATATTTCTGCGGTTGCTTCGCCGACGTGGTGATAAGAAAGCGAAACATCGCAGTTCGGGCATTCCATCACATAGCCGCAACTCCGACAAGAGACAAAGGTACTGTGTCCTCTTCTGTGAATAAACAGGATACCTTGCTGTTGTCTTGCTCGCAATTGTTCCAGCGCATTTTGCAGGGAAGCGCTGAAAATTGAGCGGTTCCCTTGCCGCAATTCTTGGCGCATATCGACTATTTCCACAGGCGGCATCGGGCGCGAATAAATGCGATCGGGCAATGATAAATAATGGATATTTGGTAACGAGTAATAATCTCTTCGCGTCCCGACAAAAGTCTCTAAAGCTGGCGTTGCGGAACCTAAAATTAAGGGACAATTTTCTAATTCGGCGCGCCATTTGGCAACGGTGCGGGCGTGGTAGCAGGGGGCTGGTTGGTCTTGTTTGAAACTGCTGTCGTGTTCTTCATCGAGGATAATTAAGCCGAGGTGAGGTAAAGGAGCAAAAATGGCCGATCGCGTGCCAATGACAATTTGCGGGGTTCCAGTCAGCATCTGACGCCATGTATCGTAACGTTCGCCGTCGGATAGGGCGCTGTGGTACACGCAAATTTGCTCGCCAAAACGGGCCCGGAATCTGTCTGTAAGTTGCGGTGTGAGACCGATTTCGGGAACGAGTACGAGGGCGGATTTGCCGCTGGCTAAGATGGGGGCGATCGCCTGCAAATACACTTCGGTTTTCCCGGAACCTGTAACGCCGTGCAGCAGCACTTGACGAAATCCCGAAAAAGAGTTAATAAACGCTAAGGCTTGAGCTTGAAAATGAGTTAAAGTTTTTGGTGCATCGGGCAATTGAGAAATTCCGCGATCGCGCCTGAGAACTTCCCTTTGATCGATGACAACGCTACCTTTTTGTTCCAAATTTTTGACAACAGAAGAACTCGCGCTGCAAATTCTCAGCAAATCGTTCATCCACATTTCACCGCCACCGCGCCGCAAAACTTCCAATACTTCTTGTTGCCGCTTGGTTAAATCTGCGACAAACGCACTAGCAATTAATGTCACTGCCGGTTTGAGTTGTGGTTTGGGAGGATTGGGCGGTTCTAAATAACTTTCTACCCAACCGCGTTTCAATAAATCTTTCAATCCCCGATAACTTCCCTTAACTTGGCGCTGGAGGTATTGCCAAGTGTAATCGCCGTTTTTTTGAGCTTGCAGCAATTGCAAAATTTGACTCGCGGCGGGATTGAGAAATGTTTCGGCATTCGGAGAAATAGCACTTTTAATTAACCGAATTCGGCGCACGGAACGGCTTAACAAACCGGGTGGCAGCGAGGCTCTAATTACTTGAATTAAAGGTGTGCAATAATAGGTGGCAGTGCGTTCGAGCAATTCCCAGTAAGTCGGTGGGAAAAAGCCCGTACTGACAACATCTTCGACATCTTTAACCCGCGCCGGATCTAAGTCTGGCGGCAGTTTAGAAATGAACCGAATCGCGATCGCGCCTACCTGTTGACTTCCAAAGGGTACACTCAAAATATCCCCTGGTTGCACGGTAAGTTCCGCAGGTAAACGATAGGTAAATAACTTATTTTCCTCCCCAGACGAGTCCCCCGCAACCCTGAAAGGAGAGTCCACCAATACCTCGATCCACTCTGCCCGCACGGTGGGGCGCTGTGGCGGTTCGCTGCTGCCGTAGGATGCCCCGGCCTCTGCCGCTATAGGGGTTGACAAACCAAAAGTGACAGTAGACATAGGGTTGCACATCAAACTAGGAGGAGCCGCGGTCAAAGGGAGTTTTCATTATCCCTCAGTTTAGCTCGATCGATCGATCTTAGCTGCGGGAATTGGCGATCGGAATCTCGATCACCAATTCAGTCCCTTCTCCAATTGCGGAGATGCACTCCAACCTCCCGCCGTGTTTGTCCACAACGATCTGATAGCTAATTGACAATCCCAAACCCGTCCCGTGACCAACTGTTTTGGTGGTGAAAAACGGATCGAAAATTTTCGCTTTTACAGCTTCATTCATTCCCATGCCATTATCTTTGATGCTAATTCTTGCCCAATTTTCGGAAATAATAGAAGTAGTAATTTTCATCTGCATAGGGTTTGCTTCTATCTCGTCCAGTGAAGACTTTTGCTCTCGCTCCCGCAGGGCATCAACAGCATTATTAATGATGTTCATAAACACCTGATTTAATTGTCCCGCATAACACTCTACCTTGGGCAAAGCTCCATATTCCTTAATAAATTTTATAGCCGACTGACCTGATTTTTCTTTAGTTAAATGCTGCAAAATTAACAAAGTGCTGTCAATTCCTTCGTGAATGTTAACTGGTTTCTTTTCACCTTCATCTACCCGCGCAAAGTTGCGTAAAGTCAGCACTATTTCGCGGATGCGCTCGGAGCCAACTTTCATTGACGAAAGAGTTTTTAACAAATCTTCGCGCAGAAAGTCGATGTCAATTTTTTCCAGAAAAGCTTCAATCTCTGCATCTATTTCGGGATAACGATCCTGGTACATTGCGAGCAATTTTAAAATGTCGCCTGCGTAGTCATTGACATAGGTAATATTGCCGTAGATGAAGTTAACGGGATTGTTGATTTCGTGGGCAATACCAGCTACCAAAATGCCCAAAGCCGACATTTTTTCGGCTTCGATCAATTTGAGCTGCGTTGTTTGCTGATTTTCCAGAGCTTTTTCTAGTGTAGACATTCTTGCTTTTAAAATATTTTCGGAATCTCTAAATTCCTGCGTGAGCTTTTTTAGCAAAGATTCTTTTTTTTGATTAAGGGCTTGTAATTTGCTGCGTTCGGTTTCCGAATTTTCGAGTTTTTCCCGCAGGAGTCGATTTTCCTTTTCCAGCTCTTTGATTCTTTTTTCCCAGTCTCTTGGTTCCATCGGCTATTATTTTGAAACTCTAAATAGTGTCCGAACAGTTTTATTAGAAAATTTAGTTGCACCCTTTACCTAGTTACAATTTTGGAACACATCGCCTCGCCAATTGTGTCCGAAAATTTCAACAGTTCCTTTATTTTGGTCGATCTAAAAATCTTATCTAAGATACCTTCAGAATGTCAACATATTAATAACAAATCTGGTTAAAACCGATCGCTACTTTTATTCCGCGCTCTCGCATTTGCAGGGTTTTTATCCGATTATTGGTAAATAAGCAGGGCGATCGCAAACTTATAAAGGCGGGCCCAGCGCGAAAAATTGCCCGATGCAGACAACCTTTGTACAAAACCCGTCGGCAATGCAAAGCGAAAATATTAAATGTGAGTGCGATCGACCGGGGGCGACGGGAAAAGTGCGATCGGCTGGGCGCGCGATCGCGCACAAGCAATCTCAAGTAACAAGCTCATTGCTCTCTCCCAGAACGCAATCACACTATAGCATTGCTGAGAAATCTCGCTTTAATGTGTCGATCGTACTCACACACCCGCACCATTTTGTGCTAAGAACTACTACTTGTGACAACATCGACACAGCCGTTTATATTTGGAGAGTAATTGATGTCAGGTAGCGAAGTTCGTGCCGATTTTTGGATGAGCGAGTACATTACCCCTTGGGATATTTACGTTCACGGCGTCATCGCGGTGCTCGCTTACAAGAAAACAGCCTATCAAGAAATGTATGTCGTTCAGACCGGTACTTACGGCAAAGGCTTAGTTTTAGACGGTAAGTGGCAATCTTGTACAGGCGACGAGTTTCTGTACCACGAACCCCTGGTGCACCCAGCCATGATTTGTCACGGTTCACCCAAAAAAGTCCTCGTTCTCGGCGGCGGAGAAGGAGCTACAATTAGAGAAGTGCTGCGCTGGAAAACAGTTGAAAAAGTCGTGATGATCGACATTGACGGCGAAGTAGTAGAAGCTTGCCGCGAACACCTGCCCGAAATGCACCAAAATGCCTTTGATGACCCCCGATGCGAAGTAGTAATCGGCGATGCTTTGGACTATTTAGATAAAACTGACAATGATTGGGATATTGTCATTTCTGACTTGTCCGATCCCATTGAAGAAGGCCCATCTTTCCAGTTGTTTACCAAAGAGTATTTTGAGAAAGTTCGCAAGGTAATGTCGCCTAACGGATATTTCGTAGTGCAAGCGGGTCCAGTTTCTCCGGCAGAAATGAAAATGCACGCTCGCATTGTAAATACCCTGAAATCTGTTTTCCCCAACGTTCAATCCTGCACCAGCTTTATTTCTACTTACGGAGCTCCTTGGGGTTTTGCGGTAGCTTCAACTCAAGAAATAAATACGCGGCCCGAACCCGAAGTTACTGACAAATTACTCGCCGAGAAAACAACTGGCGGGTTGCGGATGTTGGATGGGATTACGCTGTTGGGATTGATGCAAGTTCCCGGTCACTTGCGGCAGGTAATCGCCGCTGAAACCGAAGTTTACACTATGGCAGCACCTCCTAAGTTTTTCGGGAAAGGCTCTGTCAGTCAGTGAAGTTAAATTGAAAGAGAAAACTTGTTGGGAGTAACTGAGATGAACAATTTAATTCGCATAGTCGCTGCCATTTTTCTTCCCCCTCTGGGCGTATTTTTGACTGTCGGCATCGGTACTGATTTTTGGATCAACCTGGTTCTCACGTTTTTGGGCTTTATTCCCGGCATCATTCACGCTGTTTGGGTGATTGCTAAGCACGATCGACCTTAACTTGAGATCAAATCCAGTTTTGGGATAATAAATAGGCAAGAGAAAATAAGTTTTCTTTTGCCTGTTTCCACCAATTAATCTGTATTAAATCTGCGTTCATCCGCGTTTATCTGCCGACATCTGCGGTTAAAAATAAATAAATCTAATTCTTATCAGAATTTGATTGCACCTCAATTTCTTCACAAACCAATTCAGCAATTTTTTTCGCCGCCCCCGATTCTCCTCGAACCGCACGCAAACGATCGCCCATTTGTGCTAATTTTTCAGGATGGCTCAAATAGTCGATCGCCAATTGAGCCACAGCATCGGGTTCCAGCTTCCCAATTAACTCCGGCACAATCTCTTCCTGTGCCCAAATATTCGGCCAAGCATAAAGCTTTCCCTTTCCCAATTGCCAGATTAGCCAATTAATCGCAGTCGCAAAAGCTGAACCGACTAACGGCAAATTTGCCAGCAATCCCGGCAATCCGTCCCAAGCTTTCATCGCATCCAATTGCTGCGTCGGAATCAAAACAATCATCGGTACGGCTAACGAACCCAATTCGGCAGTATTCGCTCCCACAGTAGTTAAACACAGGCTGCATTCTGATAGCAAATCGTAGGCGGGCGTCTGCGTCCAAAGTTCTACTTGCAAGTTATTTGCTGTCTGCAAAAACGGTCGTTCTGTTAAATGAAGTTCGGCGCTGGCGTTCTCAAATAAATGCAGGCAAGGATTTTGTTCAGGGTCGGCAAAACCTGCTAAAGTTTGCACATCTATGGTAGGAGCAACGGGAATTACAAAGCGAGTATCAGGGCGGAAGCGGTGGATGGATTGGGCGATCGACAAACATAACGGTACACCTAAAGCTAATTTGGCGGCTTTAGAACCGGGCAACAATCCAATTAATTCTATTTTCCGTAGGGGCGGTGCCCCCGTGCCCGCCCTGCCCGATTTCCCGTTCCCTACTTCCGCGATCAAATCTCCGACAACTGTAAATTTCTTAGCATATTTTTCGGGAATTTTAGCAAAAACTTCCGGTTTCATCGCCGCAAATTTATCAATCCAGCGATACCACCGCGCGTCCCATTCAGCATAAATAACAGTGCGATATTTGAGTCTTTTGCCAATCACAACCGTAAAAAATTGATCGCCGCCTAAAAACAAAACAACTCCTGTTTCGTGCCAATCCCAATTTTCAGCAGTTTTGCCAGATAATAGGAATGGAAAAAAATGCTCCGGCGCCTGCACTCTGTCCACTTCAGGGTAGGAACAGGCTATTTCTGCTTCTTTCCCGGTGGCGTGCGGACAGGGAGACAGCACCACAGAGATTCGCGCTTGAGTGCCCGCGTTTCCCAATTGCTGGCGCAAAGCTTGCACGGCGGGACGCACCCAAGTTGCCAATTCTCCGGGGCCGTTGGAGAGGATTAAAATATCGACTGTCATAGGATTTAATATTTGAGAGGATACAAGGGAGAATTTATGACAGATTTAATTAATGCCGTCAAGACGGGTGATGTTGCGGCTGTAGAAAGTGCGATCGAACAGCGTGCAGATATCAATGCCAAAGATGAGGAAGGTGCGACGGCTTTGACGACGGCGGCTGAGGCTGGCAATTCGGCGATCGTCAACAAATTGCTGGGGGCTGGTGCGGATGTCAACAGTCACGATAATGACGGGTGGACGCCGTTAATGAGTGCCGCTGCTGCCGGACATACGGAGATTGTACAGCTTTTGCTGGAGGCGGGGGCGGATGTGAATGCTAAAACTAATTTTGGTTTGACGGCTTTGATGAGTGCAGCAGGTAGCGGGCGCACTCAAGTTGTGGAATTTTTAATCGATAAAGGAGCTGATATCAAAGCTAAGGATAATAATACTTGGACTGCGTTAATTTGGGCGTCTTCGGAGGGGCACAAAGATGCGGTTGAGCTTTTGAAGCTAGCGCGCGATCGGGCTTAATTGTCGGGCTAAATTTTTGAGAAACCCGGTTGCTTGGTTCGTTCGGGTTTCTCATTAAGATTAATAGCTTTCTAGCCTAGCAAGAAAGGATTGATATTCCCAAAATCAGCGTTAGGAAATGTCAGTTGTCTCAAATTTAAGTCCGCACCTCCCTCAAGAATTGCAATTCTATCTCCTTGTAGTGAGATGACTAAATCTGCACCCACTGGAGATATTTGATGGTAATCCAGTTTTCCTGCTAGCTGAAGAGTATCTCCCCGATCGGGGTTGAAGTCACGAATGCGAGCCTCCCCCGGACCATAATACAATACATCACTTCTGTCAGTGTAGCTACCAGCGCTCGGTCGCGAAAGAATGTTATGAGCCAAAATAAAAGTATCAGCACCTTCGCTGCCAATCAAGGTATCAAATTCGTTGCTGCCGGAGCTCAAATAACGGCCCTCAAAGTCAACTCCAATAACTGTCGATTTTCCCTTGCCAAAAGCAGTCACAACATCATTCCCAGAAGTCCCGACAAAAGTTGCAGAGCGATTTGTTTCAAATTGCCCAACTTTTGTATACTGATCGAGACCTGAAGCAAAACTTCCTGCTTGAACAGCCGCATCAACATCGGGATTGTTTGCTAAATATCCAGCTTCCCAAAAGTTATCCAATACAGCAACTCGATCGAAAATCAAGAAATCAGGTTCCCGATTTTCTAGAAACGGCATATTCGCAACACCCTCGACTTCAGCAATCACTGGGACAACCCTAGAGCTTGGTAGTCCCTCAATCTGAAAATTTCCAGAAGCGTTAAACTGATAATTGTAGCCGCCTCGCGTTCCCGCTACGCGGATCTTATCGGCTTGCGGGTCAAAGTTTTTAATCGTAGCTGCGCCACTGGCGACGATATACGAGCTGTAGAATCGATTCCCCTTCACACCGAGAACGAAAGTATCACTACCTTGACCGCCAATGAGCGTATCGCGATCGTTACGAGCGGGTAAACTTTTTTCATAAACTCTATTTCCCGCTGCATCTAAAGATACTTCAACGCCAGTGATTTCAACTTTTCCTACACCAAATCCCGTTACAATGTCAGTGTCTTTAGTCCCGACAAATGTAGCCGATCGCGCTGGCTCAAATTGTCCAAATTTTCGGTAGTGTTCCCCACCTGTTTTGAAAACTCCCGCCTTGACTGCTGCTGCTACATCGGGGTTTTTCAGCAAGTATTCGGGTTCAAAAAAGGTGTTCGCATAAAGACCTTCTTGGGCTCCGAATTTGATAAAGTGTTCCAAGCCCGATTTGAAAGTGCCGTTCTGTACAAACGGCACAAGTACGGGGTATCGTTTTAAATAAAATGCTTCGTCATAGTCAGGCGATACTTGGGTTCGGCCTTCATCATAACCAAACTGGATAAAGTGGTCTAAACCAGAGGCAAAAGGCGCATTTGGATTGTTTGGGGTGCGAACCAAGCGAGCAATATCTGGATTTTGAGATAGATAGTTTTCTTCGTCAAAGTACCGCGATACTTTGGTCAGACCGCCGGCTTGACCGGACTTTTCAAAGTGTTCTCTGCCGGATTTTATAATTCCTGCATCAATAGCTGGTTTCACCCAAGGATATTGCGAAAGGTAGTATGTTTCGTCAAAAATGTCATAGTTAGTCATAAGTTTTTCTCCAAGCTTAGTCTGCTTACTTGTCGGTTAAACTTGATCCACTATAACTAACTCTACTAACTCAGTATGTCAAGTTAATTATTATTAAGCCTGTTTTATTATTTTTAAGGCAAACACAAAAGTACGATCGCCCTTTTTGCGAATGTGCGATCGTACTCCCCAGCAGCAATCAGGCAAATCCCCACTAGCTTAGAGATTTCTAGCCAAGTAGAGATAGAGAAACTCTAGATTCTGGTAATAGATTCAACTTGAGATTTCCGCCGCCTTCAATAACAGCGATCGTGTCAAAGCTACTAATTCCCGAACTTCCATCTGGAAAGTAGACGAACAAGCCGTTCGTTTGGATAGCTAAATCTCGATTGTTGTTGATGGGAAATATCAAGAATTTATCTAAAGAAGGTTGGATATCGCTTGTTGCTAGCTGAATGGTATCCTGACCTTGGGTAAAGTTCCGAATTGTAGCAAAACCCGGCCCGATATATAACTTTGTTGGGGAACTGTATAGCTTACCACCACCGCCTACTAAAAGGTCTCCGAGCATGAATTTATCGCGGCCGCTACCGCCAGTGAGAGTATCGAATTCATTACTGCCCTCACTTTCATAATTTCGGCCGGGGATGGAAAAGCCATCACTGTTTGCAACATAACCTACTTCAACTCCAATTAATTCGGTATTTCCCACCCCAGCACCGGTAATCATGTCATTTCCAGAAGTTCCGATAAAAGTCGCAGAGCGGTTGGGATCGGAAGTTCCGAAATTGAAGTAGTGTTCGCGACCGGTTTTCAAGGCTCCAGAGTTAACAAACGGCACAATATCGGGGTTTTTCAGTAAGTATTCCGTTTCAAAAAATGAAGTCCCAAACTGACCGTCTTTGATGCCGAATTCAATGAAATGCTGGTAGCCGTTTTTAAAAGTTCCATTCTGAATAAACGGCTGCAACTGTAGGTTATTTGCTAAATAAAAAGTTTCGTCATACTCAGGCGATACGCGAGTGCGACCTTCTTCGTAACCGTATTGGATAAAGTGGTCTAGGCCCGTCGCAAAAGGTGCATTTGGGTTGTTGGGGGTGCGGACTAAGGCAGCGATATCTGGGTTGCCAGCGAGGTAAGTAGCTTCGTCAAAATACCGCGATACTTTAGTTAAGCCGCCGGCTTGACCGAATTTTTCAAAGTGTTCTAATCCCGATTTGATGACTCCTGCATCAATGGCTGGTTTGACCCAAGGATATTGAGCAAGATAGTATTTTTCGTCAAAAATTGCGTAACTAGCCATGTTTTTAGACTGCGGCTTTAATGAGCTGTTTATGCAATTTATCAATCATCAAGAACTGACACAATACCCGATAGGGTGATTTTTCCCAAGTTCAGTAGGGTGCGTTATTAACGCACCTACCATGTTAATTGAGAAAGAGATAACCGAGGTTCCGGTTATTTAAGGAATAAGTAGAAAGTGTCGTTCCCGTTTTGCTGAATTGTAGACACGACTAAATCTCCTCCCCCCTCAATCCTACCAATTGTCTCAGATCCTGGGCTTAGGATTAACAGCTCGTTACCACCACCACTTGTTCTGTAGGTAGCGGGTGAGCCTGCCAACTGGATCTTGTCATTGTCTTTATCAAAGTTCCGAATTGTAACTATACCGGGGATACCCGCATAGAGGCTACGGGATGTGGGAGTACCGGAGGTAGCAGGAACTCCGAGTACGAATGTATCCTTCCCAGGGCCGCCGATGAGGACATCAGATTCATCACTTCCAAAGCTTTCATACTGCCGATTGCCTTGGAGATCGATACCTACTTCAACTCCAATCAGTTCGGTATTCCCCACACCAACGCCTGTGAGGATGTCATTTCCGGAAGTTCCGACAAAAGTAGCGGATCGGTTTGGCTCGTTTTTTCCGAAATTGAAGTAGTGTTCCCGACCGGTTTTCAAGGCTCCAGAGTTGACCAACGGCACAATGTCGGGGTTGTTCCTTAAGTATTCCGGTTCAAAAAATGAAGTCCCAAAACGACCGTCTTTGATTCCGAATTGAATGAAATGCTGGTAGCCTGATTTGAAAGTTCCATTCTGAACGAAAGATCGCAGTTCTGAGTTGTTTGCTAAATAAAAAGTTTCGTCATACTCAGGCGAGACGCGAGTGCGACCCTCTTCGTAACCGTATTGGATAAAGTGGTCTAGCCCTGTAGCAAAAGGGGCGTTTGGGTTGTTGGGGGTGCGGACTAAGGCAGCGATATCTGGGTTGCCAGCGAGGTAAGTAGCTTCGTCAAAATACCGCGATACTTTGGTTAAGCCCCCTGCTTCACCGAATTTTTGAAAGTGTTCTAGTCCCGATTTGATAACTCCTGCATCAATGGCTGGTTTGACCCAAGGATATTGAGCAAGGTAGTATTTTTCGTCAAAAATTGCGTAACTAGCCATGTTTTTATCTGGCGGTATTAATGAGCTTTTTACGCACTTTATCACTTATCTGGAACTGACACAATATTCGATCGGCTGATTTTTGCTAACAGTCAAATCTCACTTAATCTCTATGCTTTCTAGCCCAGGAAAGTGAGACCGACTGGAGGACTAAATGGATTTATCATCCCAATCGGTTGCAAAGTTAGATTTGATCCGCCCTGAATTATGGCAAGTGTATCTCCCGATTTTTGAATTAATAAGTCCGCCCCTGATGGAAATATATTCAGTTCATTAAAGCTTTCCACCAACTGAATAAAATCTTTTCCTTTTTCAAAATTGACAATCCTGGCCTCCCCACTGCCCGTATAGAAATCTACCCGGCTGATCAAACTACGTCGGTTGTTGGGAACAGCATCTCCGAGCACGAAGTAATCAATGCCAGAAGTGCCAATCAATGTATCGAATTCAGTGGTAGTCAGAAAAGGCTCTCTCGTGATGTCATCCAATTTCAAAGCGTCATACTTATTCTTATTAATGCCAAAAGGTGGATTTGGGCCGGCGAAAGCTACTTGCAGTCCGATAATTTGATTTTTTCCCGCTGTAAATCCCGTGACGATATCATTACCGTTGGTTCCTGTAAAAAATCCGTATCGATTTGACTCAAATTGCCCAAATTTTAGATAGTGTTCTCGACCAGTTTTTAAACTTCCAGCCTCCACAACTGCCGCCACATCTGGGTTATCTCCCAAGTAACGTGGTTCAAAGAAACTTGTCCCGTACCTACCTTCTGTTTTTCCGAATTGGATAAAGTGTTGAAAGCCGGATTTAAAAAGTCCGTTCTGCACGAAGGGAGTTATTTCCGGGTGGCGCTTTAAATAAAAAACTTCGTCGTAGTCAGGCGATACTCGCGTGCGGCCTTCTTCGTAACCAAACTGGATAAAGTGGTCTAAACCTGAAGCAAAGGGTCGGTTTTGGTTGTTGGCTGTGCGAACAAATGGTGCAATATCTTGATTTTGAGCTACATATGTATCTTCGTCAAAATATCGCGATATTTTTGTGAGGCCGGCGGCTTGACCAAATTTTTCAAAGTGTTCTCTTCCAGATTTGATGATTCCTATATCAATCGCTGGTTTCAGCCACGGATATGAAGCAAGGTAGTATTGTTCGTCAAAAATTGCGTAACTAGCCATGTTTTCCTCCTGCGGCTTTAATGAGGTATTTATGCAATTTCTCAATAATCCTGAACTGAGACAATACCCGATAGGGTGATTTTACCCAAAAGTCAAATCTCACTTAAGCTCTATGCTTTCTACCCGAGGAAAGTGAGACCGACTGGAGCGCTAAATGGATTTGTCATCCAAATCTGTGGCAGATTTAGAGTTGCTCGGCCCTGACTTGTGGCAATTGTATTTACCGATTGTTGAATTCATAAATCTCCACATGAGGGACTAACGCAAACCATACCTAGCTGCGATATTTCTACCCAAGGAAAGATCTGATAACACTCGATTCTGGTAATAGATTTAAATTGAGATTGCCGCCACCTTCAACAACAGCGATTGTGTCAAAGCGACTGGCTATGAAAACTCCATTTTCAACTGCGGGAAAGCCATTCGTTTGGATAGCTAAGTCTCGATTATTGTTGATTGGAAATACCAATAATTGATCTAAGGGAATCCCTATCTGGATGATATCCTGGCCTTGAGTAAAGTTCCGAACTGTAGCAAAACCTGCGCCAATGTAGAACTGTCTGGATGAGAGGGTTCCTCCCCTGAAGCCAACAATGTCACCAAGCACGAATTTATCGCGGCCGCTACCGCCAGTGAGAGTATCGAATTCATTGCTGCCGTCACTTTCATATCGTCGGAGACCGTTAGGGGCTTCTACGTCAACTCCAATTAATTCCACATTCCCCGCCCCGGAACCGGTGAGGATGTCATTGCCAGAAGTTCCCACAAAAGTCGCAGAGCGGCTTGGCTCAAATTGTCCAAACTTGAAGTAGTGTTCCCGACCAGTTTTCAAGGTTCCAGATTCGACAAACTGCCCAATGTCGGGGTTGTTCCCTAAGTATCCCTGTTCCAAGAAAGAAGTAGGCAACCGACCGTCTTTGGCACCGAATTGAATGAAATGCTGGTAGCCATTTTTAAAGGTTCCATTCTGAATAAACGGCTGCAAATCTTGGTTAGTTCCTACATAAAAACCTTCGTCATACTCAGGCGATACGCGAGTGCGACCCTCTTCGTAACCGTATTGGATAAAGTGGTCTAGTCCGGTCGCAAAAGGCGCGTTTGGATTGTTGGGAGTGCGGACAAATGGTTTAAGGTCTGAATTTGCCTCAAGGTAAGTATCTTCATCAAAATACCGGGATATTTTCGTGAGGCCGGCGGCTTGACCAAATTTTTCAAAGTGTTCTCTTCCAGATTTGATGATGCCTGCATCAATGGCTGGTTTCAGCCACGGATATTGCGAAAGGTAGTATTGTTCGTCGAAGATATCGTAATTCATAGTTTGCTGTTTAAAGTAAAGTGCTATCGTACTTTTTTATAGAACCATCGCCCACCGCCAATAAAAAATCATTAATCATCAGCATTAGCTAATGACTAATGACTAATGACTAATGACTAATGACCAATCAGCAATGACCAATGACCAATGACTATCCAATCAAGAAAGTACCATTACCGTTAGATTCTTGGAAAGTTAAACCCAAGCTTGCTCCTCCTTCAATCACGCCGAGCACATCTCCAAAACGCTGGATTGACAAATTGCTGCCAATGGGAATCAGATTGTAGCCGTTTAAAGAAGTTCCTTGCAGTTGGATAAAATCGCTTTCTATGTCGAAGTTGCGAATCGTAGCTTGACCGTTACCTAAATACAGCGGTGTCGGGGTGACATTCCCGGCTGTAGCAGGAACTCCGAGTACGAATGTATTGGTTCCCGGAGCACCAATCAAGACATCGAATTCATTGGTGCCAAAGCTTTCATACTGGCGGTTGCCTTGGGGATCTATACCTACTTCCACTCCCACAAGTTCGACATCGCCCACGCCAACACCAGTTAAAACATCGTTGGTACGGGTGCCGACAAAAGTCGCGTCGCGGGCCGGCTCAAATTGCCCGAAATTGAAAAAGTGTTCGCGGCCTGTTTTCAAGTTTCCAGAGTTGACAAACGGCACGATGTCGGGGTTTTCTTTTAAGTATTCCGGTTCAAAAAATGAAGTTCCGAAACGACCTTCTTTGGCCCCGAATTGAACGAAATGCTGGTACCCTGATTTGAAAGTTCCGTTCTGAATGAACGGTTGGAGTTCAGAGTTGTTTGCTAAATAAAAGGTTTCGTTGTATTCGGGTGATACTTGGGTGCGGCGCTGTCCTTCATCGTAACCGAACTGGATAAAGTGATCGAGGCCGGTCGCAAAAGGCGCGTTTGGGTTGACTGTGCGGACGAAAGGTGCGAGATCTGGATTCCCAGCAAGGTAAGCATTTTCGTCAAAATAACGCGATACATTAGTTAGACCGCCTTCTCGCCCGAATTTTTCAAAGTGTTCTCTTCCAGATGAAATGACTCTTGCGTCAATAGCTGGTTTGATCCAAGGATATGAGGCGAGGTAGAATTGTTCGTCGAAAATTGCGTAGTTAGCCATGTTTTTTCCTTCAAGTTTGGATGAGTTTGAGATTCTATAGCAATTAGTTTTCCTTGAACTCGATCGCCGATCAGGAATTTACACAAAACAGACGTTACGAAATGGTTTTAAATTCCTGGTAAAATGTCAATCTTGATGACGCAGCAATTATCGCAAGGCTACATTCTGCTTTCAGAAATTATGCCTTTTTCCCCTCAGTTAATTGCTCGATCGTCAGTTTGATCAATTCTACAAAACTTGGAACTTTTTTCAGGATTTTTTTCTCAATTGTTGGGTAATTTTTAATTATTTTTATCCAACTTATTAATCCTATACATATAATAAATAATATGTCAAGTAAATTTTTGTAAATAAAAACTGGAGTATTTGCTCAAGGAATTTATAAAAAAATGTAACGAAAATCTGACCTAAATTTGTCGAATTGTGTCATGTGCAGGCTCAAATCGCCTAATGGCAAGCGTTTTCTGGTAAAAATGCTTATGGGATAAAAAAATTCCCGATTCCCGAAAACAGCATCTTAAAGGAGCCTAACCGGATGTTCACTCACGTCAAGCCCACCATTCGCCACGTTGTGCCGGAAAACTTGCAGGGGCGATCGCTCATGAAGGTGGTCTATGTCGTACTGGAACCGCAGTATCAAAGCGCCCTGTCGGCAGCGGTTCGATCGATAAACCAGAAAAATCCGAATCTGGCAATAGAAATCAGTGGCTACCTAATCGAGGAACTCCGCAGCCCGGAAAATTACGAGGCCTTCAAGCGGGATGTGGCAGATGCCAATGTATTTATTGCTTCTCTAATTTTCATCGAAGATTTAGCCGAAAAAGTGGTAGCGGCAGTTGAACCGCTGCGCGACAGCTTGGATGTCGCGGTCGTCTTCCCATCGATGCCTGGGGTGATGCGACTCAATAAAATGGGCAGTTTCTCGATGGCACAGTTGGGACAAAGCAAAAGTGCGATCGGCGAATTCATGAAAAAACGGAAGGAAAAATCCGGGAGTTCCTTCCAAGACGGAATGCTGAAACTGCTGCAAACTCTGCCGAAAGTGCTGAAATATTTGCCCATCGACAAAGCCCAAGATGCCCGCAACTTCATGCTGAGTTTCCAGTATTGGCTGGGAGGTTCCCAAGAAAACTTGGAAAACTTCTTGCTGATGCTTTCACATAAATATGTATTCAAAGGCCAGGAACAGCTAACTTTTCAAGAGCCCGTTGTCTACCCGGATATGGGAATTTGGCATCCTTTGGCACCCTCGATGTTTGAGGATGTAAAAGGATACCTCACCTGGTACAACGCCCGCAAAGATATTTCTGCTGACCTCAAAGACCCCCTCGCACCTTGCATCGGCTTGGTGTTGCAGCGGACTCACTTAGTCACCGGAGATGACGCGCACTATGTAGCAATGGTGCAGGAATTGGAGGCAATGGGGGCGCGGGTGGTGCCGATTTTTGCCGGCGGTTTGGACTTCTCGAAACCAGTCGAAACTTTCTTCTTGGAAGTTGGGACCAAAGGTGTTGCGCCGCTGCCCATAGTTGATGCGGTGGTTTCTCTGACTGGTTTTGCTTTGGTGGGCGGCCCGGCTAAACAAGATCACCCGAAGGCGATCGAGACTTTGAAAAAATTAAATTGCCCTTACATGGTGGCTTTGCCACTGGTTTTCCAAACGACGGAAGAGTGGGAAAATAGCGATTTAGGCTTGCACCCGATTCAAGTTGCTTTGCAAATTGCCATTCCCGAGTTGGATGGCGCGATCGAACCGATTATTTTGTCGGGAAGAGATGGCGCAACTGGCAAGGCGATCGCCCTACAAGACCGGATCGAAGCAATTTCCCAGCGCGCTATGAAGTGGGCAATGCTGCGCCGCAAACCAAAATTAGATAAAAAAGTTGCGATCACAGTTTTCAGTTTCCCGCCAGACAAAGGCAACGTCGGAACAGCCGCTTATTTGGACGTTTTCGGCTCGATTTACCAAGTATTGAAAGCCTTAAAAGGCAACGGTTACGACTTGCCAGAATTGCCGGATTCCGCCGAAAAACTGATGCAAGAAGTCATCCACGACGCAACAGCCCAATACCAAAGTCCGGAATTAAATGTTGCTTACCGGATGTCGGTAGCTGAATACGAAGAATTCACTCCTTACTCGGAACGCTTGCAAGAAAATTGGGGCCCGCCTCCGGGACATTTGAACAGCGACGGACAAAATTTGCTGATTTTCGGCAAACATTTCGGCAATGTGTTTATCGGAGTGCAACCTACTTTTGGATATGAAGGCGATCCGATGCGGTTGTTATTCTCTCGTTCCGCCAGCCCGCACCACGGTTTTGCTGCTTACTATACATATTTAGAACGCATTTGGGGTGCGGATGCGGTGCTGCACTTTGGCACTCACGGTTCGCTAGAATTCATGCCCGGTAAGCAGATGGGAATGTCTGGGGATTGTTATCCCGACAGTTTGATCGGCAAGATTCCCAATATCTATTATTACGCTGCCAACAATCCCAGCGAGGCAACAATTGCCAAGCGCCGCAGTTATGCTGAAACAATCAGCTATCTGACTCCTCCGGCAGAAAATGCTGGTTTGTACAAAGGTTTGCAGGAACTCAGCGAGTTAATTGCTTCTTATCAAACTTTGAAAGAGACTGGGCGCGGTGTGCCGATTGTTGATGCGATCGTCGAAAAATGCCGTTTGGTAAATTTGGACAAGGATATCGCCTTACCTCCGGAACAAGAAAGAGGGGTTGTGGCGGGAATGACTTCGGAAGAACGGGACAATTTAGTTGGCTTGGTTTACCGCAAGTTGATGGAGATTGAGTCGCGGTTGTTACCTTGCGGTTTGCACGTTATTGGTAAGCCGCCGACTGCGGAAGAGGCGATCGCAACTTTGGTGAATATCGCCAATTTAGACCGCGAAGAAGACGGGCTGATCAGCTTGCCGCGGATTATTGCTAACAGTCTCGGACGCGATATCGGCGAAATTTACACTAACAGCGACAAAGGCATTTTAAGTGATGTCGAATTGCTGCAAAACATCACCTTGGCCTGTCGGGATGCCGTTGGCGCTTTAGTGAAGGAACAAACCGACGCTGAGGGCAGAGTTTCCCTTGTTTCTAAGTTGAATTTCTTCAACATGGGCAAGAAAACACCTTGGATTGATGCGCTGCACGCCGCCGGTTACAAAAAAATCGATTCTGAACCGATTAAACCGCTGTTTGAGTATCTGGAATTCTGCTTACAGCAAGTTTGTGCCGACAACGAATTAGGCGCTTTGTTGCGCGCCTTAGAAGGCGAGTATGTTCTGCCTGGCCCCGGTGGCGATCCGATTCGCAACCCGGATGTTTTGCCGACGGGCAAGAATATGCACGCTTTGGACCCGCAGTCAATCCCTACAACGGGGGCGGTTAAGTCTGCTAAGCTTGTAGTCGATCGGCTGTTAGAAAGACAGCGCGTTGATAACGGCGGAAATTACCCAGAAACGATCGCCGTTGTGTTGTGGGGAACCGACAACATCAAGACTTACGGCGAATCCCTCGCCCAAGTAATGTGGATGGTGGGAGTGAAGCCAGTTCCTGACGCATTGGGCCGGGTAAACAAACTCGAATTGCTTTCTTTAGAAGAGTTGGGACGCCCTCGGATAGACGTAGTAATTAACTGTTCGGGCGTATTCCGCGACTTGTTCATCAACCAAATGAATTTGTTAGATAAAGCCGTGAAAATGGCAGCGGAAGCCGACGAACCGTTAGAGATGAACTTCGTCCGCAAACACGCCTTGAAGCAAGCGGAAGAAATGGGAATCAACCTGCGGCAAGCAGCAACCCGGGTATTTTCTAATGCCTCTGGTTCCTATTCATCTAACGTCAACTTGGCGGTGGAAAACAGCACTTGGGAAAGCGAAGCCGAGTTGCAGGAAATGTACTTAACTCGCAAATCCTTCGCCTTTTCTTCCGACAATCCAGGCACAATGGAACAAGACCGGAAGATTTTTGAATCATCCTTGAAAACTGCGGAAGTCACCTTCCAAAACTTGGATTCGGCGGAGATTTCCCTAACCGATGTGTCGCACTATTTCGACTCTGACCCGACTAAATTGATCGGCAGTTTGCGCGCAGATGGCAAGAAACCAGCATCCTTTGTTGCTGATACAACCACAGCCAACGCGCAGGTGCGGACGCTATCAGAAACCGTGCGTTTAGATTCGCGGACTAAGCTGCTGAATCCGAAGTGGTACGAGGGGATGTTGTCGCACGGTTATGAAGGCGTGCGGGAGATTTCTAAGCGTCTGGTGAATACGACTGGATGGAGTGCGACGGCGGGCGCGGTGGATAATTGGGTGTATGAGGATGTCAACACTACGTTTATCCAAGATGAGGAGATGCAGAAGCGTTTGCTTAACTTAAATCCTCATTCTTTCCGCAAGATTGTCAGCACTTTGCTTGAGGTGAACGGCCGGGGTTATTGGGAGACTTCGGAGAACAATTTGGATCGTCTGCGTGAGTTGTATCAGGAGGTGGAAGACCGGATTGAGGGGGTCGAGTAAGGTTCCCAAATTAGTCTAGAATTGTGTAGGGGTAGCGGATACCCCTGCACTGTTTTGAAAAGGTCAAGTTTATGTAAATAAATTTAATAGAATTGGTATAGCTTAAGAGTAGGGATTACCGTACTCCTACCACCTTCATCAGTAGGGAAAACTTTACACAAACTCTCGGTGAAAATCTCTAGTTAGTGTGTTATCATATATTTATATATAAAATTTTTAGTAAACAATCAATATATTAAAGTAAATTAATGACTCAAATAAACAAACTCCTAGGCAAGCTGATGCTTGGTGCATCTGATGCTAATTTTTCCTTTAGCGATTTATGTCAAATACTCCAGATTTTAGGATTTGAGGTAACCATTAAGGGGAGTCACCATATTTTCACGAAGGAGGGAGTCGCAGAAATTATCAACCTCCAACCCCAGAAAGCAGATAAATCAAAAGCTAAAGCTTATCAAGTAAAGCAAGTTCGGGCAGTAATTCTGAAATATAAATTGGTTAACCAAGATGACAATGAAGTATGAAGTAATCATTTACTGGAGTGAGGAAGACCAGGTATTTATTGCGGAAGTACCTGAATTACCGGGATGTGCTGCTGATGGTGAAACTTATCAGGAGTCATTGGAGAATCTAGAAATTATTATGCAGGAGTGGATAGAAACGGCTAACGCACTGGGTCGTCCTATTCCACAACCGAAAGGTCGCTTGATGTTTGCGTAGTTCAAATAGAATCACAGGCGCTCGCCCTTTTTTTTCCAAGTCCGCGCGACCAAAGCTATCTTCGCGTAGGGGTTCCAGAAGGGTAGGGAATCGCCCATCTTTCTTAAGCCTCAAACGGGTTAATCAGTGTGAGTTCAGCAATCCAGAGAAAATCCCCTATATTTCTTGTTACTAAAGTTCTGTCATATACCAAAGCTGTTGCCGCAATAATAGCATCCCCAAGTGTCATTTCCCTTATCTCTCGCAACAGCACTGCGCGATCGAGTACAGCGTTAGAAATTGGTACAACCTCCACCACACCAAAGAATTCCTCAAAGTACAATCTATACTCTTCAGTTAGCCGATGATAACCCAAGACTTCAAGGTAACTTATTGCCGATACAACTATGTCATTTTCGCCAATAAAATGCCTAATCTGCGAGTTTTCTGGCTGGGAAGCGTAGATAATAATATTACTGTCTAGCAGCATTCATTATTCACCCCTACCTGGAAGTGGACGGTCTTGACGCAAATCTCGCTGCCATTCCACGGGATCGCTAATCTCAGCAAAGACATTATTAGCTGCAATTTTTTCCAATATTTCAACTATTCTCTGACGGCGAAACTCAGCGCTTAAAGTCGATCGCTCTTCTTGTAAAATAACATAAACTCTGACAGGGCGATCGCCCTCTGTTGGAACCTCATTAGCCCATTCTAAAACGTTTCCCTTTAATATAGCCTCAAATATTCGCTGCATAGCTAATATCAACTATTCTTTATTTTTACTATTAAAACAATTTTGATCATCAAAGCTAAGAACGACTGAATAAAACTTTAGACTTTCATCAGTATTTTCGTTTGAGTTGCTCAACCGAAGTCACCTTACCTGCTGCTACATCTTTTTTGGCTTTATTAAATACTTCAATAAAACCGGGAATTTTTAATCATCCCACCGTAGCTTCATTGCTTTTATGTTCTGCTAATAAATAAGCTAAGAAATCATCCACAACGAGCAGCCGTTCAGGAGATAAGCGATCTATGGATTGCTTAAGCTTCTGGCGAAGTTCTTGAGTTTTCATAGTTCATAGCTATTGAAAATTATTAGATCTGGCTGTTTGATTATACCAGATAGTCTGAAATTTGGCTCCAGCGGCCCTAATTTTCCCTGCATTGCGATCGCCCCGATATTGCCTGCATTGCGATCGCCCTGAACTTCCTCTGCATGGAAATTTAGTTTTGAGGAATGTTGCCAGTACCTTGAATATTATCACCTACGCTTCAAGCTCAGCACGCTGAGAAAAAAGCTCGACAAAACCATCTGCAAACCAACAGTCAGGCAAGTGAGCGAGGGAATAACCAAACGCAGAGTTTTAGAAGGGTCGAGAGAACCGAAAGCCGTTTCGCTCCAGATAGTTAATGACAAGAACGAGCCAACTATTCCGATTATAATCAGCGTGACTCCGACAATCAATCCTGTCTCTAGGGTGACATAGCGAAATATTTTGTTGAGTTTGGGGTCTTCGGGCAGGAATTTCTCGCTGATGGCGAAAATTTTGGTAAAAAAAGCGAAAGTTACTGCTTGAAAACCGATGATAATTGCGATCGCACCATACAGCAGCGTGTGTACATCAAAGCTGATACCCCCGATTTTTTGAGTACCGGGCAACAGCCAAATGCTAACAATTAGACCCCAAATCATCAGCGCAGTACCCGGATACAAAAACAGCCAGCGAGGACTGTAAAGCAGCAAAAATCGGAGGTGCCGCCAGCCATCTCGCCAAGTTCGCAAGTGCGGCGGGCGCGATCGGCCGTCGGGAGAAAGTACGGTTGGGATTTCAGTTATCCGCAGCTTGTATACAGAGGCCTTGACCACCATTTCGCTAGCAAATTCCATCCCCGTTGTTTGCAAGTCGAGTTTCAAAATTGAGTCTCTCCTAAAACCCCTGAGTCCGCAGTGAAAATCGCCGACGGGACTTGCAAAGAATAGCCGCCCAACCCATGTCAGCACCGGATTTCCTAAATATTTGTGCAGCGGTGGCATTGCACCCGGTTTGATGCCCCCTTGAAAGCGGTTTCCCATTACTAAGTCGAAACCTTCTCGCAATTTGTTGACAAAAGCACCGAGGTTGGAAAAATTGTAGCTATCGTCAGCATCGCCCATGATAATATAAACTCCGCGCGCTGCGATGATGCCTCCCATGAGGGCGCTGCCGTAGCCTTTGGCTGCTACGGGCACGACTCTCGCTCCCATTCTGGTAGCGATAGCTTGAGAACCGTCAGTGCTGCCGTTGTCTGCTATGATGACCTCGCCGGCAATATCAAGTTCGCGCAGGGACTTCTGCGCCTTATCGATGCAGATTTCTAAAGTTTCTGCTTCGTTCAGGCAAGGCATGAGTATCGATAGTTCTAAAGTGTATTCTCCGCTTGGATTGGTCTGCTCTGCCATATATTTGTTTTACTCTCGATCGCGATCGACCATACTTGATTTTCCCGTATCTCTGCTTAAAATATTAGTGGTGAATAAAACCTCACAAAACTCTATTAAAGTTTTTAGGTTTTTGGGAACGGCAATTTTTGATTGTACTATAGGTTAGTAAATTTATGAATAGAAGCGTTTTTATGTTATTGCTTGCTGCAATTTTATGTGGTGTGGCAGGTCAATTCAGTCTGAAGGCAGGAGCTAAAATATTAGGGCCAATTGGCGCAGCTAATTTAATAGAAAAAATTATAGCAATGGCTACTCAGCCGTTGATAGTAGGCGGTCTTTCTTTGTATGCAATTTCTTCGATCGGGTTTATTGTAGTTTTGTCGCGGGCAAACCTTAGCATAGTCTCGCCTTTACTGTCAATTAGTTACCTGTTTACTGTTTTAGGGGGCAAACTGATATTTCACGAGCCTTTGCCGCCGCTGCGGTTAGTAGGGGTGGCGCTAATTATGACGGGAGTAATTTTTGTACTCAGAGGTCAAGCTGGGGGAGTGACTGGAGGCAACTAGCGATCGCTTTTGATATTGATATTTGAGTCCTGAACTCATAAATTAAGCTAAAGAGTGCGTCCAAGTATTACCTTATGAATCGATACCGAACTCACAATTATGAATTATTATTTTCTTTCTTTTGCATGGGGAATTTGCATTCTTGTATCCCTGATTGGCTGGGGTGGAGCGGTCAACCGCATCCTTTTTCCCGATTACACAGTTGACTGGGGGCAAAGAGCCGCTTGGGGGATAGCTTGGAGTGTTATATTTGGGGGTTTATTAAATGTGACATGGACTATTTCACAAGCAACTATTTTAATATATATATGCTTGGGCGCACTTTACGGAATAATAGAGGCCTGGGGCCAGAAAACTGCGATCGCCGACGAGCTGAATCGATTAATTAATGCTTTCAAAGAAAATATTTTTTTTGCGATCGGGACTGTTATCGCTTGCCTTATGACTGCTGTGCAATACAGTGGTTCGGTTTCTTGGCATAAATTTAATCTTCACGATGACTACCACGCCTATTTTGTATTTCCCCATAAAATGCTTCAAATAGGTTCTCTTGGTTCCGATCCTTTCAGCGAAAGAAGACTGGTATCTGCACTGGGAGGACAATCATTCTTGCATACGTTCAGTCTCAGCGTGTTGGATGAAAGAAGTTTATATCTTATCGATCCCGGCTGCGCCTTAGTCATAATGATAGGGCTAATTATCGGATACTGTCAGCAAAAAAAGATTTCAAAAAACTCGACACTAATGATTGTGTTCGGCTTTTTATCGATTAGCCGCGTTCCTCATATAAATATAACGGGTATATTAATTCCGGTATGTCTTTTCTTGAGCTTATTTAGAGTTTTTGAGTGGGAGCACCTCAAAGGAACAAATATCGAAAGTAATGCTGCGATTATAGGATTGCTTGCAGCCGCCATCTGCGCTTTAAAAAGCACATTTATTCCCCCGTGTATTATTTTCTTCACTTGTAGTTATTTTTTTTATATCCTTGGAGGAAGCCACATAAAGCATAAAGCAATTTACGAATTTTGTTTGGCTAGTATTTTATTGGCTATGTTTATTTTACCCTGGTCAATCTCACTCTATCAGTCATCAGGGACTTTACTATATCCCATATTTGGTAGAGGTTTTCATGGTTCTGTATACGGAGGCTCGGTCAAGCTTCCTAACAGTGAAATCCCCCCAAACCTAGCAATTCAACTCACGCTGTATGCAATTTTAACAATTATTTCTATACCGACTGTATTGGCAATTAGATTTGGTATAATTGGTCTCGGTAAAAAGCCAATTGTTCGGGAAGCAACCCTGTCTCTTTTTATTGGTGCAGTCACGGGAAATGCGGTGATATTATTTTCTACAGGAGGGTCAGATATCTACCGCTATTCATATCCGCTATTAGTAGTGATGTTCGTCATATTCCTCTCAGTTTTGGGGGAAAATATCCAGCCAAATAACTTAAATATAATAAAAATTAAAAAAAATGCCTTTAGCGGAGCACTAATTTTGTCTTTATTAGTAGCACTCGGTTTTCAGAGTTACAAGAATTTGGGAAAAGTTCCTAACCCCCTAGATAGAATATCCAGGCGGTTAAATAATCTACCTTTAGTGATACCACAAGAGCGCGATAAATATGCAAGAATGCTAGATTCGGTTCCGGAAAAAGAAATAGTTTTAACAAGACTTGACAAACCTTTTTTAATGAATTTTAGGAAACATACAATCTGGATTGCCGACTACCCAGGCGGGGCTAGCCTTCCGCCCGGTATGCCTTCATTTAAAGGAGAAGAAAAGCTAGCAGATTATCTAATTTCACAATCGATTAAATATGTTGCATATTCTTACGCTAATGAAGCGAACTTTCCTAGGAAATCTTTACAAGTTAGACTCAGCGCAAAATGGCCTTTCTGGCTACGAAATCAGGCGTTGAACACTTTTGAATTTCAAGATAGCTTACAAAAGCTTGGCGCAAGCCGAAAGCGGATTTATGATGATGGAGAAAATTTTGTAATTGATTTGTCAAGCAATAAAAGCCCGTAGTGACATCAGTTTGATTTTTAGCAATTAAAATAGATGAGCCAACATCAATTATTGAACGATCGCACCGCAGTTCTTGCTACCATGCACCAAAAAGAACGGGTGATGGCTCCCGTTTTGGAACGAGAATTGGGTGTAAATATCCTAGTACCGGCGGCGCTTGACACAGACAGTTTCGGCACCTTCACCAGAGAAGTTAAACGCTTAGGAACACAAATAGAAGCGGCTCGCCATAAAGCACAAAAAGCCCTAGAAATTGCCGGCGAAACTCTTGCCTTTGCCAGCGAAGGTACTTTCGGCCCTCACCCAATGATGCCGTATCTGCCAGCTAACAGAGAAATCGTAATTTTATTAGATCGAGCCAACAATCTAGAACTCATCGGCGACTCTTTCTCCGTTGAAACTAACTACAGTCACGAGTTAGTTTCCAGTATAGAAGAAGCAGATGATTTTGCTAAAAAAGCTGGATTTCCAGAACACGCACTGGTGGTTATAGTTGGCGACACTGCACTCGGTAACGGCGAAATTGTCAAGGGCATTAGGACAGAAAAACAACTTTTTGACGCTGTGACAGCAGGCTTAAAAAAATCGTCAACCGGCCGAGTTCACATCGAAACAGATATGCGGGCGATGTACAATCCAACTCGGATGAAAAACATCGAAAATGCAACTCTCGATTTAGTTAAAAAATTCAAGCAATTCTGCCCGGAGTGCGGTTGGCCGGGATTCGATATTGCTGAGATGAAAATCGGATTGCCCTGCGGACTGTGCTATTTTCCGACTCAGCTAGCGCGATCGGCAATCTATAAATGCAAAAAGTGCGGTTATACTAAAGAAAAACTATTTCCCGACGGTCGAGAGACTGCCGATCCTTCCCTTTGTCAATATTGCAACCCTTAGAAAAATAATTAATTGCACAAAAATAGTAAAGTTTGTCACAATATTATTGATAGTTCCCTAATTAAATTCACTAATGATAGCCCTAGAAACAGAACGCAACTGGAAACCCGTTATTAAAGAATTCGAGGCTGTAGTTGGCAAAAATGGCGTCGTACAGCGCCGCGAAGAATTGATTGTCTATGAGTGCGACGGACTCGCCAGCTACCGCCAGCGCCCCGCCGTGGCGGTATTGCCTCGAACTACGGAGGAAGTGGCGCAAGTGGTCAAAATATGCGATCGCAACTCAATTCCCTGGGTGGCTAGAGGCGCAGGAACAGGCCTTTCCGGCGGCGCTTTGCCTGTAGAAAACTGCGTGCTGATTGTCACTGCCTTGATGCGAAAAATCCTGAAAGTAGACTTAGAAAATCAGCAAGTAGTCGTGCAACCGGGAGTAATTAATAACTGGGTAACGCAAGCAGTTAGCGGCGCAGGTTTCTACTACGCGCCCGATCCTTCCAGCCAAATTGTTTGTTCAATTGGTGGCAACGTTGCCGAAAATTCTGGCGGCGTTCACTGCCTCAAATACGGAGTCACAACTAATCACGTTTTAGGATTAAAATTGGTAGTTGCGGACGGTTCAATTGTCGATGTCGGTGGCGAAATTTCCGAAATGCCCGGTTACGATTTAACTGGTGTATTTGTCGGTTCCGAAGGCACTTTAGGAATTGCCACAGAAGTTACTCTGCGAATTCTCAAAGCGCCGGAATCGATTTGCGTTCTCCTAGCGGATTTTTCCAGTATAGAAGCAGCCGGCGAATCGGTTTCCGATATTATCAGCGCTGGCATTATTCCCGGCGGCATGGAAATCATGGACAACATCAGCATCAATGCTGTGGAAGATGTGGTGGCAACTGGATGTTATCCCCGCGATGCGGCGGCAATTCTACTTGTAGAAATCGACGGTTTAGAAGTGGAAGTTGCCACAAACAAACAGCGGATTGCCGATATTTGCAAGCATAACGGAGCACGAAATATCACCACGGCAAGCGACCCGGAAACGCGCCTAAAAATTTGGAAAGGGCGGAAAGCTGCTTTTGCGGCGGCGGGCCATCTCAGCCCGGATTATTACGTGCAAGATGGCGTAATTCCGCGAACGCAAATGGCTTATGTTTTGAAAGAAATTGAGGGTTTGAGCGAGAAATACGGTTATCGAATTGCCAATGTATTTCATGCCGGAGATGGGAATTTACACCCGCTAATTTTGTACGATAACTCGGTAAAAGGTGCGCTGGAAAAGGTGGAAGAATTGGGCGGGGAAATTCTCAGGCTTTGCGTGAAAGTTGGGGGAAGTCTTTCGGGCGAACACGGCATCGGCGCTGATAAGAAGTGTTTTATGCCGGATATGTTTTCGGAGGTAGATTTGGAGACGATGCAGTGGGTACGTCAGGTGTTTAATCCGAAAGGTTTGGCGAATCCTGGGAAGATGTTTCCGACGCCGAAGACTTGCGGGGAAGCGGCGAGGGCTAAGGTTGAAACTTTTAAGAAGTTGGATGGTGTAGAGGTTTTTTAATTCCCTATTTATGTGGGTAATGTGAACAGAAAAGCACCCTGAAATTGTCTCTACAATGGGGAGGCGGAGCATCTAAATATGCGTTCCCCGACTCGGGCTGGGAACGAGAAAAAACGAGAAAAATCGTTTTTTAGGAGTGCGAACGTCCCGATCGCTTGTTTGCCTGTATATCAAGTTGGTAAAGGGCGGATTGCCCCTTCTGCGCTAAGGTGCGATCGGAATTTTGATAGTAAATTCCGTGCCCTTGCCCAATTCCGAAGTACAATATAATTCCCCTTTGTGTCTTTCTACAATAATTTGATAGCTAATTGACAATCCCATTCCCGTGCCTTTACCAATGGGCTTGGTAGTAAAAAATGTATCGAAGATCTGCTGTTTGACTTGCTCAGTGATTCCCGGGCCGTTGTCGGCAATTTTAATTTCTACAAAATTGCCGACCACTTCCGTACTAATCCTAATCTGGCTAGGATTTTCTAGCATTTCTTGACAATTTTTCCTATTGTTCGCATCTTCTAAAGCATCGATCGCATTGCTGAGAATATTCATAAAAACTTGATTGATTGGCCCAGCAAAACACTCAACAAGCGGTAATTCTCCGTATTGTTTTACAATTTGAATTGGCGGCTTTTCTCCGTTCCCTTTCAAACGATGATTGAGAATTAACAGCGTGCTGTCAATACCTTCGTGGAGGTTAATGGGTTTCATCTGCGAATCGTCGTGCCGCGCAAAGTTTCGCAGCGACTGCACAATCTGGCAAATCCTCTCGACACCAACGCTCATTGAAGATAGTATTCTAGGTAAATCTTCACCTAAAAAATCCAGTTCATTCTCTTCTCTTTCCTGTTGAATTTCCGCGACTGGATCGGGATAATGCTTTTGGTAAAGTTCAAGGTGGTGAAACAAGTCTTGAGTATAATTTGTGAGATGAGTGAGATTGCCGTAAATGAAGCTGACTGGGTTGTTAATTTCGTGAGCGACGCCGGCAAGTAGCAATCCCAAACTAGACATTTTTTCGCTTTGAACTAATTGGGAATTAGTGGCTTTGAGTTCGTTAAGTGTGGCTGCTAGTTGAGCGGCTTGTTCTCTGCTTTGTGCTTCAGAATTATGCAAGGCTTCTTCGGCTTGTTTGCGCTCAGTGATGTCTCTCTGTACACCAATAAAATGAGTTAATTTGCCCAGTCGATCGCGCACAGGAGATATTGAGAAACAATTCCAGAACGCGGTTCCATCTTTGCGGTAATTCTTTAATATTACCTTGCACTCGCTTTCTGTTTGCAAGGCTTGGCGAATTATTTCTACTGCCGCCGGATCAGTATCACTTCCGTGCAAAAATCGGCCGTTTTTCCCGATAATTTCCTGCCGCCGATAACCTGTCATACTTTCAAATGCGGGATTGCAATAAATAATTGGATTTTCGGGGTCAGTGGCGTCAGAAATCGTAACTCCGGTGCTCGTAGCTGCTATAGCTCGATCGTACAACCAAAGCATTTCTTCTGCGCGCTTGCGATCGGTAATGTCCCGCAGCGTAGCTAAATAAGCCATTTCTCCATCCCATTCCGTTTCCACCACCCGCATTTCTACTACAGCATTTGCTTTTTGCTTGCGAATAGCTTCAACTTCTGTTTGCACGACGCGAGTTCCTGGTGCTTCTGTTTTTCCAACTTGGGGAATAATATCCGTGGCCATCTCAAGGTCGCAAGCTGAAACTTCTACTACTAAATTGCCAAAAAATGCTTGCCCTAGAAGTTCCTCAGCAGTGCAGTTAAACAGCGCTTCTGCTGACGGGTTGGCAAAACAAATAAGTCCTAGCTTGTTGACGATTGCGATGCCGTCGGCATTTTTTTCGATCACATTCCGAAACCGAGATTCGCTAGCTTTCAAATCCTGCTTTAGCTGTTCCATTGCTCGCTCCATCTGCTGCAATTCGCACAGGCTAAGACTATAAGCTTCGGAAATATTTGCCTCGGTCGAAGTCTCGGCTCTTTTTTTTGTCATCTGTTGGTAGCCTGTTCTCTTGGTCAGATTTGGAGCAGTTTTTTTGTTGTTCCTGCTAATATTACTGACTTTATTTTCTGGATCGGCTTCTTGAAAAAACATATTTCTACCCTACCCAATTATTTTTGACATTAACGTATTGCGCTCGCCCTATTTTCCGGGAAATTTAGGGAGGGAGCAATTTACACCCGATGCTAGCACATTACTTTTAGAATTCATCCTAAAACATCGTTAAAATTCAAGAGCGATCGCACTATAATTATCTATTAAGTTTTATTAAGTAATTTCAACAACATTGACACTTACGTAGCGACACGAACTGTGCAAGCTGGATATGGCTTCAATCCCCCTCGCACTCACAAAATAACCAGTTCCACGCGCAAGTTCTAGATATTTAGAAGCCACTGGTAAGTATAAAATATTATATAAGTTTGACAAAAAATATGGTCAAAAATAAGCGAACTCATCTTTAATTTATTAAAAATAATCATAATTAGCCATTATCAAATCATCTCCCTGCAGGCAGATGTGATATAGAATATAACCTATCTATTTTTGCGATCGCAACTTCAAACCAATGGCACGTCTAGCACTTCTGAGCACATCCAATAAAAGCGGACTAATCGACTTAGCGCGCAGTCTAGTAGAAGAATTTGAATTTGACATAATTAGTAGTGGCGGGACAGCAACAGCCCTCAAAGAAGCAGGCATCCCAGTGACCAAAGTTGCGGAATATACTGGTTCTCCCGAAATTTTGGGAGGGCGAGTCAAAACACTTCACCCACGAATCCACGGAGGTATTTTAGCACGCCGCGATGTACCGGAAGACCTCGCAGACTTAACAGCAAATCAAATTCGGGCGATCGATCTAGTTGTAGTAAATTTGTATCCATTTGAAGAGACAATTTCTAAGCTAGGAGTTACTCTAGCAGACGCAATTGAGCAGATAGATATCGGCGGGCCAGCAATGTTGAGAGCTTCCGCCAAAAACCACGCTCATTTGACAGTTTTGTGCGCTCCAGAACAGTACAATACTTATTTAAAAGAACTGCGGGAAAATGGCGGCGAAGCTTCCTTAGAGTTTCGGCAAAGATGCGCGCTAGAAACCTTCAAACATACAGCAAACTACGATCGCGCGATCGCAACTTATCTCAGCAGCAGCCAATCCGCTGAAAAATCAGCGCTACCAGACGAGTTTAATTTATCAGGAAAAGAGTTGCAAACTCTCCGCTACGGCGAAAATCCCCATCAAGCCGCCACCTGGTATCAAAGCGGAAGTACACCGACAGGCTGGACGACTAGCACCATCCTGCAAGGCAAAGAATTAAGCTACAATAATTTAGTAGATTTAGAAGCAGCAAGGCGGCTAATCGTAGAATTCCCGGACACACCCGCCGCCGCTATTCTGAAGCATACAAATCCTTGCGGCACAGCCTTGGGAACAACTATTTCTGAAGCGTATCAAAAAGCCTTCGACACCGATTCAGTCTCAGCTTTCGGTGGCATTGTCGCCCTCAACCGGCCCATTGATGCTGCTACCGCAACGGCGTTAACTCAAACATTTTTAGAATGTATCGTCGCGCCGGGGTGCGAACCAGAAGCCGAACAAATAATCAAGAAAAAGGCGAAAGTTCGAGTATTAATTTTGCCAGATTTGACTCAAGGGCCGCCACAAACTGTTAAAGTTATTGCAGGCGGTTTGCTGGTGCAAGACTCAGACAATATAGTAGAAGAAACTAGCAAATGGCGGGTGGTTACTGAGAAACAGCCGACGGCGGCAGAGTTGGAAGAATTGCTGTTTGCTTGGAAAGTAGCGAAACACGTCAAATCAAATGCGATCGTTGTGACGCGCGATCGCACTACAATCGGTGTCGGCGCCGGACAAATGAATCGCGTCGGCTCAGTTAAACTAGCATTAGAACAAGCAGGAGAGAAGAGCAAAGGAGCGATTTTGGCCAGTGACGGTTTCTTCCCCTTCGACGATTCAGTCAAAACTGCGGCTGAGGCTGGAATAATTGCGATCGTCCAACCAGGAGGAAGTATGCGCGATCGAGATTCGATTGAAGCCGCCAACCAACTCGGAATCACAATGGTTTTCACTGATATCCGCCACTTCTTGCATTAGGAATAATACCTAAAGCAATTCTCAATTGTGTATTTTATTGTAGGGATACAATAGTGTTCGCGGGTGTCAACTTAAGTCGAAAAGCTTTCATAAATCTCGTTTCTCCCCGAGTTTAGATCCCCCTAAATCCCCCTTAAGAAGGGGGACTTTGAGAAGAATCCCGTCCCGTCTTAAGACGGGAGACTTTGACACTCTTGTCTCCCCCTTAACAACGGGAACTTTTACACTCTTGTCCCCCCCTTTTTAAGGGGGGTTAGGGGGGATCGGGAAGCCTATGACACCACTCAACACTGTTATGTCGTACCAAATTCCCAGTTGCGTCCTTCAAAAATTATGACTTACACTCAACAGCAAATTAAACCCCAAGACATAAAAGTCAAAATCTTGCTCACCGGGGGACATCAGTGCACCGTCACGCTCAAATCTGATACACCATTATTGCACAGCCTGATCAAAACATTAGTCGATCGCACTCAACAAACACCCGGTTTTTCCACCTTATTTCAAATCCCTATAGACGGAGGTCGTTCCGCCCTTTCTTTTCCCGGCGAAAACCTAGTGGGATTAGTCACCGAACCCCCAATTTACTTGCAGGAACTGCAACCGCAGCAGCTTGCAACTCCCGTAGAAATTCCCGCCGCAGAAATTCCCGCCCCTGCGCCGCCTGTAAATGACGACTTAATATCTCGCTACGCCCAAATAGACAACTTTTTGACACCTGCAGAAAAGAACAAACTCATCAAATATGTCTTAGCAAAAGAATCAGAATTTGTGAGTACCAGCACCTCAACTAATGCCGAAGATTACCGCCGTTCGATGGTACTCCACTCGTTCCCCGAATTTTCGGAACTGATGATTAATCGCATCAAAGCAATTCTCCCCGACGTGCTGAAAAGTTTAAATATTCCGTCATTTCCCCTGGGTGAGATAGAAGCTCAGCTAACCATGCACAATGACAACAACTTTTATAAACTTCACAACGACAGTGGCTCGCCAGATACCGCCAGCCGATTTTTTACTTACGTTTACTATTTCTATCGAGAACCCAAGGGTTTTTCAGGTGGCGAGTTGCAGATTTATGACAGCAAAATTGAGAACAATTTTTATGTGGCGGACAAGACATTTAGAACCGTTGAGCCTCGCAATAACAGCATCGTATTTTTTCTAAGTCGCTATATGCACGAAGTTTTGCGAGTTAGCTGTCCCTCAAAAGCTTTTGCTGATAGCCGCTTTACTATTAACGGCTGGGTACGCAAAGCAAACTGAGGTTAATTCATAGTCTTGGACGCACTAATTACCTAATTTTGTCATTCTGAGTGAAGCGAAGCATCTCACATTCTTGCCACACCGTTACCATGCGTAAGTCCCGATATCTGAGATTCTTCACTTCCCAAAGCCTACCCTCAGAATGACAGAATTACCTTACTCAAAACTATTTAATTCTTACTCCAGTGCTCCAGCACTTTTGAGCAATTTCACAACAGTGGAATAACCCTTATACTCAGCCAGCATTAAAGCTGTATAATTTCCCGGATTTTTGTGGTTTAGTTCTGCACCCGCATCAATTAAAATTGTTACTGCATCAGCATAACCCCGATGTGCGGCCCACATTAAAGCAGTTGCGCCCGAATCATCTAGCAAGTTGACATCGGCACCTTTTTCGACTAATAATTGGACGATCGCAATATAACCGCGATCGCACGCCTTCATTAAAGCCGTTTTCCCCAAATCCGCCGGGACATTGGGATCGGCACCCCCGTCAAGCAAAGCTTTCACAGTCTCGGTATGTCCGTGAAACGCAGCCAGCGTCAAAGCCGTCTCCCCAAAGTTTTTAGCATTCAGAAAATCAGCCCGATTTGAGTTTACTTTTTGCAACAAAGCCGATACGATCGCACTATGGCCGTGAACAGCCGCCACCAGTAAAGGCGTATCGCCCAACCGATTTCTCGAACCGACGCTAGCACCTCGGTTTAAGAGCAATTCCACCACATCTTCGCAGCCTTCAATCACCGCAAAATTCAAAGCAGTTTCATCATCTTTATCCTTAGCGTTGATATCGGCGCCAGCATCGAGTAAGATATGGGCGATCGTCGCATTTCCCCCAGCAGCAGCGGCCATCAAAGCCGTGCCCCCATCTCCATTTTTCACATTCGCATTAGCACCCGCACCAAGCAAAGTTTGCACCACATCAGTATTGCCGGCATCCGCAGCCAAAGTTAAAGCAGTTTCTCCGTTTTTGTCGGAAATTTCGACATCAGCACCAGCAGCCAACAGCGCCTCGACACCAGCCAAATTTCCCGCCGTCGCAGCCAGCATCAAAGCAGTTTTGCTCTCTAGATTTTTAACATTAGCATCCGCCCCACACTTGAGCAAAATTCGCACAATTTCAGCGCTTCCTTGACGGACAGCTAAAAACAGCATAGAATTGTCAGCAACAGCACCCACATCTACCAAAGCTTTTACAACAGCTTGATGACCCGATAAAGCAGCTATTTTCAGAGCAGAATCTCCATCTTTATCTCGCACATTTACATCAGCATTAGCCTCAAGTAACATCCGCACAACATTGATATCGCCCTTCAAAGAAGCTGCCATTAAAGCCGTACTTCCATCATCATTTTTAGCATTAACATCAGCACCTGCAGCCAACAACAGCCGCACAGAGTCAGCTTGTTTGTGAGCCGCCGCCAGCATCAAAGCCGTTAGCCCAAAACGCCTGCTCACCTGGTTGACATTAGCGTCATTGTTTAGTAGAGTACGCACGATTTCTGTATAGCCCTTTTGGGCAGCAAACATCAAAGCCGTCGTCCCCTCAGAGTCTTTGGCGTTAGCGTTAACATTCTTAGCGAGTAAAGCTTGGACGTGAATAATGTTGCCAGTCTTGGCGGCTTGAATCAATACAGCGTCTTGTTTAGTGGCAGGCATAATAGTCTCTCATACCGTATATTTTTACCGTCGCACGAGACGGCCTGACTGGTATGCTAAGTTTTATGAAGTATGTTTGCTAATCCTCAGAACACTATGAATCTCGAAATTCCTCAGTCAGTGAAAGTTTGGAGCCAATTCATCCACCCAATTTTAATGTGGGTACTGCTGGCTATCTCATTTTATGCCTTGTATCTCGGCATTCAAATCCGACGTACCAGAAGTGCGGAAGGCGAACTCAAAAAAGAGTTAATTAAGGGCAAATTCAACGTCAAGCACCACCAGATGGGTTCTTTGCTGTTAGCCTTGATGGTTACAGTTGCGATCGTCGGGATGGCCGTCACCTACATCAACAACGGCAAACTATTTGTGGGGCCGCACTTGCTAGCAGGGTTGGGAATGATGGCCATAATTGCGATCGCAGCCTCGCTGACGCCTTTGATGCAAAAAGGCAGTGATTGGGCGAGAAACACTCACATCTTTCTGAATATTGTGCTTTTGGGGCTGTTTGGCTGGCAAGCCGTATCAGGCGTGGAAATCCTGCAAAGAATTATCAGCAAAATGTGAGGATTTGGGTAAGATTGCTAATTGCTAATTGCTTGAGGGCGATTAGTGATTAGCAATTAAGTTGTCATATTCGTTACGTGGGAGTGCCGAGCGATCGACCTTAAACATTGCTTTTTCTCAAACAAACATCTTGGTTATGCCGATCATTGGAAGCTTACATATTAATAGGCACAGTTTGCTTGATTTTGTTGGAAATAGGAGTGTAAATATCAACTTCAACATCATTTACAACTCGGAGCGAAACAATTAGAGCATATCTAGCGGTTTGATTCCATCCTTCCCATCTTGAATTATATCTCCACCAACCACCAACAGGATATATACCAATAGAATCTTTCTGAGCCAATTCAGCGGCCGTACCCTCCCAAATATCAGAATGAATTGAGCCACGAGTCCATGTTTTTGGGCCTAGAAACCACCCAATGTCAGGAGTTACAGTAGATGTTACGTTTTCTTCAGTTTCTCTCGCTTCCTTATTAATCCGTTGTCTAAAAGCAGCCAAAGTCTCTGTAGAACGCTTAACAGCAAGCCTCAAACCATAAGAGGCGTAAGAATGTTTATTTTGCCATCCTCGTTCTCCTGGGTTGGGTTCGATAAAATATGAAAGTGTTACCCGCATTTCTACTTTTGCTTCACGCAACTTTTCTAGCTCTTGTGTTGGCCAGGGGAGTATGTGAAGGTTCATTTCTTTTGTTTTTACCTTGCTATCCTCTTTGTGAAAAGGCTGCAACTGATCTTCACAAATCATTGTTAAGTCATTTTTGCTACTAAAAAGTGCCCTCTCCAGATTGGGAACACCATAACCATATCGACGCAATAATATAGATACTTTTTGACTCTGCGAAGGCTTTTTAGGTAAATTACTACGCATTGCATCAGTCCATTCTGCGGAGTGAACTATTAAGGCACGAACTGTTTCTGACCAGTATTCGGGATGTTTAGCCCAAATACGTGCTGCCATATAGCTACACAAAGCTGTTGCCGCGCTAGTATCTCCAAAAAGGTTAAATTTCCTTACATTTGGTTGATAATAAGTTGTCAGCAGTTGTAAATCATCAATGTCCATGCCAGGAGAATCAACATTATCAGTTGCTAGGTTGCCCCCCTCAAACGTTACATCCGGTCGGATAGGCCACAGGTCTGTCCATAAAAGAGAAGTTCTACTTCGAGGTGAAAGGTCGCCAGCAGGGGCAATAGTTTGCCATTTAGCATACTTTGGATCAACTATATTGACTTTATCGGTATAAGCACCAACAACAAGTGCATTCCACGCTTGCGAGGGATTTTCTGCGGGGTTCAAATCATTTCGATCAGGATACTCACTAAGCATGATGTTCCCTCGGATATTGCCAACCGGAATAACCATTAATCGTTGAAATTCAAAGCAGATTTGATCTACTGCTGCTGACCAAGAAGAAGGAACTCCTGTATTATTTTGGCCTGTATCATTGTGGATTTCACTGGTGACAGGCATACAAATAACACGCTGGCGCTTGGGGTTGCTAACTTCTGCACGAGAAACAGCTTCCTTCGTAATTGCTCCATAAAGCTTAGGGTCGTTTTTTCCTTGGTCTGGAAGTATTTTTACGGATTCCAACCGATGGGTAAGATATACTTTGCTTGATGTTGCTAGTGCATGGTCCAGGTAGCCATACAGGGCTATCCCAGCCATGTGAGTACCATGACCGCCCTGAGTGTCTTTGACTCCCCCGTTTGGATGGCAAGTCAACAAATCTTCAGAAGCAAGGGCTGGTTTAATTAGAGGATGCTCCCGTGTAACACCACCATCTAATAAACAAACAGCTAAATTAGTATTCGATGCTACGATAGTGCGATTTGCAAGTTCATCCACCCAACTATCCTGTTCTTCTTGCTCTATGTTCAAGAACATAGACGGTGAATCTTTGGCAAGGCGAAGTTCCGCAATTAAACCATTATTGTTAATAATTCGAGATAAGGTGGTTACAGATGTCAATGCCAAAACCACTTCTCTTTCCGGGAAAGTAATTGAGTGTTCTGTTACTCTAATATCAAGTATTTGTGCTATATGCTGGAAAGATTCACGACAACCATAACGTAACCAGACTTCCCACCACACTTCCTGGGATTCCGAGGGAAATAATGCAAAATTGTCTGTGAATAGCGCACTCACTGTACCTAAACTAATATCTTCCAATCGTGCGATTAAAGGCTCATTCTTAGGATTACCTTTTTTTGTTTCTTCATCACGGTAATCTTCGATTTTTGACGAGAAAAAATCTAATGCTGTCTCTGGTACAAATACAGTTGCTGATACGGTTTCATCCGCATCCTCAGATGAGCCGACGGCAAGCAACTCTATTTGCTTACGCTTATCCTCCAATTTTTCTACCGCTTCCAATTCACTTTTTGGCAACTGAAACTCTAAATAAATACCCGGTTTTCCAATAGCCAGTTCTGGCTCGCGCAATGATTTTTGTTGCTGATAATCTTCAATAGCTTTCTCAAAAGCTTTTAGCAAAGTTTCAGCGTGTTCTATACGATTACGCAGGGGGACGGATTTTTGACTCCCTCCTCTCGTAGGAGATGAGTAATTTTGGCTATTACCTTTTACAACAAGGTAAAAATTAGGGAGATTTATTTTGTAGTCAGGCATTAGATTGAGAGATTAATTTTAAAAAAATATTCAGCTCATACCGCACTTACTTAAAGATAGTGCTTTTTCGTTCCATAATCGCAGAAACTATATTTTCTTCAGATATTGAATCCCGATCAGAAATCACGGCTACTTTAGCAGCTTCATCTGCTGCTCTAACTAACTCTGCTTGGCTTAGTCCATCAGCAGTCTCGATAATATGTTGCCAATTTTGCCACTCAATATTAAAGAGGGATAAACGGGCTGCCAGCAACTTGCGAACAACTTCTCGATTTGGTAACTCGTATTCAATAACATCATCAAAACGTCTAAAAAGAGCCTTGTCTAATAAATCAGGATGATTAGTCGCCGCAATGATTAGACTTTGGCTATCATCATTCTCCAAAAACTGCAAGCATGAATTTAAAACTCGACGAATCTCTCCAACATCATTAGCCGCACCACGTTGCGAACCAATGACATCAAACTCGTCAAAAAAATAAACACCTCGTGTTACCGCCATTGCATCAAATATCAGTTTGAGTTGATTAGCCGTATCACCCATATATTTTGTAATTAACCCAGTGTAAGCAACAGTAAAAAGAGGGAGTTTCAGTTCTCCAGCCAGAGCAGCGGCGGTCATCGACTTCCCCGATCCTGGTGGCCCAACTAAAAGTATTTTACGGCGAGGCTTGAGATTATACTCAGCTAAACGATGCCGCTTAGCTTGTTCTATAATAATACGTTCTAATCTTTTTTTTAACGATATAGGAAGAACCATGTCAATAAATCGGGTGTCTGAATAGCAAACTGACACAAGGTTTACTAATTCTCCCTTGGGGTGGACGAGCGGCGTGGGTGAAGCTTTGTGTTCAATCCCAGATTTACGCTCTTTGGCTTTATCAATAAGAATTTGGATTTCTTGAGCAACTTTAGTGTGTCCTTGTCGTGCTTCATGTGCAGCCATCTGTAGAGCCACAGAAAAAAATTGTTGCTCCTCATCTTCGAGGTAACTCTTTAAGAGTGCAATAACATGGCGGGCTGTTGACATAATGGGTTCAATCTGGACAAATCTCCCAGGATTTAGTAAAGCTAGAAATCTGACTTTACAACTTTATTATAACCTGCAATCTGTAGATAAATATGCTAAACACTATTATTTCAATCATACCTTTATAACAATAAATGTAATATAAATTGTACAAAAATCAACTATTGCAACAGGAATTGATATCATGCCATGAACGTCAAAATACCCCCACAGTATTTGCTTTCAATCTATTCGGAGAATCCGAGTTAGGTCAATATTTTGGCAGATTACTGGCGAAAGAGATTGTTGCGATCGCACAAAAATACCCCGCTGACAGCAGGGACAAAACTCTGTCATCACTGACAAACAGTTTATTACTTTAGAAATTAAAAAAGGCGGCACCCAGATTTGAACTGGGGGTGGAGGTTTTGCAGACCTCTGCCTTACCACTTGGCTATGCCGCCGTTACGTCTGAAATTTGACGTTTTCTTATAGTACACCAAATCTCGAAAATTTTAACATACCTGTCAAAATTTTCGTGAAGCGCAGCTATCCCGTAGGGAATCGCCCTTTTTTCCCACACCTCCAAAACCCATCGGAGGCTATTCTAGAACTACATCGATCGCCCGCAACACCAGCCATGACACCCGTTTCTCCCCTACTCGTCGCCCAAATCACCGACACTCACTTGTTTGCAGAGATCGATCGAGAATGGAAAGGCCTCTCAACAACCCGCACCCTCCAAGCAGTTCTCGATCGCTTGCAACAGATACAGCCGCCGCCCGACTTACTCCTACTCACAGGCGACTTGTCCCAAGACGAAACACCCGAATCCTACCAGCGCCTCGTCTCCCTCATCGCCCCCCTCGGAATTCCCGCCTACTGGATACCTGGGAACCACGACAACATCCCAGTCATGTCAGAAATCTTAAATCAGTCGCCTCTTTCCCCAGAAAAATCATGGATGCTAGGAAACTGGCAATTTCTATTACTTTCGAGTGTGGAAGCGGGATGCGACGGCGGGCGGCTTTCCCCAGAAAGCTTGCATTGGCTCGACTCTCAACTGCAACAAACCGGCGATCGACCTGTTATCATTGCCTTGCACCATCATCCGCTGCCGATCGACTCTGAAATCATGGATGGAATGATGCTGCACAATGCCGATGAATTTTTAGCAATTGTCGATCGATATCCTCAAATCAAAATCGTTCTTTGTGGCCACATTCACCCAGAATTTCAACAACAGCGGGGCTCAGTTACCTACTTGGGGACACCCAGCACCTGCATCCAACTTTTACCCAAAAGCCATCCGATTATCCTTGACGAAATTCCGCCCGGATTTAGATTGCTTGAATTGGCGATCGACGGTACTTGGAACACCAGAGTTGAGCGAGTTGCCCAAGCATGGCCACCCTTTTAATAATTTGCTATAGCATGAAAATTATTAATATCAAATTTACATTTTTTTGTCAATCCATCAACAGATAGATTGTGTGGAGCAACCCCATCTATTATAATATTTGTTAACGATAGATTGCAGATCTACGTAAACTAGCAAGCTACGAACAAAAATCTATCTGGCAACATTACAAAATAAGAAAAACTAAATATATGTCTGAAGTCAATGGCGTGATGATGCAGTATTTCCACTGGTACAATCCCGCTGACGGGAACCTGTGGAATCAGCTAGCGGAATCGGCAAAAGATTTAGCCAAAATAGGCGTTACATCCCTTTGGTTGCCACCCGCCTATAAAGGAACTGGCGGTGGCATGGATGTAGGTTACGGCGTCTACGACTTATTCGATTTAGGCGAGTTCGACCAAAAAGGGTCGGTACGCACGAAATACGGGACAAAAGATGAGTATTTGGCCGCGATAAAAGCTGCCCAAGATGCTGGAATTCGGATTTATGCCGATGTAGTCTTTAATCACAAATTAGGTGCAGATGCAGAAGAAGAAGCCGAAGCCACACCCTTCCATCCCGATGACCGCAATGCCACAGTAGGTGAATATCAAAACATTAAAGCTTGGACGCATTTTACCTTCCCCGGCCGCGACAAAAAATATTCCAGCATGGAGTGGCATTGGTGGCATTTTGACGCCATTGATTACAACATTTACAACACAGAAACCCATGCGGTTTACCTCCTAAAAGGCAAAGAATTCGATCGAGGAGTAGACTTAGAAAAAGGCAACTTTGACTACCTGATGGGTTGCGATTTAGATATGGACCACCCAGAAGTCACGGGCGAATTAAAATACTGGGGTGAGTGGTATGTCGATACAACAAACGTTGACGGCTTTCGCTTCGATGCCGCCAAGCACGTATCAGCACAATTTTTCCAAGAATGGTTGGAACACGTCCGCCACTATGCCCAACGCGACCTATTTGCCGTCGGCGAATATTGGTCTTACGAAGTGGAAGCTTTGCACTACTTCATCGAAGCAACGGGCGGTAAAGTCTCCTTATTTGACGCGCCCCTCCACTACAACTTCCACGCTGCTAGCAAGGCCGGCAATAGCTACGATTTGCGAACAATTTTTGATAACACCCTCGTCCAACAGCAACCCGCGCTCGCCGTTACCTTAGTAGACAACCATGATTCCCAGCCCTTACAATCCCTAGAATCAGTTGTCGAGGCTTGGTTTAAACCTCTTGCCTACGCTTTAATTCTGCTGCGGCGCGAAGGATATCCGTGCATTTTTTACCCGGATTATTACGGCGCTAACTATAAGGATAAAGCAAATGATGGCAATGAATACGAGATTTGGTTAGACCAACATCAGTTTATGGTAGATAAATTCTTGTTAGCGCGCCAAACTTATTCCTACGGCAATCAGTACGATTACTTCGATCACGCCAACACTATTGGCTGGACGCGACTCGGTAATGAAGAGCATCCGGGCGGCATGGCTGTGGTACTCAGTAACGGAGGCGATGGCACCAAGTTTATGGAAGTCGGACAGCCGAATCGAACTTATATTGACATCACCGAACACATCCAAGAACCCATCACAACTAATGACGATGGTTGGGCTGATTTTAGGTGTAACGCCGGTTCAGTTTCTGTCTGGGTTCCGCAGCCGTAAGGACTACGTTAAAATTGACGTAATCCTCTGCCTAAAGTAGGGTGTGCACTGCACACCTTACCGCTATAATTAATACCTTAAACCACTTTTAACTTGCATGATTTTGATAAAAGAAACTTGTTTGTAGTGAGGGCTAAACAGCTCCCTCTAGTATTATTTTTATGCTATGCGATCGCGCGAAAAAATATTAATTTAAAAAAATATGAAACTTTCAGAAAAAGTTGCCGTTATTACCGGCGGTGGGTCGGGAATTGGTCATGCAGCAGCAATTTTAATGGCCAAGGAAGGCGCAAAAGTTGCTATTATCGATCGCATTTTGGAAACGGGGCAAGAAACCGTCCGCCAGTTGGTCAAGGAAGGAGGCTGCGGCCTGGCTATTGCCGCAGATGTTGGAGATTCTCAGCAAATGCAAAAAGCGTTTCAAACAATTTTTGATGAATATCAAAGAATTGATATTTTGTTTGCAAATGCGGGTATTAACGGTGTATGGTCGCCGATAGAGGAGATAGAACCCGATGAGTGGGATCGGACAATTAACACCAACCTCAGAGGAACATTTTTGGCTGTTAAGTATGCTGTTCCTCATCTGAAAAAACAAGGAGGTTCAATTGTAATTACATCCTCAATTAATGGCACCAGAAGTTTCAGGAAAGTTGGTGCCACGGCCTACGCTTGTTCAAAAGCTGCCCAAGTAGCCTTTGCCAAAATGCTGGCGCTAGAACTCGCAGCCTGCCAAATTAGAGTCAATGTGATCTGTCCGGGCGGGGTGCTAACTGCAATTGAAGAAAGCACCGTTAAGCGCCATCTCGATCGCATTCCAGTTGCCCCTGATTCCATTCAAGATATGATTCCTTTGACTGATAATACCGCCGGTTCTAGCGAAGAAGTCGCCCAATTAGTGTTATTTCTGGTATCACATTCCTCCAGCTTCATCACAGGTACTGAAGTCTGGATTGATGGTGGCGGTTCTTTGATTTAAAATCTCAATAGTTTATTTTTATTACTCGGCGGTTGAAACGGATTCTACACAAACCAAGTCCGCCTGCGCGGACTAAGAAATAAGAATTTCTAATGACTAACTCTCCATTGTTGAACAGCAGTTTGCAATGTCTGCGGCAGCCACTTATCGTACTGAGGATAAACAGGCAAACGCTGCACAAGTTGCCATCCCGATGTTGCTAAAATTCCTGTTAAAGTTTGGTGTTGCAGGTGAGGATAATCGGGATTAACTTCATCCCGCGGCCCAATTCCTCCTAAATCTCTAGCACCTGCTTCTAAACAAGCAAGTAATATGTCTGGCTGTGCAACTAAATTCGGCGGAATTTGCAACCTGATTTCAAATGGTAAAATGCTGCGGGCGATCGCAATTACTTCCGGCATTTTTGTAGCATCAAAAACTTCACCGTCCCAACTTTGCTGATTTCCCGGACTGTGTGGCTGGAGGATAACTTCTTGAATGTGATTGTAACGCGAATGAATCCGGGCGATCGCCTCCAGCGTCTCAATCCAATCTGCCTCACTTTCCCCAATTCCCAGCAGCAAACCAGTTGTAAACGGAATCTTTAATTCCCCAGCCCATTCTAACTGTTGCAGCCGCAGCGCCGGCACTTTACTCGGTGCGTGTCGGTGAACCGTTTGTAACAAATGTGGGGCAAGCTGTTCTAGCATCAGCCCCATCGATACATTTACCTCTTTTAACAGTGCCATCTCCTCAAAGCTGAGCGGCCCCACATTAGTATGCGGCAAAAATCCCAAAGCAAGTGCGAGTTCGCACAAATCGTAAATCCGCTGCAACCAAGCTTTTCGCCGTTGACTGTGAGGATGTACCTCGCCGCTGAGGATGAGAATTTCAATTACACCTTGAGTTTGCAGCAAGTTGAGCTGTTTTTCGGCTTCTGCGAGTGTTAGCCAAGGACTTTGCAGGGGTTCTGCCCGAAAATTGCAATAGGTGCAGCGGTTATAACACTCGTAAGTGGGAACCAGAGTATAAGCAGGGCTGTAAGTGACGTTGCGGGACATTCCTTGGGATTTTTATCGATCGGACTTACGCAACAACATATATCTGTGCAGTGCGAGTTTTGCGGTTTGCGATCGCAACCCTTCATCTATCTTAACACTGACGCAAGCCCGGAATCTCGTTGCCCAGGTAGATTATGAGTATTCTTCTTTCGTGGGCGATCGTCCACAAATTCCGCATTCTGCTTTTCAACTCCTTATACAGCAAGCCTTATGGCTTTTTAAAAGCATAATTTATGACACCTATAAGAAAAATTGTGCTTAAAAGGCCTTTACAAACTGAAATAAAAGCTTTATGTTTATTTACATGGCGGAACACAAAGCCGTCACGAACATTGAAAACCAAATAAAGCAATCATAAAACCATGACAACAACCTTACAGCAGCGCGAAAGCGCCAATGTCTGGGAACGCTTTTGTGAGTGGGTAACATCAACCGACAACCGCATTTATGTAGGTTGGTTCGGAGTCTTGATGATTCCTACCTTGCTCAGCGCCACCATCTGCTACATCATCGCCTTCATCGCTGCCCCTCCAGTGGACATCGACGGCATCCGCGAACCAGTAGC
>NZ_JAUBUE010000027.1:0-94378 GCF_036705305.1 Microcoleus sp. B3-D7 | reverse complement strand
CCGAATGCGCGAGGCTACGTTTTGTTCGCTTGCGGACAATTCGATGGGGGGATTCCAGATTGGTGGACGCATTGTTTGGTTTTTGGGTAGTTTACGCCTGGGTTGTTTGCTCGAACCTGCGGGTGTGCGCCTTGGGGATTAATATTTTTCGCTCGACTTGTATGCAGGACACCACGCATCCAGGCGTGTGGATTGCTCGCTCGACCATTCTTCGTCTCTAGCCAGTGCTAGCAACCCCCAAGAGCTTACTTTTACTTCGATCGCACGCGCTTTCCCAGCTAGTTTTTTATACACCATCATATTTTTGGCTTTTTGTCAACCTCTTTTACTGGACTGGCGCTCTAGGGTGTTGAAACACACACCGAAGCCCTATCCCCGAATGCAGGAACCTCGCTCTATCTTAAAAGGTAAACAGGCTAGGCGATAGAGACTTTTTCAGTGACATTGGACTCTAGGCATCTTGCTCATCCCGATAACCAACAAGGAGCTTGAAGAATTGTGCCATTATTAAACCCAATTGGTATTACATATGTGAAAAAAATCCTGAAATAATTTGGAAAAAACTATGTAATTAATTTTGTCTAGCTACTGAGAATAAGAGGGGACTCGGTCGATTGTTAGAGGAAAAGTTTTAACGATCAGTTTTTGGTTATACTTAGCAAAGGTTTCTAGATCTTTATATCCAAAATAGCCGAACATTAGTCCCAAAACAACTAATAGTAATATCAGCGATAATGGGTGTCTTTTTCCTAATTTTTTTCCGTGGGGAATTGACTTGTTTCCAAAAGGGGATTAGAGTCAGCATATATATTGATTGTTAAGCGATCGCTAAAAATCTTATCAGATAGCGCGATCGCTTTTACTTTTGGCGATCGCACCCGAGAATGAAACAGCCCTGCCGCGATCGCATTTTACGTTAGGCGTTTCGCCTGCTTTTATGCCAAAACTGGCACGGGCTGCGACCAACGACCCATGACTTTACCAATCACCGCCAATTCTTCCATCAACTTGTCGAACTGATCCGGTGTTAAAGATTGTGGCCCGTCAGACAAAGCTTTTTTCGGATTCGGGTGCACTTCAATCATCAGCGAATCAGTACCAGAGGCGATCGAAGCAAACGCCATTGACGGTACAAACTGCGCCCAACCGGTGCCGTGACTTGGGTCAACCATAATCGGTAAGTGAGTCAGAGTCCGCAATACTGGTACTGCCGACAAATCAAGCGTATTGCGGGTATATTGCCTGTCATACCCGCGAATTCCGCGCTCGCACAAAATCACGTTCGGATTGCCAGAAGCCATGATATACTCAGCAGCCATCAACCATTCTTCAATGGTGGCCGAGATGCCGCGCTTCAGCAAAATTGGTTTGTCTTGAGCTCCGACTTTCTTCAACAGTGAGAAATTCTGCATATTTCTCGCCCCGACTTGGATCACGTCGGCTACTTCCACGATCGCACTTAAATCGGCCGCATCCATAACTTCGGTAATAATTCCCAAACCGCTAGCTTCCCGCGCCGCAGCTAGCAATCCCAAAGCACTCTCGCCGTGGCCTTGGAAAGCGTAGGGGGAAGTTCTCGGTTTGTACGCGCCACCACGGAGAAAATGAGCTCCAGCAGCTTTGACGCGCATTGCCGTTTCGACAATCATTTCTTCGTTTTCGACCGAACAAGGGCCTGCTACGATCGCGATCGGGTGATGTAAGCCGATCATTACAGTTCCTAAAGGAGTAGCAACCGCTACTTCGCTGGGTTCTCCTTGGCGGTACTCCAGAGAAGCGCGTTTGTAGGGTTTTTCCACACGCAGCACTTCTTCAATCCAGGTGCTCAATTCGCGCAGTTGCATGGGTTCGAGCTCGGCGGTGTCGCCTACCAAACCCATAACAACTTTGTAACGGCCGACGATTTTTTCTGGTATCAAACCCCAGTTAGTGCGGAGGTCTTCGTCTAGTCGATCAATCTCGGCTTCTGGAGTGCCGGCTTTCATTACAATAATCATATTTTTTTTGCCTTTTTAGTTGGGCTAGAAACGGATCATGACTCTGATGCACTGAGAAAAATAGATGCAATGGCGATCGAGAATCTATTTATATCAGTATTTTTAGCATTGTTGTGGGGCGGGTTCTTGTTCCCTCCCCAAATACAAACTCGCTAATGGTTAACAGCTTAGTTTTTAGCTAATGACTAATGACTAACTTTTTGGCTTCGCGGCGCGCCACGCTTCTCGCATCCGTCCAAAATTGGTATTAAATTCTTCCCACCCCAGAGTGCTTCCTGAAATTTCTTCATCCCAGGAAGCCGAGAGGACTCCGTAGCTTAATCCCAGAACGCCTAGACCAAAACAGCCCATGCTTACCAGCAATACTGCTGTGTTGGGCAAATCAAACAAGCCCTTGCTGACTACCAAATAGCTTACAAAAAATGTGCAAATTCCCAATAGGGTAGGTATGCCGCAGAATACCGCTATGCGAGATATCATGCGTTGACTGACTACTTCTGGGATGGATTGCGCCTGTTTTCCGGTTTTGTTAGCTTTGGGCTGCTTGTCGGCAGAATCCGACTCTAAGGCTACGCTTGCTTGGGGTTCTGGGGGCTTTTTAGGCGTTTTTTTACGATTCGTTGCCGGTTCAAAGGGCAAGCGCTTGCGGGGTGGTTCGGAGGACATATTTTATCTCTAACCTGAAATCTCGAACATTTTTCAATAAGTCTTGGTGTTTGCCCAAGATTAAAGAATATTGTCGCAAATTTTGGCTTTGGTGTTTAGCCGCGAATGCCTAGACGGGCAATCAATGCTTTGTAGCGCTCGACATTTTCCCTTTGGATGTATGCTAGCAGGCGCTTGCGGCGGCTGATCATCATCATCAAACCGCGGCGGGAGGCGAAGTCTTTTTGGTTGATTTTCAGGTGGGCGCTGAGTTTTGTGATGCGATCGGTCAGCATGGCGACTTGGACATCTGCTGAACCCGTATCGGTTTCATGGGTTTGGAAGTCGCCCATGATTTCTTGTTTGCGCTGTTGTGTAAGAGCCATGAATTGATTTTAGTTTTTTTTGTACGATTGTCACAATCTCCAATGTTATCACAGGGGAAGCATAATAACGATAAAATTTTTGCCAGGGATGGGTTTGTTGGCCCGACCGAATTTTGGTTTTTATTCCCGGTTTTTGGATGTTGTAGGGGATTATCGGCTCAAATAGGCGATCGCCTCACGTATCCAATCATCGGCATTACCTTTGGCGGATAAAGTGCTGTCTTGACTAAGGGTTTGCAGCGCTTGCAAGACTTCCGCCGCAGTGTATCCCATCGCCAGCAGGATCATCTCGACTTCTTCTTGAATAGCTGGGGGGACTCCGGCGGCGACTGAAGTTGTCAAACCTGCTTGCTGTCGCCATTCCGAGAGTTTGCTTTTGAGTTCCAGGGCGAGACGTTCTGCGGTTTTTGTTCCCACGCCCGGAGTTTTGGCAAGGATGCGGGTGTTACCGCCGACGATTGCCTGGACTAAATCTTGTAATCCTAAAGTATCCAGAAGTGCGATCGCCAGTTGAGCACCGACACCGCTAACACTCGTTAACTGCCGAAACAAATCGCGTTCTGCCGCGCTGCCAAAACCGTACAATACGATTTGGTCTTCCTTAACTTGCTGGTGGGTAAAAATTTGGGCGACTTCGCCGGATGCTGGCAATTGACCGGTCACGCGGGGCAAAATTTGGATTTCATAGCCGATTTGATTGACTTCGAGAGTCAATATGACGCGGTTGCTGCCTTTGGCGATATCGGCGACTGTGCCTTTGAGATAGCTAATCATAGAGTTAATAATACACCGCTATTCGTTTTCATCAAAGTCGGCGATGATGTTGCGCATTTCGTTGAGGCTGATATTTGCGCGATTCCCTTCGGGATAGCTTCGCTTCACAGATAAAGTATCCTCGGGGTCTTCTTCAGCTTCACCTGTAGATTCCTGAAAAAGGACGAGGATTCGCACGGGACCCGGAGTTTTTGCGGTTAAAGGTCTATTGAGAATAAATTGACCTTTTTCGTCGCTCGTTGCTCTGACTTCCAATGCTTTTATTTTTTTTCCGTGAGGTTTTTTAATTAATCCTAAGCTATCACGCTGATCTAGCGCTTTTGTAATTTTTTAATTCAAAATAAGATGCTGTTTAACTAAAGACAAATCCGTCTTACCAAAATTCACAACCAAAGCCACATTGAAATTTTCCAAGGATTTGACAAACCACATAATTTCATTAGAAGCTTTACCTTCATAGTGATTGAACAAAATAGAAAATCGCTTTTCCAACTCAGGTTTGACTTTGCCCGAAAGCAGTACAAGTTTCATCAGTAAACCCATTGTCCGGCTGGCGCCGAGGTTATACACTAAATCGTAAAAAACGTAGTGGCTGGGATGTTGGGAATTTTCCACTACTAAGAAGTTGAACAACTGGTGGCAAGTACGAACTAACAATGGATTATTGAATTTCACCGAGTCATTTTCTCGCAATGTATTTTTGATTTGTTTGTACAAACGGTCATTAAATTGACGACCGCCGTATTCTGGTTCGATCGACGATATTAAATATTCATATAAATCCACTTTAAATGAGCCGTAAGATGGAGTCTTTCGGGAATCTCTTAAGAAAAATTGAGCCGCTTCTTTGTAGCTGCGATCGCCTGCTACTTTTCCCGCAAATTCCCTGACCGCTAAGTGCAGTTCTGCATCGTTCAAAAGTGTGGGATTAGGTGCCCGCTGCACAATTCCTATTTCTGTATTTCTCGGCTCAACCATATAATTCAAATATTGAGACAAATGTGTTTCAAATTGCCGCTGTCTTTGAAAAGCCAGTTGTTTGATGGTTTGTTGGTCTTCCTCAATGCTGTCCTTGCTCAGTAGAGAATGGCCGTACAAATAAGGATACCGACAGATCAATTCGCCCAAAGGAGAATCTGTATCTTTTTTCTGCTGTTCCGCCTCTCTATCTAAGGCTTTTACTAAGCGCTCTATGGTCTGGAATTCTTCACTATTAGTAAAGAAATTTATTTGTTCTTGCAAGCGCTTGACTATGTAAAATTCCATCCCGAATCGGGGAGAATTCTGCTTAAATAAAGCTACTAACTTGGCGATCGCGAATTGGTTTTGGGAATGCAATTGCCAGCGGTTGATCGGGATGTAGCAGCAGCGGTGGAGGAGATATTTAAAGTCCTGATCCGATCGCTTGACGGAGACTATACTATACAAACTTGCTTCAATCTCTCGATCGGGATAGCCCATGCCGTCGATAAATAGCTTTCGGAACCGCTCGATCACCTGTGCGGGGGATTCTGTTTCCACGCAGGAGACGATGTGATCGTACAATCTCTGTTCGTTGCTGCCAATTGGAACACTCTCTGAGGGCGGGGTGAGGATGCTGCTGTCTGCATCTGTGTCTACGCTGCTGTCTGCAACTTGTGCGACAACCACGGTCGGTTTTTCCCCCAAAGTTCGATCGGGATTCAAGAACCAATAGTGTTCTTGGCTCAATTGTTTGTCCGCAGCCCAATCCAAAGCTGACTGCAAACTTTCCCCTGTCAATAACAGCGATTCATCTTCGCGGTCTGAAGCCAGCCATGCTGCTAGCGCGGAGCGGTACGGAGCCAATTTTCCCAGCTCCTTTTCTACCCAAAATCGATTAAAAACTGACTGATAAATTAGGTTGGAAACTATTAATTTACCGTGAGATTTAACAACCAGTCCTGACAGTTGCAATTCGATTTTTTCGGCAGAGTAATCTGCTGGTGCTCCCTGCGATTCCCCGATGTTTGTTGGCTGGGGCGGTTGCAAAGCTTGCTGGTACAGCGTTAACAGCCGCGTGAGGTCGCAGTGGCTATGGAAAATGCGATCGCGTATGGGTATCAAATGTTGGGGTTCGTCTTCTTCTTCCCAATTTTTAATAATTCTGTGTTTGACCAGTTTTTCAACCTGCTTAGCTTCGGAATTTCTGCCGATAAAAGGCCCGTATTCAAGTACCAAGTGGCAAACTTTTTGAGTGAGAAACGGTTGGCCGCCCGTCCAAGCTAATATTTCTTGGAGCACTTTTTGGGGGCGAAAAGCTTTCAGCGCTAATCCTTTTGCTAACGGCAAACTTTCGTGCAGTTGGAATCGACTTAAATGAATCTGGCGTCCAATATTAAAAGGGTTGCATCTTGGATCTCGGATCAATTCAGAGGGGGCTGCTACTCCCATAACAGCAAAAGTCAGGCGATCGTATTCCGGTTGCTCTGCCCGTTTCGAGTAACAAGCCCGGATCAAAGCAAAAAAATCGCTGGTACTGAAATTTAGGCTGCTGATGCTGTCAATGTCATCTATGAAAATTACCAGATTTTGCTGAAGTGACTTGAGCAAAACTTTTTCGATAAATATCTCCAATCGCTGCACCGGCGATAACAGTTCGCGATCGTTCCACCACTTGATGGCATCAAACCTGTTTGTGATGTGTAAACTGCTTGCCATGCGGTACATGATTCCTGCGTACCACTTTTGGGGAGAGATATCTGGGCTGCTGATGCTTCTCAAGTTGATGGCGGCAAAAACTGTACCTTCGGCTTGCAACCTTTTGGCCGTTTGCACTAGCAGGCTGGACTTGCCCATTTGTGGCGAACTCAACACGTAGCAGAAGTCTCCGGCTTTGAGTCCTTCGTAGAGCTCGCTGTCTGCCGATCGCCTGACATAGGTGGGCGCACCGGCAGGCAAATATCCTCCGACTTGATAGTGGTACGTTGAGTTGAGTTCTGCTGTCATCTGGGAATTCATCAAGATTTACACCCCTATGCTGTGCGCTCGAAAGGTTACAAAGTGGAATTATTGCCAGCTTGCTATCGTGGAAAATTTTTGTTCCTCTTTCTCTATTGTCTACTAGCTCAGCTTTGTTCTTGTCAATCTTTACCGTATCTTTGCAAGCGTTCGCCCCAAATCCTACGATCGGCTCAATTGTAGCCCGCCACTTAATTTTTTACACTCGTTCACATAATTGATGAATTTTCACTCGATCGGATTGAGAACCCTAAAACGCCCTTTTTTTTCACATTTTTTTACAATAATACTTTAAAGATCACCCGGTGGTATGATGTTGGCAGGGAAACTCATAACCACACCGCCGTCTACCTTCTGCCTTCAGCTCCGCCTGACGGATGCTAGAGAAAAACGCTGAAGAATGGCTGTCAATAAAAAACCCCAGCGTTTTGCTGAGGACTGCTTGAGTGGGAGATATCGTTAATCTGCGTTTTTTTAGTTGACTTAGATTGCATGGAATTCCATGCTGCTGACTTTCCCCGGGCTTTCGCGTTCGGGGATTCCTAAAGAACAAACTTTTCAGGATGCATCCACAAAAAGTTTAATTCTTAAAGGCTTTGTCAGTACCAGGCTAACCACTTACTCAACTATAAAAGTTAAGTCGGTGGCTAATTGTAGAAGATGCGCCCTGATGGCTTAACTACCCGATGGATTAGCACCCTGATGGCATAACTCCCTGATGGATCGACGCCCTGATGGCTTTCGCTCCACTACCCAAAAAATTCGGGTTGATGGATGATCGTGGACGTTAGTAACACGTCACTTCCGGCGTTTCCGATCGCAAGCGGGTGTGCCTGTCTGAATTGATTATGGCAGGCAGATTTATCAGAAGACAAGTGGGCTATTGCATCAACCCATTTCTGACAGATCGGGTTAGCCAAAAAGTTTCAATCTAGGGAAATCAGGGTCATCGAACATGAAAAACAGCATCTTAGTATTAGGGGTAATTGCCTCGGCTGGCTTCGGCTTTTTCCAGGCAGGCAGCGCCAGCGCTTCAGCGATCGCCCCACAACATTCATCAGCCAGCAGTTTGACGGCTTGGGAGAGTCGTCCGGACTTTAACTACACTGGAACGGATGAGGATGGAAACCAAGAAGAGGTAAAAACGGGTAAAGGCAGGAAATAATTGGCGCTCTTGTGTGGTTTGCTCTTGTGCGGTTGTGGTTGTGGTTGTGGTGGCATTTGTTGTCGCAACCGCCTCTGATCGAGGCGGTTAAAACTCGATCCCAATATCGGTCTACCTAATCCCGGGGGTGGGGATCAGTTTCAGAGAACGGTGAATGGGAAAATAAACAGGTAAGGCGAGTCTGTCGGTGGAGTTTCCCCGCCTATCAACTTCCTTACCTTCTGATGTTCGGGATTTGGATCTGGCACAATCGTATTTGATATCGTAAAAACCCAATGGAAAATACTCTCGAAACTACCCGCAGACAGCGCGTATTGACACGAACCCAGGAACGGCGTCAGGCGACACCCAAAGAAAAACAGTTGATTCACCTGCTAGCCAATATGGCTTGCAGTTTGATTAAATACGACTACAAACACGCAGCCGGGAAGGGAACCCTCCCGCCTTCGGAACGCAAGCGTTTAGCGGAATGGCACTACCTGCGAGTTCAGCAAATTCGCCGGATCGAACGCTCGTTGGAACCCGTAGCGACCCTTAAGCGCGTGTACTACAAGAGCATCCTCAGTCCGAGAGATCTGAAGTCTTTGAAACTTCTGTGGCTGGAGGAGGACAAAAACCGCGTCAAACGGGTCGATCCTGAGTTGGACGACATCCTCAGCGAAGCTTTGGATCGGGGAGATACTTTAAAACAGCTATTTCACTCGATCGAAGCCAAAGAACGCACCTTTTCTGCAACTCCTAGCCCCGGCGCCGTGCCGCTTTGGGTCAAAGAGTGGGAAGACTCGGAATATGACATAAACTTTTTTCCCCCTTCCTTCCCTGCATGGGTTTCGATCGTGGACGACTAGGTTCAAGAAAAACTCTTTGACATGGCATCGATCGTAAAATTCAGATGGTAGACTTATTTGCTATTGCTGCCATTGGCGAAGAGGGTGGGGGCGATCGGCTAAACCAGGCGGCGTTGCGCGCAGGCATCCGAGTACAGAGAAGTGAATCGGAGTCAGTACCATTGTACAATGGGGGAAAACCAGGGCTTCAGCTAATCGCTGATAGCTGATAGCTGATAGCTGATAGTTTCTCATGACTGACTCGATTTCTACTTCTCCTCTAGACTCGGCGGCCGATACAGCCGAACTCCGCTCTCAGTTGAGGTCGGGTTCGGAAAAAACTCAACTGCAACTGCTGCAACAACAAATAGCAGATTCCGGTTGGGATGTATTGATGGAATTTTTATTAGAGCGCAAGTCAGATGCACCGACTGCGGTAATGGGTAAAGCTTACCAAATTCTTTACAGTGCTAATTCTCCGAGAGCGAGGGAGTTTTTGCAAGCGAATTTTCCGACTGGGCTTGTGCCGCTGCGATCGGACTCTAACATTGATTACACTCCGCTGCAACAATTATTGGCATTACAGGAATTTCAAGAAGCCGATCGCTTGACTTTAGACAAGCTTTGTGAATTGGCGGGTGATACAGCTTTGCAGAGAAAGTGGCTGTATTTTACACAAGTTGAGAGTTTGCCGGTGGCGGATTTACAAACAATTAATACGCTGTGGAAAGTTCATTCTGAAGGTAAATTTGGCTTTTCAGTGCAGCGGGAAATTTGGCTGAGTTCGGGCAAGAATTGGGATAAATTGTGGCCGCTAATTGGCTGGAAAAAGGGAAATAATTGGACGCGCTACCCGCAAGAGTTTATCTGGGATTTGAGCGCCCCGAGAGGGCATTTGCCACTGTCAAATCAGTTGCGAGGAGTGCAGCCGTTTGCAGCTTTGATGGCTCATCCGGCTTGGTTGAAGTGAATGGTTTTGGGGCTTTTGGGGAAGGTGGGGCGGCTGGATGGCCGGCCCTGCTATTGTTTTTGGGGAATTGGGATTTTGATTTTTGAGGCGCAGAAATTCACAGAAATTCACAGTCGGGACGCTTGTTCCACTTTTGGCATAGAGGGAGAAGGGCGATCGCACTTCTAGGAAAGTTTGGAAATTTTGTATAATTGATATTTGAATTAATTAGCGAGAGGGCTGGGAGTCATGGTAGGCATCGGAACCAAACTCACTTTAGCAGAATTTCTAGCTTTGCCCGACGGAGATATATATTGTGAGTTTGTAGATGGTGAAGCTGTTCCGAAAGTGTCTCCAAAATTTTTTCATTCCTGTTTACAGGGAGCTTTGTGTCGCCTGATTCGTGTATGGTGTAAAGGACGCGGGCGAGTGCTTCCAAAATGGGCAATTTTGTTAAAACGTCAGGATAAAGATTGGGTTCCTGTTCCCGATTTGACCTATATTTATTATGCGCCTCTGCCGAAAAGTTGGCTGCAAAATGAAGCTTGTCCCGCAATTCCTGAACTGGTGATTGAGATTATCTCTCCTGGTAAAAGGATGCAGGAATTTGAAGAGAAGGCAAAAGATTATTTGGCGGCGGGAGTTCCGCGAGTTTGGGCGATCGATCCAGAGGCTATTTTAATTAAAAGTTTTTTGACCGATGGTTTGAGCCAAGTTTATACGGATAATACACTAATTGTAGATGAGTTGCTGCCTGGTTGGGAGTTGACGACTAGACTGATTTTTGAAGAAGCGGAATTGATTGATTGAGGGCGATCGTACTCTGTGCAGGATATCAGTCGTAGGGTGTGTGACAGCGGGAAAACTTTAACTCGCGACGGTGGGACTATTGACTGTCACGCAATGCGACAAAACCATAGTATTTACAACGTACTATGGTTTTGTCGCGCTTACCCGTTACTCATTGAATTAGCGAGCACTTTGATTTAATATTGTTTCAATTTGATTTTGTACTTGTTCGAGTTCTCGACGTTTGTCAGCCAGCCAAACTTTTTTGGCCTCGCATTCTGCTTGATTTTGGCGATCGCGATTTTCCTGCTGTTCTAATAAATTCTCCCACAGGGAGATCGCTTTGGACATCGCATCGCTATTCGCATCAGCGCGAGCGTCAAATACTGCAATAATTCTTTGTTGTACCTTCTCAAAAATAGACTCTGCGGATTCGCCAAATTTCTCAAAGCCTAACTCACAAACTTTTTCCTTAATCTGAGCTTTAACAGCATCGCCATCTAAAAAACTCCAGCCCAAACCGCCACCAGCACCAGCGGCTAAGCCACCCAAAACAACTCCTATAAAACCAAGTCCTGTAAAAAATAGCAACGCAGCACCAACGGCTGCACCAATTCCTAAACCCCCAAAAAATCCACCATCCTCAATCTCGCCAATTGATGAAGCTATTCCGCTTCCACTGCTGCCAATTCCGCCTAAGCTACCTGCTGTTGCTAAGTTATTGAATTGAGCGACAAGGCTAGTGCTGAGTTGCTGGTCAAACTGTTGAAATTCTTGCCGTATTGCATAAATATCTTCACCGATTTGGCTGTCTAGCACTCCCATATTTTGTTTTAACATAGACTGTACTTTTTGATTGCCCCAGTCATCAATTTCTTCGGTGATGTCTCGTACAAATTGATCTGCATAATCTTTAGTCAACTTGTCTTGACTCATGATGTGTCCGTGTTCGGAAGTCCAGCGATGACTTTTTGCCATCAGGCGTTCTCCCAATCCTTCCACCCATTCATTCCAAGATTCAATAGCTTCTTCTACAGATTCCTCCCTCAGTTCATTAGCTAAAAGTTTGATTTTCACATCGCGGCCACTTACTTCCGCTATTTGTTCAAAAATCTTCGCCTTATCTCCTTCAGAAACGGTCAACTTTCCTTCTAGCATTTCCCTATATTGAGTCAATTCATCGCAGCCAGTATTAATAATTTGCTTCATTCCAGATGCTGACTGCTGAAGTGCGATCGCCCCCCGTTCAACTGTCAAAAACTGTTCGAGAGATTTGGTAAAATCCTGAAAAGATTTCACATACTCATTTTCCGTCCCGTCCCAAATCGCCTCAAGTGCAGATTGAGCAGAAATAAAATGAATCCGGTTTTCACCAGCAATAATTGGTTTTGCCCCATTAACAATTGTTTCTACCCTTTCTTTTACCTCCTGGCGATCCTCTTCACTCTCCAGCCAATCGAAAAAATTCACTGCAATAAAAATGTTTCTTGCACCTTCATCTTCTTTACCATAATTCAATTTTTTTTTCAAGGATAAAAGCAGTTCTTCTTCTGTCTTTGTTAAAGCATTGTGAGCCTGAGTCAAAAAAATAACAGCATCAGCCGTTTTCAGAACTTGCTGAGTCGCCAATGTGCGTTCCGCTTGTTCGTTCAATCCGGGAGTATCAATAATTTCTACGCCATTGCTGCACAACTCTAATTCGGGATGCTCAAAAACGATTTCTGCAATTTTCGATTTGGCTATTTCATCTGCAATAGAACCAGAAGCCGCCTTTTTAGAAATAGCAGCTTTCTCTTTATATTCTTCCGGCGAAATCTCTTCCTTACATCCATTTGTGTAGTGACAAATAACCCGCCGCTTCGAGCCATATTTCAAAATAGTCACCGTACCGCTACAGGGAGTAGCCCTCACTGGTTGGATTTTCTCGCCCACCAAAGCATTTAGTAAGGTTGATTTGCCCTTACTAAAGTCGCCGACAACAGCCACGCGAAAACATTGAGATTCTAATTTACGAGATATCTTTGTTAGTTCTTCTGTTAAATTAGGAGAGAGCACGTTGCGATCGATTCGATCGAGCAGAATTAAATGTAGTTTGCCACAAACTGTATCCAGTTGTGTTCGATACTCCTGAAACTTTTTCAACTCCTGATAGGAGGAAACTGAATGCTTTTGATTTTTTTGCTGTTTCGGTTTGGCTGGTAAATGTCCGATAATGTGACTGGCAGCACGGACAAACAAAGAATCGAGAGATTGAAATCGTGCTGGATCGAGTAACGAGTGGACTTCTGCTAAAGCTGCTGTATCGCTTATTGCTTGACTGCTAAAACTCGCTTCTAAAACAGTCAAAAATCGCCCCTCAATTGCGAGTTTGTTGGCGATGATCGTCAAATACTCTTTTTCGCGTTTATCTATTGTCCCATCTGCCGCCGACATTTGATACCCAAAACTAATCAGCAGCAGTTTTTCCTCCTCAGAAAAACACGCTGTCAGCGCCAGCAACGCCGTCAATTTCTTGTAAACTTGCTGATCTCGCACGCCCTTAACCATCGCCATTACCAATTGGCGCAAACTGTTGTTAGCGGGGATGAGTTCCGTCAAAGTTGCCCGCAGCGCCTGGATTTCCTCAGCACCAACCGTACCGTCGGCATGAATAACTCCCAGCAATACCGTCACCAATCCCGCCAGAAAAAGCACGGGCGGATTAATATCCTCTTTTCGGAGGCTTTGCCCTGTCAGTCGGGAAATAAGCTCAACCGTTTGCGGACTAATTAGTGAAGTGTCCATTTGCCGCGCCTTTAGATAATTTTTTTTATTTAAACAATCATAATATATTAGTTATTCTGTGGATTGGTAACACGGTAAAAATTGATGATGAACTTTGTATTTCCCCCGGCGGTACAGGCTGCGATTGAGGCTGGTAAGTACGCACAAGTGTTTACATCTGCTGGAGTGCCGATCGGCATGGCGAGAGATGCAGCGACGGGACAGTTTGCGGCCCACGCCGTTGGCGCGGTGGTCAACAACAGCCCCCTATCGCCGTTAGTGTCTCCCGTGCAGCTTGCAATGGGAGGCTTGCAGATGTACCAAAACCACATGGGCTTTCAAGCCGTCCAAGCCAGTTTGGGCGTGCTGCAAGCGACAACAGCCGTCATTGGTGTGGGAGTTGCGGCTGGGGTAGCTTTGTCTGCGGTGAATTTGCACCAGACATTGCAACTAAAAAAAGCGGTTGCGAGGCTGGAAGTTAAAGTAGAAAATGGTTTCATCAATTTAGAACAACTTTTGAAAGGTCAAGGCGCGGAAATTAAGCAATTAATTTCCGAAGTGGCTGCAGATATAAAATTTGAGAACCATCGCCTAGTCTTAGTGCGGGCTTACGGGTTATTTAATCAAGCGATTCAACGAATGCGATCGGCTTTGCAACTGCAAGATATTAATCGCCGCAATGCTGAAATTGATGCGGCGCGGGGGATGTTGTTTGAAGCTTTAGCGGATTACAGAAATCCGCAGTTATTGTCAGAAACTTGTGCGGCGGGACAGTTGCGCCGGTTAGAGTGCAGTTGGGCGATCGAGCAAAGTATTATTGTCACGTATCAGGTGCAAAATGAATTTGGTGCTGCGGGCGATCGTATCTCTCAGCTTCAACAACAAATCCGTCAAGATGGCTTAACAGTAGTTGCTGGCTGCGACTGTGACGACGAACTAGATTTTCTGTTTCCTGAAATCACGCGAATTCACAATCACGATTTAGCCGCATTAGACACTTGGCAAAATCAGATTGAATGGATAAAATCTTTGCCACCAAGTGAATTAAAACAGTTACAAAGTGCTGATTTGAGTAAATCAAACTTAGCTGTTACTGGAGAACAAAATTCATCCACAACAGCTTTAGCTATACCGGATGAACAGTTATTTTATAAAAATTTGAGACCTAAGTCTCATTTTTATTCTCTTCGCACTCAACTCGAATTAATGCTCGCTCCGCAGCAGCGTCAAGAGTACGAAGATTATATTATTGAGCAAGGGAATATAGCGGGTCATAAAAGTTTAGTATCGTCGAACTTGGAAAAAGCCTCGGATTTGGCTGTTGCTAATCTTTTTTACTATTTCAGAGTCCGAGATGAATCGGAAGAATCGGAATAATCAGACCTAATTTGTAATTTGCTTTAAGTTTATCCCTGTTTTGATTATCCATCAATTACTATCGAGAACTCAAAGACATTCATTAAGTTGTTTCATATCCCCTTGCGGCTGCACTTGCTTGTGCAAACTAATTTTGTCGCCCACTTCATACCCAGAATTAAAACCCGCTGCGCTGCTGACTTGAGAATCTGTTCTCGTTCTAATTTTAACCCCTCGGCCCTCTAGATAATCGGCGATCGCCTGTTGATTTTTCTCAAACATCGATCGCACAACAATCCCTGGAGTCGCCGCCGCATCCCCCGAACCCGGAATCCCCGACTCTTCCATCTCCTGTTTTTGTTCCAACAATCTTTGTCTTAACCTTGTCGCGCATCCAACCCGAAAAGCATTCAGATACGCCAACCCCCTGCCGTTTCCTTTGCGGTATTTAGCCCTTTTTTCAATTGCAGAACTCAAATACTCGTAGAGATGTTTGCAAACAATCAGGTTTGTAGAAGTTCCCACCAAAAACATACTGCCCGTATAAGTATTTCGCATGGCATTGCAACCGTTAGCGTCGGCAATTCCCGACAGCAGCATCATTTTCCAAGTTACAAATTTCGATGTTGTTTCAACAGAGTCTTCGTCAATCTCTTCTTGGTGATTTGGTCCTAAATCCGCGAGGCTGAGATTGTATTGTGCCAGTAAAAGGGAAGCTTTTTCGGCCGCAGCAGTCGATTCGTTTTCATTTGATGAGGTGGCAAGGGCTAAAAGCTTTTTGATTCTTTCGACAATACTTGTGTCTGCCATTTTTCAATCGGTTTTAGGGTGAGACTACGCGGTGGCAAGGATTTGAGTGAATTCCCATTTTAGTATAGCTGGAAATGTGCGATATTTTTTGAGGATGATTTCATTTATAGAAGAGGATTTTTTTGAACCGCAGAGGGCGCAGAGGGCGCAGAGAGATAGAAATAAAGAAGTTCGCAACTGAGGCGCCGATTGGTTACTATTCGAGGACTTCCAGGACTGATTTGGGCAACAATTTATCTTTAAACCATACTACTTTTGCTGGCACATCATTTACATTCACCCCGGCTTTTTCTAAATTCAGCCGTTCGGAAATAGCTAAAATCAAGTTATCGCATTCAGACTTATGTACTTGTGCAAATTTCTTTTGCAAATACTCCGGCCGCCAATAGCCAACTATTTCTAATAAAAATACTCGCCCGTCGGGATGCACCAACCGAAAGTCGGGAATCATCACACTACCTGGAATCGGAATTAAATCAACTTCTCGCTCTAGTTGCCACTCGGTTTTTGTAGAATTCCATCTCTCAGCAAATGCGGCTTCTAACATACTATCATAAGGCTTGCCAGGGGGATAGTGGCTGACTAAACCGCAGTCGGAATTTAGGGTAAATTTACCTATTTTCAAAACGCCACTAAAAGGGTCTTTTGTGTGCAGTGTCGAGTGCATACTCCATTTGGTGACGTGCAGCAGTGCGGGCAGCATTTTCGCCAGGGCTAAGCCGTAGCGGGTGCTGGGTTTGAATAAGCTTGTAGGGCCGTCTATTGTCAGTGTAAAACCGTGGTCTGCATCGCCTTCGATGTAAGTCATTAATTGAAATAGTTTCAGATAGCGAAATAAGAGTTTGTATTCTCCTGGATCGTTGCGGTGGGCGGTTAATTGGACTTGACTTGCTCGGTAAAATATGCCTTGAACTTGAGAAAGATTGTATTTGTGAAGCAAGTTTTCGGGAGTTGGTGCATTAAACTCAGTGAGGATTTTGTTTTCGTTTAAATCGGCGTATAAACCTGTAGTGATTTCGTGAGGCAAAACTTCTCTGTTTAACTCTTGGCTGAGTTCACTTGCTACTTTTTCCAGGGTTAATTGGGTGGATTGAGGGCTGGGAGTCGATCGCGCGGACAATGCAAAAACCCGCTGTCTCAACTCTGAGGGTTCTAGGGGACTGATGACTTCCAAGGTGGAGAAACCGCCTTTCAGCAGGTGTGCTAATCCCCGTTTCAGCCGATAATCCGGGCTGTCGCCTTCTAATTCTAGCAAGCGTCCGTCGAGTTCGCCTTGGGTTTTGCCGATCGACTCTTGGAAGCAGTTGATCATTTCTGTAGCTGCTTCCAAGTTTTTAGCATCTATCTTGAGGCGTAGGGGGACGATTGATTCCCCATTTTGGCGGTGACTTAATAAATCAGTGGGTAACATAAGCAGTGAAAACTTTTACTCAATCTTTTGTTCGACAATCACCATAACTCCCCTGAGTTTTCCCTCTTCTGTCAAGCTTTGGGTAGTCCGAATTCGCCGATCGGAACTGACAAGATTGATTGTTTCCACAGCCCTGAGAATGCCAGTTGCTTTGTCCCATATTTGAAAAACGATTAAATTATCTCCAACTTCTGTGGCTAGTGTCTTGTAGTTAGAAAAGATAGAGTCATTACTTTCAATTTCTACTTGCCCTTCACCGACTACATGACCCACAAAGTTTTGTGTTTCACTCTTGCCATTGGCATAAGTTTGAACGTTAGTTTGCCTCCACTGGTTATCAACAATTTTCTGGGTTAACACCGCTGTAAAACGCTGGGTTTCTTGGAACTCAGCATTGAGGATTCTCCAAGTTCCCTCCCAAACTCCTGTATGTTTGGGGAAGACTTTAAAGTTACTTATTTGTGTGATATCGATCATTTTCCGCTACTATGAATTAGTCAATGTTGAGATTATACACTAATTGGGGAACATTCAAGATTACTTCTTGAAATTATCATTTTTTACCCACTTTGCTGTGACCCGGCTGCTTTTTAGTCGCCTCCCGGTTGACTCCGTAAATCGATTGTAGATTGTAGTTTTTAAATAGACCTAGGAGTGATTTAATTATATAGCCATTTTTTCGCTAAGACTACCCATCCCACAACTAACTTATTTAGGCTTACTACCAGGGAATTTCATCATTGTCTTCTCCCCATTTGGCTGGTGATTCTGCTGCTTTTTTGGTTGTCTCCCGATTGACTCCGTAAATGGGTGTCGGTTTGATAGTTTGTAATTCCTGATCTTCTGGCTGCGGCTGTTCAATTAGTGTTTTTACTTGGGGTTTGTGAGGCTGCATTCCTCCTCGGCGGCGTTGAGAAGTTCTTTCTTCGCTGGTGTCTTCGGTGACGACTTCGTAGAGAATTGCTAACTTATTTACATCGCTGCTTTTGCGGAGAACTCTACCCAAACGCTGGATGTATTCGCGTTCGCTGCCAGTTCCTGACAATATGATAGCAATTCGGGCGTCAGGAACGTCCACTCCTTCGTTGAGGACGTGGGAGGCGACGAGGGTTTTGTATTCGCCGCTGCGAAAGCGATCGAGGATTTCGTGGCGTTCTTTGACTGGGGTTTGGTGGGTAATTGTGGGGATGAGAAATTCTTGGGAAATTCGGTAAACTGTGGCGTTGTCTCCGGTGAAAATTAGGGTGCGCTGGGGAGAGTGTTCTGCTAGTATTTGGGCTAAGATTCGCAGTTTTCCTTCGGTACAAAGGGCGATTTCTTTGGCTTGGCGGTGGGCTAGCATGGCGCGCCGTCCTAGGGGCGATCGCGCGCTTGCCATGATAAACTGTTTCCAACCTTCGAGGCTGGATATTTTGATGTTAGACTGTTTTAAGAAGTCGTTGCGAATGTTGATTAATTCTGCGTAGTGAGCACTTTCTTCTTGTGACAGTTTTACCATGATTTGAACTATTTTATGATCTGCTAAAGCATCGCCTGCCAAATCTTCGGGTCTTTTGCTAAATACTGTCGGGCCGATCAGGAAATGTAAATCGCTGTGGCGGCCATCTGTGCGATCGGGTGTGGCTGTCAGTCCGAGTCGAAAAGGCGCGATCGCATATTCGGAAATTACTCGATAAAAGTCCGTTGGCAAATGGTGGCATTCGTCAAAAACCAGCAAACCATATTTATTGCCCAAGGTTTCTGCATGAATACTTGCACTGTCGTAGGTTGCGACTAAAATTGGCGTTTTGTCCCGCGAACCTCCACCCAACAACCCGATTTCGATGTCGGGGAAAGCTGCTTTTAAATTAGCATACCACTGGTGCATTAAATCGAGAGTTGGTACTACAATTAATGTACTGCGACCAGTGACTTGCATGGCTAATTGTGCCAGATAAGTTTTGCCGGAAGCGGTGGGGAGGACTACTACTCCTTGGCTTCCTGCTTCCTGCCAAGCTACGAGGGCATGTTCTTGATGTGGGTAAGGCTGCATTTCCACGCTGGGTACGAGTTCGAGTAGTTCGTATCCCCTAGCTTCGTCGGTGAAATGAATGCACTCGGCTTGGAGGCATTCTACCAGCGGGCGGTAGTGAATGGCTCGAATGCGGTATTTTTCCACGCGATCGTCCCAAGTGGCAAAGTCCACCCAGTCTCTGCCTTTGGGCGGCGGGTGCAGCAATAGAGTTCCGCGATCGAATGTTAAGGTAGGTGTGCGTGGCATTTTTTTTAAAGACCTGAGTCGCTGCTGTTAAATTATAAATGACCGATCGAATATATTGACAGCAGACTTTCTTTAGGCTAATTTTTTAATAAAGTCTATTAGACTTATGCAAAATAGAAATAGACGCGCGATCGCTTGAAGGTTAGAATATAATTTTACCTTAAAAAATATAAGCCCACTCCTGAAATATATAGAAAAACATCCGCAGTGCAAGCGGCCGGGGTGTGGATTTTTAATGACTGCATGAATTGGTCAGTATGCGAAATCTTACCTTACGGTGTGGCGAGAGCGGTCAATGAATTTTGAGCAAATAACAGGGAAATAGTATTTTTGGCACTTCAGTCTCTCGGCTATCGCGATATTGCGATGGTAAAAAACACCTGCGAAAAGGAAGGGCGGGTTAATTTGCAAGAAGCTCAGTCAGAATTAGAGAGCTTGCAGCTTCAGATCTAACAACTAATGTTAGAATTAGAGCGAGCTAAAAATACGATCAACCTTGTGGGAAATGACCTATTTGGGAAAGTGCGATCGCCGTGGCTGAAAATTAAAAAAATGTTCGCCCGCACAGCATGATTGCCAAATCTAGTATCTCCAAATTCCTCTAGAAGCCAGACTTATTGGAAAAGTCGGGGGCTGTAAACGGGGGGTTCAAAAACTAACATCTAAAATGGTATTGTAAAACATGATGCCGATCGGATTATTTCTAAGCTAGAGTCGAGGTACGGCTTAGATTAGAGGTTATAGATGGAAATAGGCGTCCCCAAGGAAATCAAGGATTTAGAGTTTCGAGTCGGGCTCAGTCCCACAAGTGTCCGGGCTTGTTCGGACAAAGGTCACGTAGTTTTCGTGGAAACGAATGCAGGCGCTGGGGCCGGTTTCGCGGACGAGGACTACGTTGAAGCAGGGGCTAAGATTGTTTTAAAGGCTTCAGATGTCTGGAAGCGCGAACTAATTGTTAAAGTTAAGGAACCGCTGCCTGCTGAGTATCCCCTGATTGAAAAAGAGCAGTTGCTGTTTACATATTTGCACTTGGCGGCCGATCGCACATTAACCGAGCATTTAATCAGCAGCGGAGTCCAGGCCATCGCCTACGAAACCGTCGAACTCCCGGACAGAAAATTGCCGCTGCTGACGCCGATGAGCATTATTGCAGGGCGTTTGTCGGTGCAGTTCGGAGCTCGGTTTCTGGAACGACAGCAAGGTGGTCGGGGCGTACTTTTGGGTGGTGTACCGGGGGTAAGACCGGGTAAAGTTGTGATTTTGGGCGGCGGCATTGTCGGCACAGAAGCAGCCAGAATTGCTGTAGGAATGGGCGCGAGAGTGCAGATATTAGACGTAAATGTCGATCGCTTAGCTTATTTGGAAACTCTGTTCGGTTCCAGAGTAGAATACCTCTACAGCAGTCCTTTGCAAATAGAAGCAGTGGTTCCCGATGCTGATTTGTTAATTGGTGCGGTTTTGGTCTTAGGTAAAAAAGCTCCTATTCTGGTTTCTCGCGAATTTGTTGCGAAGATGCACCCCGGTTCTGTGATTGTTGACGTAGCCGTTGACCAAGGCGGCTGCGTGGAAACTTTGCGGGTAACTTCTCACACAAATCCTACTTATGTTGAGGAAGGAGTTGTGCATTACGGCGTGCCCAATATGCCCGGTGCCGTGCCTTGGACTGCGACTCAAGCTTTGAATAACAGCACTTTGCCTTATGTTTTGCAGTTGGCAAATAGCGGGATTAAAGCTTTGGAAATGAATCCGAGTTTGGCGAAGGGATTGAACGTGCAAAATCACCGATTGGTGCATCCGGCCGTGCGCGAGGTTTTCCCCGATTTGGCAGATTAGATTCCCCTTTTTTCAGCAAATCCCGTAGGGTGCGTCAGATCAAAGCTTGTGGATTATTAATAACCCGACGCGATCTGACGCACCCTACTCAACTACACAGCGTTTTGCTATGTTTGGCTAACAGTAAATCCTCGAAACTAAAGCATTTCTCAACCCGAACCGTAATTTGTGCAAAATATTACTCGCAGCTCACAAAAAAATAAATTCCCTAAAACACTTGACAGATTCGCGAACTTATGGGAAAGTATTAATTCGTGACCGATGCGGAACTGGCGGAATTGGTAGACGCGCATGATTCAGGTTCATGTGGTGCAAGCCTTCCGGGTTCAAGTCCCGGGTTCCGCATTCCCAAGGCAGAAGGAAGTTTGGGGTTAACCCGATACAGGCAATAACCCCATTCGCTCTGCTGAATTAAACAATGCTGACAAGTATTCAAAACCCCCTAGTTAAAGAAATTCGCAAGCTGCACAGCTCGAAGGGACGCAGGGAACAACAATTATTTTTACTCGAAGGGACTCACTTGCTCGAAGAAGCTTGTGCTGCCAAATACCCGCTAGCAACTGTTTGCTGCACTCCCGAATGGCTGGATCAGCACGGGGAACTTTGGGAGCAAGTTGGTAATTTAGCCGATCGCACAGAATTAGTAAGTGCAAAAGTGTTAGAGTCGATAGCCACTACAGTCCAACCCGACGGCATTGTCGCCACCGCACCCCGCACTGCAACAGATCCAGCAAAATTATCAACTTTAGGAATAGCCCTAGAAACAATCCAAGATCCCGGCAACTTGGGGGCGATCGTCCGCACGGCTGCGGCTGCTAATGCCGACGGTTTGCTGCTGAGCGCAGACAGCGCCGATTTAGACCATCCCAAAGTGCTGCGCGCCTCGGCAGGAGCTTGGTTTAAGCTGCCCATGGCCGTCACTCCAGATTTAACCGCCGAAGTCTCCGCGTATAAAAATCGAGGAATGCAAATTTTAGCAACCGTCGCCGGGGCCAGTTTAAGTTATTGGGAAGTAGATTTGCGAGTGCCGACTCTGATAGTTTTGGGCAACGAAGGCTCTGGTTTGTCGGAAGAATTGAGGAGTTTGGCCGATCGACAAATCCAAATTCCCCTGAGTCGTGGCGTAGAATCTTTAAATGTCTCGATCGCCGCAGCCCTCATCTTGTACGAAGCTCAACGGCAAAGAAGTCATTAGTTATTAGTCATTAGTCATTATCTGTTGGGGCGGGTTCATCAATATCTGTAACTTCATATTCAGGGTATTGAAAAGCTGTTGGGCATTTAAATTGTATTTTTTGTATTTTTTTCTTGCACTGTGCCAAAAGGATCAAATTCCCTCCCATCTCCCCCTCTCCCCATTCCCCCCATCTCCCCCTCTACCAATCTACCCCTCTGAGATGTGGCGGATGTTGTTTATATTGATGCAAACTGTAAAGCCAGGAAAGCGGGTACTCTCGTATCAACAGTCCAGGCTGGTATGAAATAAATATGAAGAAGTGTAGCCAAGTGCTCTCACAAATGTTAAGATTCTTAACATAACGTAGTATTGTGCACGCCCCAACCAAAACCTAACCTGAGACGGTGCTGACTGGGAGTAGTAGCTAGCTACCATAAAATTAAGCCTCTTTAAATGGAAGGAAAGCGCAAGTCCCCGCCCGCTTTCCTTCCCAGCTAAAGCTAGGGGTTTGCGACTACCGCAAACCTTTAGAGGCACAGATCCTCAGCGGGAAAAGCTCATGAAAACTCTTAAGTCCTCAGATACAGATTCTGTTCGCGCTTACTTGCGGGAAATCGGCCGCGTTCCCTTGTTGACCCATGAGCAAGAAATACTCTACGGGAAACAGGTACAGCGCTCAACCGCACTGCATCAGGAGAAAGATATTTTAGCCGAAGAGTTAGGCCGCGACCCGACGGCGGCTGAATGGGCACAGGCAGTTGGGCTGTCTGAGGCACAGTTGCAGCGGACGATCGAAAACGGGGAAAGGGCAAAGCGCCAAATGGTGGAAGCGAATCTCCGCCTGGTAGTCTCTGTTGCCAAGAAATATATCAAGCGCAACGTAGATTTACTAGATCTAATTCAGGAAGGCACGATCGGGATGCAGCGGGGAGTAGAAAAATTTGACCCGACTAAGGGCTATAGATTTTCTACTTATGCTTATTGGTGGATTCGTCAGGCAATTACTCGGGCCATTGCCGAAAAAGGCCGCACCATCCGCTTACCGATCCATATCACCGAAAAGCTCAACAAAATTAAAAAAGCTCAGCGCCAACTTGCTCAACAGCTTGGTCGCGCGGCCACGGCTGCTGAATTGGCATCAGAGCTAGAATTGACTCCCAAACAGATTCGCGAATATCTCGATCGCGCGCGCCTGCCACTTTCTCTGGACTTGCGCGTGGGAGACAATCAAGATACAGAGTTGGGCGATTTGTTGGAAGATACGGGTACTACGCCAGAAGATTTTGCCCTGCAATCTTCCCTGCGGACTGACTTAGACCACCTGATGGCGGAACTGACTCAGCAACAGCGAGAAGTGCTCGCCTTGCGGTTCGGTTTAGAAGACGGGCAAACCCTAACTTTGGCCAAAATAGGCGATCGTCTCAACATCAGTCGGGAACGAGTGCGGCAAATAGAACGGGAAGCTTTAACCAAACTCCGCAAGCGCAAGCAAGATATCAACGATTATCTAGCCAGCTAGGTAGATTGGGGATTGGCGATCGGGTTGCCCCCACTTGCAATCCCCAATCTAAAATCGTAAAAACCGCCGCTTTTAATTCGGTTGTGCCCACTTGGTTGCTATGACTGTCCTGCTACATTAGTAATTACTTAGTAATAAAGATCAGCAGCCATCAGATAAGGGTTATTTAATTTAACCGCCCGCGTCTAACATAACAAGCTGTGTCTGAAACGGAGGTACTCGTGAGCAACTCATCTAATAAATCCCCAGAATTCTTTGAAGAAGACGGAGAAAATACCAACTTATTATGGCAATACGTGCAGTCGATGGCTCCCGACACAGTTTCTCAGTTGTCTAAGCCGACTTCTCACGAAGTGTTTCAAGTAATGGAGCGAAATATTGTTGGACTTTTGGGGAATTTGCCTTCGGAACACTTCGGGGTGACAGTGACTACCAGTCGCGAACATTTGGGTAGATTGCTCGCCTCGGCTATGATTAGCGGTTATTTTCTCAAAAATGCCGAACAGCGAATGACTTTTGAAAAGTCGATACAAGCCAGTGAGAGACATGGCTCGGACGATTAGTAGATTCTTAACATTTAAGTGATCCAAGTGTCAAGCCCCCCCTCGCAAGATGGGGGCTTAATATTTTAGATTTTAGATTTTAGATTTTAGATTTTAGATTAAAAAATAATTGAATAATTATTGATATTATTCTTAAATTCCCCATTCCCCATTCCCCATTCCCTATTCCCCATTCCCCATTCCTAATTAATATGTCTCTTCCTCCTTTTGCCCACAAAGTTATCGGCGTTGCTGCAATCTGGAACGATCGCCAACAAATTTTGATTGACAAGCGCCGACAACATGGACTGCACGGGGGTTTCTGGGAGTTTCCGGGCGGAAAAATAGAGCCTGGGGAAACAATCGAAGCTTGCATAAAACGGGAAATTATGGAGGAGTTGGGGATTGTCGTAGAAGTTGGCGATCGCTTGATTACAATTGACCACGACTACACTAAATTTACAGTTAGACTATACGTGCACCACTGCCGCCACGTCAGCGGGGAACCGCAAACGATCGAATGCGATGAAATTCGCTGGGTGACACTCGACGAAATTGACCAATTTACTTTTCCCAAGGCAAACGCACAGATTATTGCTGCACTGCGGAAAAGTTGAGCTGTAATATCAAACTCGGTTGCTACTGACAACTGACAAATCTACAGCTAAGTTTTATTTTTGGACGGGCAGAGTAAAGTGAAAACAACTGCCTCTATCGGGTACAGAGTCTACCCAAATTTGACCGTAGTGGGCGCGGATAATGCCTTGACACAGAGACAGTCCAATGCCGTAACCGTCTGTTGATTTATCTCGCTGCAAGCGAAAGCTGTCTTCAAAAATGCTCGCGCAATCTTCTTCAGGAATTCCCGGGCCGCTGTTGCAAATGCTGACTTGAACTTTGTAAGCGGTGCGGTGGAGAATTGAAAGATTAACAGTTCCTCGGTCTGGGGTGTACTTGCTGGCGTTGTCAAGCAGGTTGACTATGACTTGTTTGATGCGATCGGGATCGGCATAAACCAAGGGCAAATCTGCGGGAATGTCTGTTTCTAAGTTCAGACTTTTTGCCTGAAATTTGTCTTGAAATTGCCCTATTACATCTTGACAAATCGCCCCCAGTTCGATTCTTTTGGGTTCAATGTGGAGTTGAGCGTTTGTACCCCGGGCTGCTTGCAGGATATCTGTAATCATACGATCGACAATTCGGATTTGGCGGCGGGCTTGTTTCATCAAATGAGCTGCCAGACTCGGTGTCAAACGTGACTTTTCCCCCTCTTTCACCTTCTGACTTGACTCCAAAGTCTCCAAAGCCAAAGATGCGGCCGTTAAGGGATTTCGCAAGTCGTGAGCTAGCATCGCAATAATCCGGTCTTTCAACTGCAACTGCTCTTGCAGGTGTTCTTTTTCCTGTTTGAGGCGAAAAACTTCATCGGAAAGCTGCACAATTTCGGCGGCGCAAGCAACGGAATAGATTGGTTTTGCGTCAGTCAGGGTTTCCGCGAGAGCTGAGGCCGACTGCTGCTGAGCTGCGTATTCTTCTACAGAACGCTTCCAGCGCGGCCACCAGTGTTCGAGTTGGGCGATTAAATTGCTGCCGGCGAGAGTTTGTCGGGGATCGGGATGAATTTTGAGCAGCGAGGGAGTGGCTACAAGTTTAAAGTGTTCGGCTAAATCGGGCTGTTCTCCTACGTCGATGATTTGAAGCTCAAAGTCGCACTCTGCCTTCAAATCCTTTAGGGACTTGCGGATGTGTCTGGTCTGTTCCCGGGAAGAGGAACGCTTGTCTACAAACAGCAAAAGCTGTAAAAGCGGTGCGGGATTTACCGGCTGTTCGGGAGAACAGTCAGTGCCGCTGGTGCCTGGTGTTGGATGGACGCTGTTGAGCTTTTCGATCGGGTGAAAATAATTGAGCATTGCCGAGCCGAGTTATTTCACTTCTACTTTAATTTAATACTTACTTTAGATTTATGCTATTGTCCGATAATTTCATTACAGGCGGGCAGATGATATTTTTGAGATGGAAGAAAAATGAGTCGCTGCGGGTGGTGGTTCAAGTGGCGGCCGCCTTTTTTGTGCTGTGCCTGTTGCTGACGCTGCACCGCTACTACAGCTTTTACGCTACTTACGACCAAGGCATTTTCAATCAACTTTTTTGGAATGGCACTCAGGGTCACTTGTTTGAGAGTTCCCTCTCTTCGGCGTTGTCCACTAATGTGGTTCACCAAAATCAGCTCCCGTCCGTATCTTACTATCGGTTGGGGCAGCATTTCACCCCGGCGCTAATGCTGTGGCTGCCAATTTACTCGCTGTTTCCCTCGCCCGTCACTTTGACGGTGTTGCAGGTGACTTTAATTACGGCGGCTGGAGGAGTGCTCTATGCTCTCGCCAGACACTATCTGGAACCGAGGCTGTCGGCGACAATAGTTGTGAGCTATTACTGCGCTAACGCGGTCATCGGCCCGACTTTGGGCAATTTTCACGATATTTGTCAAATCCCACTTTATGTCTTTGGCTTGCTGCTGGCGATGGAGAAGCGCTGGTGGCCGCTGTTTGGGATTCTGGCAACTTTAATTTTGGCCGTGCGAGAAGATGGGGGAGTTGTTTTATTTGGCGTCGGAGTTTACCTGATTTTGAGCCGGCGCTACCCTCGGACTGGTTTGGCTGTCTGCATACTCAGTTTTGGTTATATGATCGTCCTGACCAATCTGATTATGCCTTTGTTTTCTGCTGATATATCCCAGCGGTTTATGATGGAGCGCTTCGGCCAATATGCCGATGGAGATGAAGCTTCTACTCTAGAAATTATTTGGGGAATGGTGAGCAATCCCGGGCGGTTGGTGGCTCAATTATTTACGCCGTTTTTTGGTAAGATTAGATACCTGCTTGGTCAGTGGTTGCCATTAGCTTTGGTTCCTGCTTTCGCGCCTGCGTCTTGGATGATAGCTGGATTTCCGCTGCTGAAGCTATTTTTAGCGAAAGGAGAGTCGGTGCTGGCGATTAATATTCGCTATGCGATGACTGTGGTTCCAGGGCTTTTTTATGGGGCAATTCTGTGGTGGGCCCAGCGTCAAAAGGAAGAAGATAGAATGGTGAGAGAGGAAAGAATGTTTTTGCGTTTTCCTTCTGCTTTATTTCCTCTGCCTTCATCTTCAAAGTTTCGCCGCTTTTGGGCGTTTTGCATCTGTTTGTCGCTATTTTTTACCTTCACTTCTAACCCAAATCGGACTTTTTCTTGGATTTTGCCCGATGCGATCGATCCTTGGGTGCAGGTTCCTCTCGTCAGACAATGGCAGCACGTTTTGCAAGTGCGGCCGCTGTTGGCTCAAATTCCTGCTGATGCTAGCGTGGCAGCGACGAATACTATTGTGCCGATTTTGTCAAGCAGGCGGGAAATTCTCAGGTTTCCGATGTTTGAACTCCGCAATGATGCGGGGAAGGCAGTGAAGATGCAATATGTAATTGCCGATATGTGGCAGTTGCAGCAGTATCAGACTGCGTTTCGCGGGGAACGGGGACAGTTGCGGGAGATCGTACCGGCGATCGATCGAATGTCCAAATCTGGAGAGTACGGAATTGTTGGCTTTGAAGACGGCGCGATTTTGATGCGTCAGGGTGCTGTTTCTAATTCTGCATCGGCTGCTGCTTGGACCCGTTTTCGCGGTGAATTGGAGCCGATTTTGAAGAAACGGTAAGCGGGTAGTTACGATCGCCATTGCTTGCCTCAGTGCCTCAAATATTGAGGAAACCTGTTTTTTTCAGGTAATGGCGATCGAGCAATTTCATGCAAAAACCAGCTTTAGGCATGATTTTCTGTCTTTGTTCCTGCCAAAAGTCAGGCATTGGGCATCAACTTGCGATCAACTTAAATTTAAGGGTGATCATTATACAATAAATCTGTTAACTCTAAACATTAAGTTATATAAATTATTTGGAGGTAGAAAGATGAAAATTTTGGTATTGGCATGGGAGTTTCCTCCCAGAATCGTAGGCGGTATCGCCCGCCACGTATCGGAACTATATCCAGAATTAGTGAAGCTGGGGCACGAAATTCACTTAATTACAGTAGAGTTCGGCCACGCGCCGATGTACGAAGTGGTGGAAGGAATACGTGTGCATCGGGTGGTGGTGGGGCACGCCAGGGACTTTTTTCACTGGGTGGCGAACCTCAACCAAAGCATGGGCCACCAAGGCGGGAAACTGATGCTTGAGGAAGGCCCCTTTGATATCATCCACGCTCACGATTGGTTAGTGGGAGATGCGGCGATCGCCCTCAAGCATACCTTTAAAGTACCGCTAATTACCACCATCCACGCCACCGAATACGGGCGCTTCAACGGCATCCACAATGAAGGACAGCGCTACATTAACGCCAAGGAAAACGACCTCGCTTACAATTCTTGGCGAGTAATTGTTTGCAGTGATTATATGCGGCGGGAAGCCGAACGGGTACTAGCGACTCCGTGGAACAAAATAGAGGTAATTTACAACGGAATTAGACCCGATAAAAAGCCCCGTTGGCACGAATTTGATGCGATGGATTTCCGCCGAAGGTTTGCTGCTGACGATGAGAAAATTGTCTATTATGTAGGAAGAATTAGCTATGAAAAAGGCATTGGTGTATTTCTAAATGCGGCACCTAAAGTAATTTGGGAAATGGGGGGTAAAGCCAAAATTGTAATTGTTGGCGGCGGCAATACAGACCATCTTAAACATTTAGCTTGGCATTTGGGAATTTGGAATAAGTGTTATTTTACTGGGTTCATGTTTGAGGAACATCTCGACAAATTCCAGACGGTGGCTGACTGCGCGGTTTTCCCCAGTCTTTACGAACCTTTTGGGATTGTAGCGTTAGAAAGCTTTGCTGCAAGAGTGCCTGTGGTGGTTTCGGATGCGGGCGGACTTCCAGAGGTGGTGCTGCACACTAAAACTGGCGTTGTTACTGAGGCAAACAATCGGGATTCTTTGGCCTGGGGAATTTTGGAGGTTTTGAAAAATCCGGGTTACGCGCAGTGGTTGGTTGACAATGCTTATCAAGATTTGGAACGCCGGTTTAGTTGGCCGAAGTTGGCGATAGAAACCCAGTGGGTTTATGAACGGGTGGTGGAGGAAAGGGCTGAGGTTGATTGGTAAGAATGCTCTTTTTTGACGGTTGACGGTTGAGAGTTGACGGTTGACGGTTGACGGTTGAGAGTTGACAGTGAGTCGAATATCAACTTTTTTGGTGCAAATCTTAAGAATTTGTAACACAATGATAGAGACACTCGAACTTACTTTGAGTGCAATCGGAAGATTTAAAGGGAATTAGCATCTTGAATATTTTTAGGGAAATCGATCCCCAACCCAGACGCAGCTTACTGATTTTATTCACTGCAGGCCTGCTATTCTGGTCGAGTTTGGCTTCGCTACTGCCAACTTTGCCGCTGTATGTTCAATTTGTGGGCGGCACAAGACAGCAAATTGGCTTTGTGATGGGTGCATTTGCGATCGGACTTTTGCTATCGAGGCCGCAGTTGGGTAAAACAGCCGACAGCAGGGGGCGAAAACAAGTTTTGCTTCTAGGCGCGTCAGTCGCTGCGATCGCCCCTTTGGGCTACCTGTTAGCTCAATCTATCCCCTTACTGTTACTTATTCGCGTTTTTCACGGCATTAGTATCGCCGCTTTTACTACAGCTTACAGCGCTTTGGTAACAGATTTATCGCCGCCAGGAAAGCGGGGCGAATTAATTGGTTACATGAGCTTGGTGAATCCTATTGGTCTAGCAGTTGGGCCGGCTATTGGCGGATTTGTGCAAGCTTGGGTTGGTTATACTCCTCTGTTTGCGATGTCGGCGGCGTTCGCTGCAACGGCTGTATTTTTTACCTGCAAAATTGCGGAACCTAATTTTGCAGATTTAACACTCTCGGACTCGCTATCTGAGGACAAAAATAGCCAAAAATACTGGAAAATGCTCTGGAATCCGAGAGTGCGGATTCCGGCTTTAGTGTTATTGGTGGTTGGTTTAGTATTTGGAACTTTGAGCACTTTTATGCCTTTGTTTATCCAAGAAACTAAGACTAATTTGAATCCAGGATTATTTTATTCGACGGCGGCTATCGCCAGTTTCGGTATACGGTTGCTCACGGGACGGGCTTCGGACAAATACGGTCGTGGCTTGTTTATTTCTGCAGGCTTAATCTGTTATGCCGTGTCGATGTTATTGTTGTATTTTGCTAACACCAGCAGTGCTTTTTTAATCGCCGCTTTGGTTGAAGGTTGCGCGGGCGGTACGGTTTTGCCGATGATGGTAACGCTGATGTCGGACAGGTGCGAACCTCATGAAAGGGGCCGCTTGTTTTCCCTTTGTATTGGCGGATTTGATTTGGGCATTGCGATTGCGGGGCCGACTTTAGGCTTTGTGGCTGAACAAGTTGGCTACAGAAATATGTTTGGTTTTGCGGCTGGACTCGCTGGTTTGGCTTTGCTGGTTTTTATTACTCAGTCTAGCAAGGGCTTATCTAATTCGATGAAATTTGCGATCGGTCGAGGCAAAGATATTTATGCTTTGCATCAGTAAACGTACCCAATTAAAAAAGTTCTGAGTTTTAAGTCGTGAGTTGAATTAATTTATTAATTCAAAACTCAAAACTCAAAACTCAGAACTCACAGCTTATAACGTTTTTAAATGGGCTTGGAGGGATTCGAACCCCCGACCTCATGGTTCGTAGCCATGCACTCTATCCAACTAAGCTACAAGCCCCTGTGGAGTTAAGATTTAATCTAAAATTGATTAAGTTCTTTTCTCACAGAATCTAACAGTAACACCATTACCAAAATAATGCAAGACCTTTCGCAAACTTTTTCTAAATTGCCCGATGTGGCACAGCTAACTCACCTCGACAACAGCGGGGAAGCCCAAATGGTGGACGTTTCAGCGAAGGTGCCGACTGTTCGGCAAGCTGTGGCAGCAGGCAGGGTGCGGATGTTGCCGGAGACGTTTGCGGCGATTGAAGCGGGGAATGCGCCCAAAGGTGATGTGTTGGGCACTGCAAGGCTGGCTGGAATTATGGCGGCGAAACAGACTGCACATTTGATTCCTCTGTGCCACCCTCTGCCGCTGAGTAGTGTGGAAGTGCAGGTGATAGCGGATGCTGGGTTGCCGGGGTATCAAATTCGAGCGACGGTGAAAATTAAGGCGGAAACTGGGGTGGAAATGGAGGCGCTGACGGCGGTTTCGGTGGCGGCGCTGACTTTGTATGATATGGCGAAAGGATTGGAAAAGTCGATCGCCATTGAGTCAATTCGCCTGGTGAGTAAAAGTGGCGGCAAGTCTGGAGACTATGAAAATGTAGAGGCATAAGTTTCCTGCCGAAAGAGGGATGCAGCATTCAAAAAGCTGCACTTATGATTAAAATAGGCACTGAACTACTAATATCAAGTGAAAAACTATGCCTCCTCGTTGGCCCCGCAAACCCGATCGCAATGATCCAGAATACCGCCGGTTAGATGACCGGATGAATTTTGCTATCCACGTCGGTCTTTTTTCTGCTACCAATTCAGGTTTGTGGTTTGTTCACAATTTGCAAAAGGCTGATTGGCCTTGGGCAATTTCGGTAACGGGTGGATGGGCTCTAGTAGTTTTGGCCCACGCGATTTACCATTTTGCGATCGCCGATTATTCGCCCCTCACCAAAGATTCTGGCTGAAGGCAGTTGGCGGCGATTTGTTAAGTCTTTTGATTGATAACAAATAACTTTCGGCTTTTTTGATATGGCTAATACTACACAGGCGATCGAATCCTTAGCAGCCGAAATCGGCGAAAATGTCTACATTGACATTGCCAAATGGCATTTGTATCTGAGAGATGCTCACCTGCATACCGTTGTTGCCGAACAACTTTATTCCATGCTGGAAGATGGCAATTTAGATGCTGACAAAGTTGGACAAGTTTTGCAAGGAATTCCAGTCAAGTTGGGCGGCGGCAAGCGGGAAGTGCCACTGGCAGATTTAATTCCGATGCAGTGTCAAGTTCAATTGATGGATGTTCTTGAGGAATTTCAGCGGAAAATGTAAAGGAAAGGGCGGGTTTTGTACGCAGATTGTGGGCGTTGTGTCTGGTATTTCGCCCTTAACCCGCCCCGAAAATTTTATTTATTTGCGAAAACGGCCGCGAATGCGATCGACAAACATATCAACTTCCGGCAACTTCATCTGACTGACAAACAGGGCAAAAACTCCTAACCCTACAAAACTTGCCACACTCAACTGCACTAATTGAACGACCAAACCTTCAGTACCCAAAACTCTTTGACAGCTTTGCAGAGTAGCTAAGGTAACGAAAGCAGTTAAACAACTGCCAGAAGTTAACCCCAGAAAAGGTAAACTCCACTCCCCCCAAGGCAGGCCACCCAGCTTTTTATCTAAACAGTACAAAAGCATAATCATCGAAAGAAGATTCACTCCCACCGTCGCCAAAACTAATCCGGGCGCCCCAAAGGCTCCAACCAACAAATAATCCAAAAGAGCGTTTAAAAAGATATTGATAATACTGATGCGAAAAGGGGTTTCCCCGTCTCCCAAAGCGTAAAATACCCGTACCACAACGTCGCGTCCCAAGTACACAAACATTCCAATACTGTAAGCCATCAATATCGGCGCGACAAACTGCGAGGCTGACCGATCAAAAGCATAGCGTTCGTAAACAACGCGGACGATCGGCACAGCCAGCGTTATCATTAAAGCGCTCAGCGGCAGCATTGTAAGGCCGGTCAAAACTAAAGATTGACGAATTCGATCTTTTAATTCCGGCCAATCTCTCGGATCGGTGAGGCGAGAAAATATGGGTAGAAATGGCACTAAAATTACATTAGAAATGATGCCTAAAGGCGTCATGACTAACAAGCCACTGTAACCCAACGCAGAGGCAGCTTGAGGGATGTAGGATGCGAAAAATAGGTCAGTATAAACATTAATTTGCAGCATTCCTGATGATAAGGTAGCAGGAACCATCACCTTAATTACTTCTTGCACTCCCGGCCGTTTAAAATTAAACCGCAAACGCAATGTTCCCAACCCCGCGCGCCACTGCGCCAGCAGTTGCACCAACCACTGCAAAACTGCACCCGCTAACGTTCCCCAAGCTAACACTAAGCCACCCATTAGTGCGTATTCCGGCTGAATAATTTTGTCTCCGAGTTGCATTGCGAGAATACCCAAACCGCCAACAAGTGCAACGCTTGAAAATAAAGGGCTAATTGATGGCAACCAGTACATATCGGCGGCGTTGAGAGTGCCGAAACCAATGCCGATTAAGCCTGAAAGTAATGCCATCGGCGCCATAATCCGAAATTGCTGGACGGCAATTGCTTTAATTTGTAAACCTTCTGCTGTTCTATTTAATCCCGGTGCCACCAAATCGATCAGCGGATCGGCAAAAATAATTAAAGCGATCGTCACCAACAGCAACAAGCCCCCGACTAAGGTGGTGATAGTCTCGACTAAGGGTGCTGCTTCTTTTTTATCCCGGCGGGCTAAAACACTGACTATGGCGCTGTGAAATGGCCCGTTAATCCCTCCGAGCAAAATAAATAAGAAACCAGGGATGACGTAGGCGTAGTTGTAGGCATCGACGGCGACACCGACTCCAAAGGCTGCGGCGATCGCAATTTGGCGCACCAATCCAAAGACTTTGCTAATTAGAGTGGCGACTGCGACAATGCCGGCAATCCCTGCGAGGGAACGAGAGGGCTTCTGTAATTGGGACACAAATGGTTACAAACGCTAATGCTAAAAGGATTCACTTATTTTAATCGCGAATCGGGAGAATCATATCATGAACTCATAAAACTTCTAGGGGGAATTGCGGGGATACCAATTTTATCGATATTACTGACTTGCGGAAATTCAATAATCGATCGGGACTCTTCGTCCTAACTACAAACCGCAGTTTCGTGCTATGATGCGTCAATCTAAAATCTACAATCTAAAATCTACAATTTAAAAATGATGAAATAAATGAGTTGATAAAAGCAGATAAATAACATATAATTGATAACTTATGATCGATTGTGTTAGTTCCCAGACTTCTTTCAAAAGTGCGGAGCCAGGTATTCGGTTATAGGTAAAATCTACAATCGAGAATCTAAAATCTAAAATCTAAAATCTAAAATCGAATGACTGGCTTAATTTACAAATATCCTCCTCTTTTACCCGGAATTCTCATCAAACGTTACAAGCGATTTTTTGCCGAAATTGAACTAGATTCGGGAGAAATAATCACCGCCCACTGTCCGAATACTGGCCCAATGACTGGTGTTTACATTCCGGGCAATCCAGTGCTAGTATCTCCCAGCGACAATCCTAAACGCAAGTTAGCTTATACTTGGGAATTAATTAAAGTTTGCGACACTGTGCCAACTTGGGTGGGAGTTAATACTGGGCTGCCAAATCGAATAGTTAAATTAGCTTTGGAATTGAAATTGTTTCCTGAGTTAGGCAATTATAGTTTAATTCAACCGGAAGTTGTTTATGGCACTGATAAAAAAAGTAGAGTCGATTTTTGGCTAACTGGTGAGGAAAAACCGATTTTTCTGGAAGTGAAAAATACAACTTGGGTAAAAGAGGAGTTGGCTCTATTTCCCGATACAGTGACGGAGAGGGGGCAGAAACATTTGAGAGAATTGATAGAAGTGGTGCGGCAGGGATCGAGGGCTGTAATGCTGTATTTTATTAATCGCGGGGATTGTACGGATTTTGCTCCGGGGGATAGTGCCGATCGCCTTTACGGAGAATTGTTCAGACAGGCGATTAGTGAAGGTGTAGAGATTTTGCCCTGTCGCTTTGACGTGACGCCAGAAGGCATTCGCTATTTGGGGTTAGCAAAACTAGATCTACTAACCCTAAATGATTAGTTTAAATTGCCTGCATTTCTCGATCGATCTCGACACTAGCCACGCCCGGTACGCTCTTTAGTCCTTCTAGCTTCGACTGAGACACTTCTCCAGTAATGATGCCAGTAACAGCTAGCACCTGCTCCACTTTCATTCCCGCCGATTGTAAGGCAGTCACAACCGATTGAATTACCGATATGTTTTGGTCGTCAACAGTTACTATGATGCGCTGTACTTGTTCGTCAGACATATTTAGCATCCTTTGGAGCAAATCCATTGCGGTATTATAAATTGTCTTCTGTTAGATCCCCGCAGGCTAGTGCTGCGGGGATTTGAGTATTCTGCATTACGGAGCTTGTACTAAACCGCTTCCGACACGAGTATTTGGCAACGGTAGCGCCATAGCATAGGCAGTCAGCAATTGCCAAAGTTCAGCACCTCGTTTACCAGTCGATTCGGCATACAAGGCAGCGAGCCCAGCCACGTGCGGTGTAGCCATGCTAGTGCCATTGTAAGCAGCATAACGCCCTTTATCCATAGGCACTGATGAGTATACTTTCACTCCTGGAGCGGCGATATCGACTTTAGTTCCTTGAATTAGGTCAGAGGTAGCCGAGAAGTCAGGCACTTGGACGCAGTTATCGACGGCTGCAACAGCCATAATCGAGGGACTATTCGCTGGTTGTCCAACGGTTTTGGTTGGTCCGTGGTTGCCGGCGGCCGCCACGATCAGACACCCATTTTGTAGTGCCCGACGACCGACAGTTTCGTAGGCCGTAGAGGGCTTTGGATTGGTGTTTCCTAATGACATCGAGATCACTTGACACCCATTGGCGATCGCCCATTCCATCCCAGCCAGAATCCAGCCACTAGCGCCACTACCGGCATTACTCAACACTTTACCGACATAAATGGTCGATTCGTAAGCGATCCCGTACCTGCGGCCGTTAAGATCCTTGAACCCGCAGGCTGTCCCGATGCAGTGCGTGCCATGACGGTTGCCATCTTGTACGTCCTCCCCTGGTACGAAGGACTGCGATACGATCGATCGACCTGCGAAGTCGGGATGTTGGAGATCCATCCCCGTATCCAGCACAGCAACTTTCATTCCACTACCAGTCAACAGAGAGTTCATCACCTTCGTTGCCTTCAGGCCCCAGGTAGACTCGCTATCATCGGAAAAACATTCTTGTTTCTCGATTTCTGCTGCTTCTGTAGTAGTGGCTTTGTCGTACAGGTTATTCACCGCATCGCGATAACCCCGCAAATAGTCTGCCGACAACCCATCACCAATGGCGTAGAAAGTGCGCTCCGGTTCGATCGCCAGAATAGCCGAATCCTCTCCCGCTGAGGTCATGATGCTGCTGAAACCCCCTTCGTCTAACGAGACGACGGCCACGCCGAGAGTGGGAAACACCGCTCCCCCTGCTGCTTCAATTTGGCTCAAGTCTAGAGCAGAGTCCGGGAAATCGGCAGCATTTGCCAGGTCTCTGATGCCAGTTTGGTCGTTCAGAAGGTCTAACCCTTCTATCACCGCATCATCGCGGAAAGTAATAATGTAACGCCCTGTCGTTTCATCAGCTTGGGCAGTTTCTGGGATGGAAAAACTAGGTTGTTCAGACATAAATACCTCTTATTGAGTGTTATTAGAAATCCATGACAGTTTTTCTGACATGAATTTCTACTTTTTTTGATGCTGACTCGACTTATTTAGGACTTACGCAAAAGAGCAATTTTTACATTATTTGTGGGGTAAGGTGCGGTGTGCTGCGCCCTACAGATACACTTTGTGCGTAAGTCCTGTGCTGTTTACTCGGCTAATTTGCTAATTTGATGGTAAAGTTCGTCATCTAACCGTCCTTCTCCTGTCTGGATCAGCCATTTTTCTAAAGTACGGTTTTTATCGGTAAATTGTTGGGATTTACCATTGCGTCTAGCCACGATAAATCCATTACAAATCACAATTTCCCGATCGCCCTCTACCTCTTCACCACTTTCTCGGACAATCAAACCACGATACCCCAATCCTTCATTAACAGCTCCTTCTCCTTGATGTGTAGACAATGATTGAAGTCGTTGTGTAAACTGCTGAGATTCTTGCACTGTCAATTCCCAATGTGGGTTTGGTCTGCCACTAAACATATCCACTTCTACTTGCATCTTTTTGTCTCCTAAAGCTGTGACCGAACATCCAAGCAAAGTCACCAAAAACATTAAAAAACCCAAGCCAATTATCCTTTCTAGATATGTTGTGAGTGAATAAGCCCGTTGCATGGTCTTCTTCTCCAGTGTGGGGAACCCACATTCCGCAGTGCTATAGATTCTATTTAATCTTTTGGCTCTTACAAGTGTAAAAGTAGCCACAGAAGATGGTGTAAGGCCCACGGTTACAGGTAGCTGGGTTAGTGATGACTACGCCGCTGTTATCTGTATTCCGAGCCGCTGTCGAACCCGGTTTGTGACCCCAAAATCCTTCTCGCATTTTGCGATACCAGTGGAAATCAACAAAGCCCGGACCAGGGGCAATAACCAGTGCTACTAAATAGCGAGGGGCTTGTGAGGCGGGGAAACAATCGTAGCGTTTGTGCAATCCATCGCACAGAGAAGCTTTGGTAACTTCTACGCAATTAATTGCAGTGTACTGATGTCCGCATCCTTTTCCTGGTTGGGCAAAAGTATCTGTGCGCTTATTGCTCGCATAGTTATAGCAGTTGTTGTTCTGCCGGATTACGGGGTTGTTGTTCCAGAAGCCGGGGTTATAGGGCGAAGTATCATAAAAGCAGGTAGCAGCCACTTCACTTGAGGTTTCTACCGCCATGTTTGGTAAGTCTTCAACATCAGAGACTGAAAGTCGGCTGCTGGTTTCCAGTTGTTGTTGCAAGAAATTCTGCAACATTTCATCTAAAGGTAGTTCTTCTCCGAAAGCCGATGCTTCTGGAGATGATTCAGCACTGCTCATTAAGCCGATCAAACGCTCAGCAATCTCGTTCGCTTTATCGCTAGCAGCACTCGCACCTGCTGCCATATACATACTAGCGGGTAGTTCAAAGTCTTGGGCAAGCTCGTCAGAGAGGGGTTCAATGGTGAAACCGCGAAACCCTAATCCAGCATCAGCAGAAGCTGCTTCGGCTACAATGCTACGATTGTTAGCAATCTCTTTGAGCGTAGTTCGAGCTTCTTCCTCGTCCGTAATAATCCACTCTGGAGCGGGTCTTCCGGAAAATATATCGGCAGTAATCCGTAACATACTTAACCTCTTTTTTGAGTAGTTTTCAGCAAACAAACTCCACCTTAAAGTTGTTTAATAGCTAGAGAAGACAACCTTGGTCGTGAGTGTTATTTAAGCTGAGTTTCAAAACGGGATAACAGCTTTTGATCTAATAGTCCTCAAAATAAACTTGGAGAGCAATACGACGATCCGCGTATAGGATTATGAAGATATTGCAACAAAATTCCATAGAATAACCGCAACTTTTATCAAGAGATGTTGCTCCTTTTCTGTTATAGCAAGTAAAAAAAAATCCCATAAATGGGAGTCCGTGCAATAATATTGAGTAAATTCGAGTTAATAGTCGATTAATTCCGCTCCTATGTGGATTAAGTTGTCACGTTAAATTTAGAATTAAAATTTAACTTGACAACGCCACTCAGATTTATGCTGTCAAATTCAGCGTGAAATTGTCGTAACTGTTAATATCAAGCAACCGGAAGCCTACATTAGTTGCTTGGGTGCTGCTTGTCCACTCACACCAGTCAAATGCTTGTGGAGGGACAGGCCTCACGTAAGGCCCTGCCCAATTTGCTCCGTTATCAGCCTCAGCATAGTAGCAGTAGTAGCGATTCAGACTACGCAAACTACCCCCATATACCACTTTGCATTCGCCAGGATTGAGCCGCCACCAACCTTTTTTTGCCCAATTTCCACCATCTGGACAGTTGGGGCGATAGTACATAATAGCTACCCAAACACCAGATGTATATTTGTTGCAAATTGTGAGCATATTCCACCTCTTACAATGAGTAATTGCCAATGAATACGGTTCTATGTCTCTGTATTGGAACGGGTAAATTCAGGTAAAACTTCTTTGTTTTCTACAGAGGAGATTGATGATGCACGTAGTGTGTGAAGGAATGTTTGATTTTCGATGCCCGGTTTAGCATCAGATTGACCTTCGCGAGCTACCGAATCTTGTTTTATTGCACTGACATCCACAAAATCGACTGTTGCATGTTCTTGGCTTTTTTGAGGTAAAACTTCTTTGTTTTCCACAGAGAACATCGATGATGCGCGTAGCGTGTGAAGCAAGGTTTCATTTTCGATGCCCGGTTTAGCATCAGATTGACCTTCGCTAGCTGCCGAATTCTGTTTCTGAACACCGATATCGACAAAATCGACCGTTGCATCTACATTATTGGTTTCCATTTTTACCTCCGTAGTGGATTTTTGTTTGGCACAGTTTACAGACTCCGTATAGCGTTTGATCTCATAGTCCTCAAAATAAACTTGGAGAGCAATACGACGATCCGCGTATAGGATTATGAAGATATTGCAACAAATTCCCCGTTGAACAACCCCAATTTTTCCAGAGCAACCATCACAGCAGCCGTCCGGGTTTGTACGCTTAGTTTCCCGTAAAGATGCTCCAGATGTTTTCGCACTGTTCCTTCACTGCAACCGAGCACTTTAGCGATTCCTGCATTGCTTTTATCTTTGGCAATCCAGAATAAAACCTCCGCCTCGCGTTTGGTGAGTCCTAGCGATTCCAGGGTCGAAATAGAGAATGATTGCAGTTCTTCTTCCTCCAACAGCAAGAGATATTGCTGGTTGATTGGATCTGGAATCAGACGGACGATCAACTGTCTTCCTGCTTGCTGAATGTACAATGGTAAACAGCTAGATGGAATATCGCCGTTGAATGTGAGTCGCGATATCTGTTCCTTGAACCAATGTTGTAAGAGTTCTGGCAATGAGTGCGGGGCGCGGGATAAAAAATACTGGTTCAACAGTTGTTCGGCGCGTTGAGTCATGAATTGCACCTGCCCTGCAATCTCCACAACTATGGCTCCTACCCGATCCAAGATTTGCTTGACTAATACCTTAATGAAATTATCTGACTCTTTGTTAGTGCGATCGCCTAAAACTTCGAGAGTATAATGTTGGTAGCAATTTTCGTAACTTTTGGTATCAGCGTTTGTTGCTGGGAATTTATCAATACCTTCAGATGTCAACATAACTGCGCGCTGACGCTTTGGTGTCTGTGAATTCATGGGAAGTATCTCCATTGGCATACAGGGTGAGAATGACGAAACCAGATACCCTTGCGGTGGGGGTATCTAGCTCATTTCACTGTTGTTAAGATATACAAGTGTAGAAATGCACTCTGAGATTTTTTGACATTCCCTGATTTAAATTGCTTTTCTTAAGTAATCACTAACAATAACAGTCACTAGCTGTTAGTTACCAGTCGCATAATCGAGTGACTTGCATAAATTTTATTTTTGTGTTAATCGAAGTAGAGGCTATTGTAGAGATTAGTGGCGAAAAAGAAAGTGAAAGTCAACCGATTTGAGATTTGAGATTGAAGAAAAGGTTTAGTTGATAAATTACCTGTCAACATCAGGCGATGTTTCGCTTACAATTACACTATGTAGCATCTAACAAAAAAGAGCGATCGCACTATGGGAATGACTCTGACCGAAAAAATATTAGCCAAAGCATCAGGGCGCACTAAAGTCGAGCCCGGAGAAAACATCTGGGTAGAAACAGACGTATTGATGACCCACGATGTCTGCGGGCCCGGTACCATCGGCGTTTTCAAACGCGAATTCGGTGAGAATGCTAAAGTCTGGAACCCAGACAAAATCGTCCTCATTCCCGACCACTACATTTTCACCAACGACGAACGCGCTAACCGCAACGTCGATATTCTCCGCGATTTTGCCCAAGAACAAGGGATAAAATACTTTTACGACATCACGGATCGATCGGACTTCAAAGCAAATCCCGACTACAAAGGAGTTTGCCACATCGCCCTAGCACAAGAAGGGCACACCAGACCGGGCGAAGTGCTCTTCGGCACAGATTCCCACACCTGCAATGCCGGCGCTTTCGGACAATTCGCCACAGGTATCGGCAATACAGACGCGGCTTTTATCATGGGAACCGGCAAACTGTTAATCAAAGTTCCCGCAACCATGCGCTTTGTGTTCAACGGCGAACTGCCGGATTATTTGTTAGCAAAAGACCTAATTTTGCAGATTATTGGTGATATTAGCGTTGCCGGTGCTAACTACCGGACAATGGAATTTGCGGGCGATACAGTTGAGCGTTTGACGATGGAAGAACGGATGACGCTGTGCAATATGGTGATTGAAGCTGGCGGTAAAAACGGCACGGTTGCGCCCGACAAAACTACGTTTGATTACGTTACTTCGCGGACTGACAAACCCTTCGATTCATTTTACAGCGATGGGGATGCTAAATTTTATAGTGATCGCACCTACGATGTCAGCAAATTAGAACCAGTCGTCGCCAAACCGCACTCTCCCGACAACCGCGACTTAGCCCGCAACTGCCGCGATGTCAAGATCGATCGAGTTTACATCGGTTCCTGCACCGGCGGCAAAACCTCCGACTTTCTAAATGCGGCCCGTATTCTGAAAGGAAATCAAGTCAAAGTTCCGACTTATTTAGTACCAGCAACTCAAAAAGTTTACGAAGATTTGTTTGTCACAAAATACGACGGTCAAACGCTTTCGGAAATCTTCTTAGCTGCCGGCTGCATCGAACCCGCCGCGCCTTCTTGCGCCGCTTGTTTGGGCGGCCCGAAAGATACTTTCGGGCGGATGAATGAACCAGAAATTTGTGTATCTACAACTAACCGCAATTTCCCCGGCCGGATGGGGAATAAAGAAGCGCAAGTTTATCTAGCTTCCCCTTATACGGCGGCGGCTTCTGCCCTGACTGGGTATGTCACCGATCCACGGGAATTCCTGTGTTAGAAAGTAGCTGATGCAAGGTGCTCTTCGGCGCACCCGGAGGTCCCTGGAAGGTGCGCCGAAGAGTACCCTACGAGATGAATGTAATGTGTTCTGCGGCGCACCCGCAAAAATGCGTGTAATATCAAATTCGTTAGCATCGTAATATTAAATTCGAGTTGAGTGTTGACGGTTGACGGTGGACTGTTCACGGCGTCAACCGTCAACCGTCAACACTCAACATCATTCCGGTGTAACCGGAAATGATATAAAATGCCCTATAAAAAAGTAGGAGGACGATATTAATGCCAAACTATCGCCGATTTTACCTTCCTGGTGGAAGTTTCTTCCTAACGCTTGTTACCTACAATCGCACACCGCTATTTTCAGAGTCAGAAAATGTCTCGCAACTCCGCAAGGCTGTAGGGGCGATTAAATCAGAATAACCTTTTGAAATTATTGGGCTGTTGTATTGCCCAACCACATCCATTTTTGGTAAAAATTACTTCCTAATCATACTGCCTATGCCAAGCTTATTAGAGATATAAAAGTTGTATTTACACAATCTTTTCGAGGTCAAGTAACTGTGAGTCAAAATGTCTCATTTTCTGACCGAAAGGGTCTAGGATGGGATGTTTTGGAGCGGCGCTTTTGGGGATATCCTATTTCCAAACAAGATGATTTTGAACAGCATTTAAACTATATTCACTACAATCCTGTTAAGCAAAATTTAAGTTAGTGTCCGCATTTGTGGTATTATTCTAGCTTGAGCTTATGGTTAAAAAAGATGTTTATTCAGTTGATTGGTGCTGTTGTCGTCATGGCAGAAAGTCAAAAATACTAAATTTTGATGCCATTTCCTATAGACTAGGAGAATAAATTCACAGGGCTTACGTAAAAATTGGTTTGACAGGCTACTTATAGCGGTAAGGTGCGCCGTAGGGCGCAACCCTATCCTTGTGTAAGGTGTGCACTGCTTGAATTGAAAGGAGATTTGCTTTGAAAACACTATTTTTGGCTTGGCAAAGCCCGGACAGCGGTTCTTGGTTTCCGATTGGTCGATTGACATTTAACGGTAAAGAATACCAGTTCAATTATACAAATGGTGTTCTAGAAGCTAAACTTAAGTGCGGGTTTCAACCCTTACCATCTTTCCCGGATTTCAAGAAGGTTTACACTTCACAGAAACTGTTTGCGTTGTTTTCTAATCGAGTGATGGCCCGATCGCGCCCTGACTACCCTGAATTTGTACAGTGGTTGAATATCCCTGAACACGAACATGACTTAATTGCTTTATTGGCGCGCAGCGGAGGTAAACGGGCAACTGATAAATTTGAGGTGTTCCCTTGTCCCGAACCAGATGAAAATGGACGTTACTTTATCCATTTTTTTGCAGATGGACTGCGATACCTTTCAAAGTCGGCAATTGAACGGATTAATCGGCTTCAAGTGGGCGAACTTTTGTATTTAGCCCACGAATTTAAAAATCCGCGCGCTTCCCGTCTGCTTCTGTGTACTAAAGATCACTGGATTGTCGGCTATTGTCAGCGCTATCTTGTGGATGATATTTTTGAAATTATTTCGCAGCATCCAGAATTGATTCGCGTAGAAGTCGATCGTCTCAACCAACCCCCAACGCCGCTACAGTTCCGCTTGCTGTGCAAAATGACCGCCGATTGGCGAGACTTTCGCCCTTTCCAAGGCCCGATGTACCAGCCGGTTAGGAGTGATGTTTTAGCTGCAAGTGCGATCGGATAATCAGCAACAATAAGTAAAATTACAATTTCATAATTAGGGAAGAAGTCAAGTTAATTATTGTGAATTGAATACAGATTGAATACAGAAAATTGCACCATTTAGAGGAATAATTAGCTAAGTGTTGACATTTTTTACATAATAGAGTATGTTTGAGCTAATTTATCGATTCCCTATTTCGCATTCTCAGTTAAGCTCATACAATTTATGAAAATTAGAGCTATATGTTGCTAATGATTTTGATTAGTATTGTTGCGCTTAGTGAAACTAATTCTATTTATAGTTTTTATAAATAGAACTCGTATGGGTGTGAAATTGACCGATTAGAAACTTGAGATAATTGTGAGTATGAACAAAAGAATAAAGATTGGGGTTGCTGAAGCTTTTGGTACTTTTGTGTTGGTATTAGGTGGATGTGGCAGTGCGGTTTTAGCTGGAGACAAAATCGGCTTTTTGGGAGTTTCGATCGCTTTTGGTCTATCCCTCTTAATCATGGTTTATACGATCGGCCCTATCTCTGGATGCCATATTAATCCGGCGGTAAGCATCGGTTTAGTAGTTGCCAAACTGATCGATGCTGTTTTGCTTCCTTATTATATAGGCGGTCAGATTGTAGGGGGAATTTTAGGCGGTCTTGTTTTGTATATGATAGCATCAGGAAAACCAGGCTTTGATGCGGCTGCTTCTGGATTTGCATCTAACGGTTTTGCAGAACATTCTCCCACTGGTTACGGACTTTTGGCAGCAGCTTTGACGGAAATTGTACTGACTGCTTTTCTGTTATTTACAATCATGGGTACTACCCATCCCAAATATCCCGTCGGTTTGGGCGGAATTCCGATCGGCTTAATGCTGGTGTTGATTCACTTAATCGGAATTCCCGTAACCAATACTTCAGTTAACCCCGCTAGAAGTATCGGTGTCGCACTTTTTCAAGGCGGATGGGCAATCCAACAGTTATGGGCGTTTATTGTATTCCCAGTGATCGGTGGAGTTATCGGCGTTTTGGCTTATAATTTCATTAGACCCACTATGGAAGAAATTTGATCTAGAATCAAAAATAAACCGGGTTTATTGAATTTTTTAGGGTGGTAGAATTCATCCGGCAACTTAAGAAACCCGGTTTGTCGATCGCACAACTTGATAAAATTGCAAGTATTCGGTAAATAAGTGCCATGATTACGATCGTGATGGGAGTCTCAGGTTCTGGCAAAACTACTGTTGGCAAGTTGCTGGCGCAATCTCTCAACTGGGATTTCAGCGATGCTGACGATTTTCACCCATCAGCTAATATCGATAAAATGAGTCGGGGCATTCCTTTAGAAGATGCGGATCGCCTTCCTTGGCTATTACAATTGCAAGCCGCAATAGACAGGTGGCTGTTAGAAAATAAAAATGTGGTTTTGGCTTGTTCTGCTTTAAAAGCATCCTACCGCGAAATGCTCTACCGAGACCAAAAGCGAATGAAGATAGTTTATCTCAAATGTTCTTTTCAGCTATTAGCCACAAGGTTAAAAAATCGCGAAAATCACTACATGAAAGCAGACTTGCTGTTAAGTCAGTTAGACAGTCTCGAAGAACCTGAAGATGCAATTATCATAGATGCTTCGCAGCCGTTAGAGTTAATCTTGCGCCAAATTAGAATTCATCTGATGTGCGGTTAATTGCCCACAATAAAACCTGTGATACCAAATCTGGCTTCAATACCCCTTGATTTCTTAGTTTCTCTCAGCTAGAAGGAGAGTTTGTATAGAAATCCTCGCATCATTTGTGAATTTCTTACTCCCGAGCGAGCTGGTTCGGGGAGGGTTGCGCGGGGGGGAAAAATTTACTACTCCTGCAAAAATTGCTATAGAGTATGGATTTCAAACAGCCGGATTGAGGTTTTTTAAGGCGGATTTAGTATAAAAGTTATTTTTTTTCTGATAAACCGAGTTTCTGAACCAAATTTAGCCCCCTCTCCGTTTCCATGCTGATAGGTTTGCGGCCTTAATTTTTGTACAAATATAAGAAAGCTTCTACTTCAGCCGCAGTAGGTTGAGATCTAATTGCGCCCGGTTTCATCGCTGTCATGGCACCTACCGCACTGGCATAAGTTACAATTGTTTGGGCTATTTTGGGATCGGCTAAATTCTTAATTCCCTGCTTGCACAACTGTCGCACAAAACCAGCTAGAAATGCGTCGCCAGCCCCTGTTGTATCCTCAACATCTACTGTAAATGCGGGGATTTTTCCTTCATTTTCCGAGATACAATAAGCGCAACCTTTTTCGCCCGCAGTCACCAAAACGCCTTCTACAGAATCGAGACGGTAGGTAATAGCTCCAGCATCGGTAGTGTCAAACAACCATTCGGCTTCTTCCTCAGATAACTTGACAAAATCAACTTTTTTTAAAATTTTTCTAATGCGCGCTTTTGCTTCGTCTGGATTTTGCCAAAACACGGGACGCCAATTGATGTCAAGTATAATTTTAACGTCATACTGTTCTGCTAGTTCGATCGCTCGGACGATCGCCTCTCGACTTTCAGGATAAGCTAATTCTAAAGTACCTAGCACTAAATATTCGGCATTTTCAAACAACACTTCGGGTAGTTCTCCAGCAAGGAGGCGGGTGTCTGCAAAATCCGCAGTATCAAATTCGCCAAAACCTGCAAAATTTCGATCGCCCGCTTCATTCCGCAAGACATAAACTTGCCGCGTCGGCGCACTTGGATGTCGCTGCACTCCAGCGATATCAACCCCTACTTCTTGCAATACCTGCACTAGGGAATTCCCCAATTCATCCCCACCTACAGCACCGATAAATCCCGCCGCCGTCCCCAATTTAACCAAAGCACAGGCAACATTAGCAGGAGCACCGCCGGGATATGCCGTCCAAGATTCTACCTCTTCGAGAGATACTCCTGGTTTGTCTGCTAAACAATCAAATAAAACTTCACCCAGACACAGAACGCGAGGATAAGTCATAGAAATTTTAGATTTTAGATTTGAGATTTTAGACCAGCAGTAGACAGGTCAATAATGATTTTTAACCCATCCCAGAAAAATTGCAAGCTATTTTTTTATGGCTGCTCCTATAATATCAGACTTACTGATATTGGCAGTTACTCCCTAAAGGCTGAAATATAGTGCGGTCTTATAAGTTAGTTGTTTTACGCGCAAACATCTGCAGGTTGGGCCCGGATGTCAGATGCGCGTAGGTAAAGGCAGCATCTGCCACCCGACGCACAAGCAGTGGTGGCTGCGCGTCTTGCCGTGTGCGCGCTGGGTTTGCACTCCTGGCCATTCTACAAGCGAGTTTGTGCTTCGGACCCGAAAGAGTAGCACAGGAAATTTAATTTTCTCTTCATACTCGATCCCTCATCCTTTAGAATTGTAGATAGGTAAATATGCAGACATAGGAAAAATTTATGAGTGGGATTGTCTCTGGGACCCCTGTCACCCTGTCGGACAGAGAATTGCAAGTGGTAGAGTTAGTAGCGGCCGGATTGACTAATGAGAAAATCGCCGAAAAGTTAGAGATTAGCAAGCGTACAGTTGACAACCACATTAGCAATATCTTGAACAAGACGCGCGCTGACAATCGAGTTACGCTTGTACGCTGGGCATTGCAGTGGGGAAAGGTATGTTTGGACAATATTAACTGCTGTCCTCTACCGCGGCCGATCGATAAAGAAGTATCTTAAGTAGGGATTTTGGTTGGGGACAGGCAAAGAAATGATGCAAACGGCACAAGAAAAACAACTCCGCTATCAAATTCAATGCCCTGGATTGCCACTGGCGGTGTATCGCGAAGTGGCGATCCATTTGCGTCAAGTTGAAGGGGTGGAAACCGGTTTAATTCCGCAGCAGTCGCAGCGGTTTGATTACTACGACAGCCAAGTTGGGGGTTTGTGGATACAGTATCCTGAAGGGTTCGATTTGGCAGGTCGCGAGCGGGTCGATCGCATTTTGGCTTATTATGGCGATCGTTACGGAGCGTGGGAATTATTAAGTCATTAGTTATTGGGAATTGTTAGTTGTTGACTGTTAACTGTTAACTCTTGACTAATAACTAATGACTCATGGCTAATGAGTAATGACTAATTACTAATCACAACTGACAACTGCCAACTGACAACTGACTAACAAAATGAGTGCAATTAAAACTTTACCGGGAACGCGGGATATTTTGCCCGCAGAAATTCAATATTGGCAAAATATAGAAGAAGTCGCTAGAACCATTTTAAAAAAAGCGGCTTATCGAGAAATTCGGACGCCAATTTTTGAACAGACATCTTTATTTGAACGTGGCATCGGCGAAGCTACCGATGTTGTGGGCAAAGAAATGTACACTTTTAAGGATAAGGGCGATCGATCGACTACTTTGCGTCCAGAAGGCACCGCCGGAGTAGTCCGAGCTTTTATTCAAAACAGTTTGTACGCGGCGGGAGACGTGCAGCGTCTGTGGTATGCGGGGCCGATGTTTCGCTACGAACGCGCGCAAGAAGGAAGACAGCGGCAGTTTAATCAAATTGGCGTGGAAGTCTTGGGGAGTGCGAATCCTCGTGCGGATGTCGAGGTAATTGCCATCGCCTGCGACATCCTGCAAACTCTCGGTTTAAAAAATTTGCGCCTCGATATTAATTCTGTCGGAAATAAGGAAGACAGACAAAATTATCGGCAAGCATTAATAGATTATTTTACACCGTACAAAGACGAATTAGACGCCGATTCTCAAGACCGCTTGACTCGCAATCCGCTGCGGATTTTGGACAGCAAAAATCAGCGCACTCAAGAAATTGTAGCTGGTGCGCCGAGTATTTTAGAATATTTGGGAGAGGAATCGCGATCGCACTTCGAGCAAGTGCAGCAAATGCTCACAAATTTAGGAATTAGCTATCAGTTAAATCCCAGATTAGTGCGCGGTTTAGATTACTATACCTACACCGCATTTGAAATTATCTCCGACGATTTGGGAGCGCAAGCCACAGTTTGCGGAGGCGGCCGCTACGACGGTTTAGTAAAGGAATTGGGTGGCCCAGATACGGCGGCAGTTGGTTGGGCAATGGGTATCGAAAGGTTGATTATCCTGCTGCAAAAGTTGCAACCTTTGCCCGTGCCAAAGTTAGATTTTTATTTGGTATCCAGGGGCGAAAAAGCAGAACAGCAATCGGTATTGTTAGCTCAAAAATTGCGAAGTGCGGGGTTTAGTGTCGAGATAGATTTGAGCGGTAGTGCTTTCGGGAAACAGTTTAAAAGAGCCGATCGCAGCGGTGCGGTTGGGTGTTTAGTTTTGGGAGATGCGGAAGCTGAAAACGAGACGGTACAATTGAAGTGGTTGGCGAGTGGTGAACAAAGTGCGATCGGGCAATCAGAACTACTAGCAATGACTGGCGAACTACAGCACAAAATTAACAACCCTTAAAACTCTCGGTTCCTCGTTACCAGGCTCTGCCCGGTAACGCATACCCAGAGGCTCTGCCTCGTGATTAAGCCATTAACATTAATCCCAAAAACCAAGAGATATAATTTAAGCATTAAAACATTTAACCTCTGATAAACTATGTCGGTAGGAACTAAAAACCTAGAAACAAAACTCAAAATCACTTGGCCGCTACTACCAGAAGATTTTCAACTACCAGACGACCCCGTGGAAGACGAAAGCCAACCATTATTAGCCGCAGCTTTGCGCCAGCCGCTAACAGCATTTCCAGAATTAATGCAGGATGCCTTAATTGTTTCCAACTTTGCATTGTGTGCCGGCCTAAGTTTCCCAGGTTCAAGCAGCGACGAACAGCGCATTATCTGCAAAGCACCCGATTGGATGTACGTGAAACCCGTCAATCCAAAAAATGTCTCGCAAGTCCGCCGCAGTTACACGCCACACACAGAAGGAACCATCCCCCAAATTGTGATGGAGTTTCTTTCAGAAACCTATGGAGAAGAATACTCCGTTGAATTTACCTCGCGGGTGGGAAAGTGGTATTTTTACGAGCGAGTAATCAAAGTACCGAGATACGTCATATTCCGAGCAAAAACAGCTCATTTAGAAGTTTACGATTTAGAATCAGAGCACTACAACTTGCAAAAACCCGATGAAAATGGACGTTATTGGATACCGGGATTAAACTTGTTTTTAGGAGTTTGGGAAGGAACCCACGAAGGAAGGACAGGCTGTTGGTTGAGGTGGTGGGATGCAGAAGGCGAGTTATTGCTGTGGTCGGAAGAAAGAGCCGATCGCGAAAGAGTGCGCGCTGAAAGATTGGCAGAAAAACTGCGTCAAGCGGGGATCGAGTTAGATGATGAAGAGTGAAATATCAATTGATGAGTCGAGTTCGATCGGGTTTTGGTATGATGACACTCTTGTGGTGCGGGCATCCAGCCCGCCCTTGGCTAACTTTACACTCCTATGTTAATCGAACCTCTCCAGCCGATCGCCTGGACAAAAAAACCGCGACTCATATCCTTATTTTCTGGTTGCGGCGGCATGGATTTGCCATTCCACCAAGCCGGATTTGAGGTAGTTTGGGCGATCGACTCCAATCAATACGCCTGCAAAACATTCAGGAGAAACATCGCCGATGTCATCATCAACGACAGTATAGAAAATATAGACATTGGACAAGTTCCAGAAGCGGAAATATGTATAGGAGGGTTCCCCTGTCAAGATTTCTCCCTAATTTGGAAACGTCCCGGACTTGAAGGAACCAGAGGTAATTTATATACATACTTTCTCGATTTTGTCAATAAAAAAAAGCCCAAAGCTTTTGTAGCAGAAAATGTTAAAGGCTTATTAAGTGCCAATAATTATCAAGCAATAAAACAAATAATTTCTGACTTTGAAAGTATCGCTCCCGGCTACTTAGTTAAACCTAAACTTTACAACTTTGCTGATTACGGAGTTCCGCAATTTCGCCAAAGAGTGTTATTAGTTGGCATTCGGATGGATACAGGATTTAACTTTGTGCATCCTCAGCCAGAATACGGTCAAGATCGCAAAAATCCTTATCGAACTGCGGGCGAAGCACTCAAAAATGTGGAAGCAGTTCTTGACAATAACAAACATCATAAAATTCAAGCCCGCACCGTTGAAATTTTAAATCGAATTAAACCGGGAGGCAATTTCTCTGATATTCCCAAGGATAGTCCATACTATGTCAAAGGCATGATCAGTCACGTTTATCGGCGAATTCATCCAGATAAACCATCATCAACAATCATTGCTGGTGGAGGTGGCGGAACTTGGGGTTATCATTATTTAGAACCGCGTTCTTTGACAAATCGTGAAAGGGCAAGATTGCAAACATTTCCCGATGATTTTGTTTTTGAAGGTTCTACGACTGAAGTGCGGCGGCAGATTGGCAATGCAGTGCCGCCGCAGGGAATCGCTGCTGTTGTTGAGGCTTTAATTCCGCTATTTAAGGGGGATTATCCCCAAGTTGATTTATATGAAATGAGTAAAAAGTTGCAGGGGATGTCTATTCAACAACGATTAAAATGGGCTGAATCCGAGGGATTCGAGCAGAGTTTGCAGTTAATCGGAAATGTGCTATAATTAAAATAACTGAGTCAGAGGAGGCTGTAAGCTTATGTCTAAGTCAGGTTAGATAGGTTAGATATAAAATACTCTATAAAAATAAAATTAATCGCGTGAAACAAAACTTAACTACAGGCAACCCCTATAGAAACGCACGTCATTACCAGTATCCCCAAGAGATACTTGATTGCCATTTGGATATGGTAGAGGAACTGCGGACTAAGGCTAAAGATGTTCGATCGAGAGATATTGGAAGACCCAGTGGTGGTAATGCTGCGGCTGCCGTACTAGAACTCGCAATAGGTAGAGTTTATAGCGAAGAAGCTACCAGCAAGAAAAAGCCTCTCAATATTCCAGGCCAAGACAATGGGCCAAAGTTGTGTTTTCCCCAAAGGATTGACAGAGCAGCAGCCTCTGAAAATTACAACGAAAAACACGCTGAGTACAAGCTCTTCAATGCACTTGCAGCAGAGTTGGAACGAGATAGTGTACCTTCTGAGGCGATAGGAAGGCTTTACATTTACACAGAGAGAGATATGTGTTCGGGCTGCAACACTACCTGCGATGAAGACTTTGCTAGGCCGTTCCCCAACATTGAAGTGATTATCTTCTACGAGGAGCCATATCCGTAGAAATATAGGATAAAAAGCCAGTAGAGCCAAGGAAGGCTTTACTGGCTTCTCTGGGCAAGGTAGAATGGAGGTGATATGAAGCTTAATATTACCTTGCTCCTAGTTTACAATTAAGAAAAATACATAAGGAGGGAAGTCAATGATACAGTTTGATAGAGGTCATTACACCGATTTCAAGTTGCCCAACAATTCAGATATTCCAAAGCAATTACAGCAAACACTTCAGACGGTTTGGGACAGAAAATATGACGATTTATACGAACGAGGTGGAAAGTGCAATGTAGAAGAAGCTTTTGTAGAAGTAATGACAGCCTTGGGAATGCCTAACGATCCAATATCCCATCAGCGATACGTCTATATGGCTTATGGAATAGCATTAGCAGCTAAACCGACTATTAAACATTACTTTCCTGAAGAACATAAAGCTGATATCGTTGAAGGAATTGTATCTTGTTGGCTGAAGGATAGTTGTGAAATCCCAGAAACTTGGGCTGATACCTTGTTTCCTAATATCAACAAAATTGGAAAATATCAAGCTACTGACGAAGCTTATAATATCTTCTACGGCTTGCTGCAAACACTCAACACCAAAACAGCCTACAATGCCATCTTAGATATTCTGTACAATGCCATTACTGGGGATGCTATTTCTGGTTTTGCTGCGGCCCAACGAGATATGTTTAATTGGTGGTTGATCGAGGTGATTCCTGCTGCCTATTGTTTAAAGCTACCATCTACTTTATATTCGGGAAAATGGGAATTTCCGCCGCTGAGTCAGTGCGCTTAAGTGATGACAAAAGTAATTGGAAAAGAGTGCGTGTTGCTGATTCTAGTTAACTTAAGGCACCGTGAAACCTTTGAGCGATTCCCTATGGGATAGCTTCGCTCGCGCGGACTTTTCCTCCTCCCTCAACCCCTTTGACTGCACCAAAACCCCAAAACCCCCCAAACCCATCGGATCGATCCACTGATGCAAAGCCTCCCGGCGCCGCAAAAACGTTGCCAAATCCAATACTTCGGCATCCTTTGTAGACAGAGAAGCAATACGATCGCCCAAACCCAACGCCATCAAAAACAAAGCCTGCTGAGTAAACCCTACCACATCCAAACCGCACAATTCACCCTGCCTTTCTAGGGCTGTAAAATTAACATGAGCCGTTAAATCTTGCCGCCCCACATTAATATAAGGATTATTGTGATATCGGTGCAGATAATAACACTGTAGCGTCCCCTCTCTGCGCCTCGGATTGTAATAGCGGTGCGCCGGATAACCATAATCAATAGTTAACAAATATCCCCGTTGCAACTTTTGAGCAACTGTACTCATCCAGTCCAAAGCCGCCAAATTTACCTCACTGCGATAACTATTCCCATAAACACTCGCCGACAAATCGAGTCCCACCAAATCAAAATATTCAGCAATTTTAGGCGTAGAAACTTCGCCAAATATCTCAACAAATTTTATTTCTTCTTGCTCATTTTTTGGTGTTTCTGCGGCAACATAAATCTCCCTAACTTGCCCTTCTTCCAGAATGAATTGATGCACGGGCAAAGCATCCACTAACTCATTAGAAAAGAAACAACCGATTATTGAATTATTAACTATCTCATCCCAATTGCACCACTTAACGCACTTGATATCACCTAACTTTTGGCGTTGTTCCGCTTGAAGTCTTGGCGAAATTTCAACAATTATGTATGTTAAATTTTTAAATAAGTCGGGATGTTGCCGTTGCAGATATTTCAGCAAATTTTCGGCAAAAATTCCCCGCCCAGCGCCCATTTCTACGATCGCGAAATTGAAAGGGCGATCGAGCAATTCCCACATTTCCACAAACTGCTCTGCCAAAACCTCCGCAAAATCAGCCCCCCAATGAGACGACGTGATAAAATCGCCTTGTTTGCCGATCGACTGGCGATCGCTATTGTAATAACCGTGCTGCGGATGATATAATGCCAAGTCCATATATTCAGCAAAAGTAATACGCTGCTGGGGACTGGCGGCAATTCTTTCGCAGATTAAAGCGCAGAGCTCCGGGTTGCTGTCATTGATATCTGGTTGCTGGACTTTCATAATTTATCGAATCAAAGTTGATGTTATTTCATTTGTGAAGGAGAGATTTTTTTTATTAACCGCAGAGGGTGCAGAGGGCACAGAGGAAGAGAGAAGAGAGAAATCAGGTATATTTTAGCTACCTTAACAGCAAAATTAATCGATATCTATCCGCGTTTATCTGGGGTTCAAAAAAATCAACCCGGTTCCCTAAAAAAACCGGGTTAATTTCTTAGATAAAAATCGACAAAACCTACCTGTCAACCGAACCCATAATAATGTCGATACTCCCCAAAATTGCCACCAAATCCGCAATCTTCACGCCCCGCACAATGTGAGGCAAAATCTGCAAATTATTAAAATCTGCAGCCCGAATCTTCCAGCGCCAAGGAAACACACTATCATCCCCGATAATATAAATCCCCAACTCACCCTTGCCGCTTTCAACGCGGACATAATGTTCGCCCTTGGGAATCTTAAAAGTCGGCGCTACTTTTTTGCCAATAAACTGATAGTCAAAACCATTCCATTCAGATTTGGGACCGCTTTCGAGTCGCTTCGCTTCCAAATTCTCGTAAGAACCGCCGGGGAGTCCTTTCAAGGCTTGATAGATAATCTTAACAGACTCGCGCATCTCCCGAATCCGTACTAAATACCGGGCTAAACAATCGCCAGCAGCTTCGGTACAAACTTCCCAGTCGAAGTCGTCATAACATTCGTAATGGTCAACTTTCCGCAAATCCCAATTTACGCCGGAACCCCGCAACATAGGGCCGGATAGTCCCCAGTTAATCGCTTCTTCGCGAGAAATAGTACCCAGGCCTTCAATCCGGCGACGGAAGATTGGATTGTTGGTAATTAAACGTTCGTACTCGTCAATTTTGGGAATGAAGTAATCGCAGAAATCTTCGCACTTATCTACCCAACCGTAGGGCAAATCTGCGGCGACTCCGCCAATGCGGAAATAGTTATTATTCACCATGCGATAACCTGTGGCTGCTTCCCACAAGTCGAGAATTGGTTCGCGATCGCGCATAGTATAGAAAAAAGGAGTTTGCGCGCCCACGTCCGCCAAAAACGGTCCTACCCACATCAAGTGGTTAGCAATCCGGTTCAACTCCAGCATAATTACCCGAATATAACTAGCCCGTTTCGGGACAGCAATATTTGCCAACTTTTCCGGTGCATTCACTGTCACCGCTTCGTTAAACATCCCCGCAGCGTAGTCCCAGCGGCTCACGTAGGGCACGTACATCACGTTGGTGCGATTTTCGGCAATTTTTTCCATCCCCCGGTGCAGATAGCCCAAAACAGGCTCGCAGTCCACCACATCTTCCCCGTCCAGGGTGACAATTAACCGGAGTACCCCGTGCATGGATGGGTGGTGCGGCCCCATGTTGAGCACCATCGGTTCGGTTCTAGTCTCAATTCTTGACATAATTAAATGAATTAATGATTACTGACTATTGTTGATTTTTGTTTCGCTTTATAGATTATGAAGGATATCGAGCTCTCTGAGAAGGATACCCCTGGATCAGATGTCAGTATTGACACCTATCACGTTCCAGTTTTGGGTCAAGAATTAATTGCGGGTTTGGCTGTGCGTCCAGGCGGGCACTATTTGGACGCGACGCTTGGGGGCGGCGGACACACGAGTTTGATTTTAGCGGCGGCGCCAGATGTTACAGTGGTGGCGATCGACCGCGATGAACAAGCCATCCGTTTTTGCCAAGCCCGATTTGCCAACTCTCCCGTTGAGTTTTGGCACGGCAACTTTGCTGAATATCAGTCCCCAGAGGCCGAATTTGATGGTATCATAGCAGACTTGGGCGTCAGCTCTGCTCAGTTCGATACACCGGAACGAGGATTTAGTTTTCGCCACCCAGCTCAACTAGATATGCGTATGAACCAGCAGCAATCTTTGACGGCAGAAGAGATTATCAACCACTGGGAAGAAGTTAAACTAGCAGATATTATTTACAAGTACGGCGAGGAGCGACTGTCGCGGCGCATCGCAAGGCGGATTGTGCAAGGGCGTCCTTTTCAAACAACAACAGAACTTGCAGGGGCGATCGCCTCCAGCTTCCCCCCCAAGCAGCGCAACGGCAGAATCCATCCGGCCACCCGTACTTTCCAAGCTTTAAGGATAGCTGTCAACTCCGAACTCGCTTCTTTAGAAACTTTCCTCAACCAAGCCCCAAGGTGGTTAAAAGCCGGTGGGAGAATCGGAATCATTACATTTCACAGTCTCGAAGACCGACCAGTCAAGCACCAACTCAGAGGAACACCCAATTTGCAGGTACTGACAAAAAAGCCGATCGGGCCACAATCCGAAGAAGTCGCTAGAAATCCCCGCTCTCGTTCTGCTAAGCTCAGACTGGCAGAAAGAATAACTTGATTCGGCAGTAGTAATATGCTTGCTGCAAAAAGTTCAGAGATTAGGGAGACTTGCATGCAGCAATCAAGTACGATGCGGCAAAGATGTAGGGAATAGCGCCAACAACCCACCACTAACCCTCCGGGTACAGTGGGGCTTGAAATACAGCCGGTGTTGACCAGACTTAGGTAGCAATACCTGCGTTAGTAGTAAGTGTTAAAATTCACACCGAGGACAGTGCCGAGCTAGTTAAAAACTCTGCAATCAGAGCATTAATTAGCAGTTTTGAATGCTGGTGTGTTTAGAAAAGTACCGACTGCTAACAAGGTCATTGCTCGTATCACAGCGTGAAAGCTGACTCGGGAATTTTCCCTATTGAAGCGGCCTACCGAGGCGGGTTACAGTATCGAAAGCCTCTCATCTGTGCGAACAGATGGTGCGAAAGGAATGCTCACCTTGAGGTAAAACGGGTTTCTTTAACTCAACTTGACGTAACTGATATGTTGCATATATCCAGCCCCCCTTTTCCTCCCGCCACCTTGCTGATTACAGCTATGGTGGGGGTTTTCAAGGGGGAAGAAAGATGAGTCGGGGAGATGGAAGCAAGCTGAAACTGATGGTAGTCGATGACGAACCCGACAACTTGGATTTATTGTACCGGACGTTTCGACGCGACTTTCAGGTTTACAAAGCAGATAGCGCCCTCAGCGCCCTGGAAGTTCTAGACGAACAGGGTGAGATGGCGGTGATTATATCTGACCAGCGGATGCCAGAAATGAATGGCACCGAGTTTTTGGGGAAAACAGTCGAGCGATTTCCCGATACGATTCGGATTCTGCTAACGGGATACACCGATGTTGAAGATTTGGTTGAGGCCATCAACTCAGGTCAAGTTTTCAAATACATCACCAAACCGTGGAATCCAGAAGAACTCAAATTGGTGATCAATCAAGCCTCAGATACTTACAAATACTACAAGCAGCGCAGCGTTGCATTGCGCCGCGCTTTACGCAAGGAATCTCTGTTCAATGAGGTAATGAGCGTCATTCGCGGGTCGCTAGATTACTCTAGTATGGTACAAACTATTGTTCAAACCGTAGGTCAAACTTTTGAGGCCAACTATTGTATGCTGCGGCCGGTAGAGAGCGATCGACTATTGCCGAGTACCTTCCCCTACCAAGCCCAAACCGACGATGCCAGTAACTTTTCTTTTGATGAAAATTTGCTGGTTCAAGCTGTAGCAACCCGCCAAACTCAAGTGAACTCAAACAGTGGGGCGAATGGTAACTCGGTTGAGATTGCCGTGCCCCTGACTTACCAGCAAGAATTGCTGGCGGTACTGGCTTTGTCCCAGATTGGCGGCACTAACCCTTGGTCGGCAGAAGATATAGAGTTAATAGAAGGTGTAGCAGCTCAAGCTGCTCTCGCCCTGTCTCAAGCTAAGCTCTACCAGCGCACTCTGGATTTAGCCAAGCAGATGCAAAACGAGTTGGAAGTGGCTCGCCAAATCCAAACAAACTTGTTGCGCCAAAGTTGGCCGGATTTTGAAACTGTCAGAGTGCAAGCTTGCTGCTATCCCGCGCGGGAAGTTGGTGGCGACTTTTTTGAAGTCTACGTCCACTCCCAAGGAGATATTTGGATAGCGGTGGGAGATGTTTCGGGTAAGGGAGTTCCGGCTGCTCTATTTATGGCGAGCGCGATTTCGGTGATGAGGCGGGAACTTTCCCAAGAAGTTTCTCCAGAACCCGCTCAAGTTATGCAGAACATGAATAGCAGTATGTCTGACGACCTGATCGGCAACAACCATTTTATTACAATGGTTGTAGCTCGTTACACTCCGTCAACCGGACACCTCGCCTTTGCTAATGCCGGTCACATTTACCCGATTGTTTGGTCTCACTCGGAGGTGAAAGCTCAAGCCGCTAGCGGTAAAACGCCAGCCGAGCCGAATTTCCTGAAAGCTCGTGGCATTCCCTTGGGGATACTACCAGTTTGGAGAGGCAAAGCAGGTACGATCGAATTAAAGTCAGGAGATGTATTTCTGCTGACGAGTGACGGAATTACTGAAGCTAGCGTGACCACTGAAGCGGTCGCAGGGGGTGTACCAACCCGTTCTATGCTACAACAAGAAGGGCTTTGGCAACTCTTGATTCAGGAACCTGGTTCTTTCAACTTGGACAATTTGTTGGCTCACATCCGAGCCGATAATCCCGTTCAGGAAGACGACCAAACCATACTCTCTCTGGAGGTTCTTTGAATCTGTCAGCGACTCCCGACCCATAGTCGGGGGTGAGAGCCGAAAAAACTTAAGCCCTGCTGGTTGACGGTTCACAGAGTAGTCCTGCAAAGGACGGCGTTATCGTCAACAGTAAAAAACCTAGCCGGCGATGGCGCAGCTAGTTTCCTGAATCGCTTTCCTGGGGGATTAAACACCTGTAAAAGGTTAAGGTAGAAGGCATTGGTCAGAAAAAACCAAAGCTTAAAAGCCAGGGATTGAAACAAAGATTTTTTATACCTCGCTGCTTGCAGTCTCGGTATAATTATCAATTGTTAATGGGCTTTAGACCCATAACTAAAGTTTTCAACTATACTCTTAACTTCTGCCTTCTACCGAATCATGAATGCCTGATTTTTAAACAGAAAAGGCTAGTATCCCCCAAGTAGCGGCAAGTATTGAGGCCGAATCCATTCGGCGCGTCGTGTTTCATACCTGGTGTGAATACACAGGGTTTTCAAACTTACGGGATTTTTTTATGAATACTGAGCTTCATGTGCCAAGCGACTTGCGGTTTTTAACAATTGTTGAAAATTGGTTGCTGAGCAGTTTGGAAGTAGAGCTAGGAGAGCACGTCGATTGGCCGCGTCAGTCGAATCGTTTGCGCTTGGTGTTAGCAGAAGCCTATTCTAACGTGATCCGCCATGCTCACAAAGATCAACCCAATTTGCCCGTGTTAATTCGCTTGAATTTAAAAAATAGGGATATTGGTTTAGAAATTTGGGATTACGGTAAAGGTTACGAAATGGATACTTACAATCCCCCGAGGCCGGAAGCTAAACAGGAAAGCGGCTACGGCTGGCTGATTATGAGCAGACTTATGGATCGGGTGGACTACACTTTGCAAATAGACGGTCGCAACTGTCTAAAGTTGGAAGCGAGTTTGCCGGAAAAATCTTAATTAGTAGTTAGTCATTAGTCATTAGTCATTAATGATTGGCAATGCACTTTTAGACTCGCTTTGGCTGTCTGTCGCACGCGCTGCGGTGACAGCCAATTTTCCGTGCAGTAGCGTCAGCCCAAGGCGAGACTGTAAGATTGTAGGGGTAAAGTTACGCTCGCACAAATAGCCACGAAACCGATTTTTTATACCGTGAGTGGCACTTCACCAAAGATTTGGATCAAAACCCGGTTTCTGCCTTATTCTGGCGATAAAAAGCCGATTAACCTGTCGATCGCACGACTTTAGCTATTACGTGCGATCGACAGGTCAAACCAAAATAGAGAATTTAAATCTGAAACAGCTTATTAAGCATCAAATTTTTTCTGTGACCGCAGACTTAGCAATTCTTGGGGAGAAGCTAACAGTTTGACGGTGACAGAAAGGATTTTTTGGTCAGAATTGAGCAAGAATAGCCATCCGACATTAACACCAAATGCGGAAGTTTGCACTCGACCGCTGACCTGAACTTCTACTTTGCCATCTTCTAAAATTTGGCTGACACCTTTCTGGGGTTCTAGCTGCATTCCTCGTGCTTCTTTTTTTAGATAAGTGGCGATCGAGATGCTGCCGATAATTGGATCTTCAAACGGCGCGTGCAGAACCCCGTCATCGGCAAATAAATTAGCCGTCGCTTCAAAATCGCCCGCGTTTAAAGTTTCAAAATATTGCACTATCCCTGGCATTGTGATGCCTGCAATCTTTATAGAGGTAGTTAAAATAGGTCGAGTTGTTGCGGTCATAAAACAAGTGATTTCAAATGAATGAGTATACTGTAATCATTCTCTTTGTCGCAGCAAATCCCTCAAAAGATATAAGTAGGGGTAGGAAAATAATTCTCCGAAAAAAGGAGGAATCGGGAACCGCAGAGCGTCGATCGCCGCTTTCAGAGCGATCGACCAACATCAATCCTACTTTCAAAAAATACAAGTGTAGCCAAGCTGCAAACCCTGATACCATCAGTCATTTCCCATCCTTCAATTCTTGAATCTAAAATTTAAAATCTAAAATCTAAAATGATAGAAACCCAGATGCCTTTAGGCATCTGGGTTTCTGGCCAAGTCTGTTTGACTGACCGAACCAGAATATTCTATTTACGCATCAAATTGAGCAATTCTTTAGGAGATGCCAACAAGTCGATCGCCACAAAGAAAATTTGACCTTGGGGATCGAGCAAAAACCGCCACGCGATGTTCATACCCACATTCGATCCGAACCAGGGAGTTTCGACTTTGCCAGTGACTTTCACTTGGCGGTAGCCATCTTCTGCGGGTTCCGATACGCCTCGCTCGGGCATCATTTTCAGTCCGACGCACTCTTCCCGCATATAGTTGAGGATAGCTTCGCGACCGACGATCGGCTTTTGGAAAGGTGGTTGCAGAGCACCTTCTTCAGCAAATAAACCTACCGCTGGGGTGAAGTCGAAGGCGTTCATGTAGTCGATGTAGTTGAGGACAGTCTGCTCGCTGATACCCTCAATTGTGGTTTTTACCCGCTCTTCTGGAGCGGTGGGAGTGCTGCGCGGGGCAGAGCGTTTGCCGTACTCTTGGTTAAAAGCAGGGTCATAGCCCATGTTAACTACGGTATTCCGAAGTACGGTAATTTGCTGGCCTGGATCGAGTTTCTTGATGGTTTCGAGAACTGCGGTGGCTTCGGGAGACATTTGATAGCCAGCGGGGATCGGAGCGACAAGGCCCTGTTTCATCAACTGCCCCAACTCGTACCAGAAACCGAGTTTGGTGTTGACGCGCAAGGAAGTGTAAATCCGACCAATCGTTGTGTCGGCGTTGCTGGCTAGGTCAAACATGGTTTTGCTTTGAGCAGCAGGCGACATTTGCTTGATTTCGCTCAGAATGCCTTCGACAAGCGCCATGCTGGCTACTCCCGGAGCTGCTGCGGTGATGGAAACACCCATTTCGGTGTAGGCATACCAGAGCAAGGCTAGTTGGTCTTCAACGCTGAGTTTGTAGAAGGCTTCGGTGGTAGCCGGAACAACGCTAGCAATCTCGGTGTTTGAGAAGATAGATTGAGCGGATTGAATGCTAACTGCCATGTGTATGCTGTGGGATTTGTGGTTTTAGTGAGGTACTTGAGTTAGGAAACCTCAAGCTCCCTTAATTAACATCATGTAACGTTTTGTTAATTTTTGCAAATATAAATTACATATAGCTGAGTTATAAAACTATGATCAATGGTTTGGTAAATTGCGATCGCCGTCACTAGACTGTGCGCCGAATTAGGTTATTTAGGAAACCGATCGTTAAAAATTGCTTGACATATCATATAAACTCAAAATAGTCAATACAAAAGGTAAATATTTGCCTGGTATCAAATGAAAGCGCCAATTAGCAGCATTTTGGTGAAGCAAAAAGCCCTTGAGTTGGGATTTCACAAAGTCGGGATAGCCTCAAAAGACACGGATTTCGATCTAGAAAAACAAAGATTGCAAGCTTGGCTGGACAAGGGTTATCAGGCGGATATGGCATGGATGGCAAACCCGAAACGGCAGGATATTCGATTAATAATGCCAGAGGTGCAGTCATTAATATGTGTCGCCATCAACTACTACACACCTCACCAACGCCCCTCAAATCCCCCTGGTGAGGGGGGGGTCGAGGCAGGGATCGAATATGCTAAAATCTCTCGCTACGGTTGGGGAAGGGATTACCACAGAATTTTGCACAAAAAACTGAAGGTTTTGGCAAATTGGGTGCGATCGCAAGGCGAGGGAATTGAAGCGCGGTATTATGCTGATACCGGGCCGGTTCAGGATAAAATGTGGGCGCAGCGTGCAGGGATTGGCTGGATTGCCAAAAATGGTAATGTAATTTCGCGCGAATACGGTTCTTGGATGTTTTTGGGCGAAATCTTGACTAATTTGGAGTTAGCGCCCGATGAACCCCATACGGAACATTGCGGTACTTGCACTCGCTGCATTGAGGCGTGTCCGACGGGGGCAATTACTGAGCCTTTTGTGGTGAATGCCGATCGATGTATAGCCTATCACACGATCGAGAATCGAGCCGAAAAATTGCCCGATGAAATTGCATCTAATTTACAAGGTTGGGTAGCAGGTTGCGATATTTGTCAGGATGTTTGTCCTTGGAATCAGCGATTTGCTAAACCAACAGATGTGGCAGAGTTTGAGCCTTATCCTGAAAATATAGCACCGACACTTGCAGAATTAGCCGACATTTCCGACGAGGAATGGAACCGCAGATTTACAGCTTCGGCGCTGCGGCGCATAAAACCCGAAATGCTGCGCCGAAATGCGAAAGCAAATCAAATTAACCCTTAAAAGTTGAGAGGTTCGTCAGGGTGCTTAGGGGGCGCATTACCCTATAGATAAACCCTAGGCTATGTACTGAATCGCCAAGAGTGAATACATTATGCAGTAAGTCATTTCCATCTAAGATCTAAAATCTAAAATCTAAAATTGTATGCTCCCCCGTTCCTTATTTGCTATTGTCCAATGACCAAAGTAATTATTTTTGATTTTGACGGTACTTTAGCAGATACAATCGATATTCTTCTGAGCATCACCAACCGTTTGTCAGCAGAATTGGGGTTTAAGTCTGCGACCAAAGAGCAAATAGCTCAACTGAGCAATTTAACTTCTTGGCAACTCCTTCAGTATTCGGGCATTTCTATCTTCAAATTCCCGCTGTTAATTAGAATGTTGAAAGCAGAGTTACGCAGCGAAATTCCCAATATTCAATTATTTCCGGGAATTAAAGAAGTTTTACTGGAGTTAAAAAAACTGGGATTTCAACTGGGCATTATCACATCTAATTCCCGAGAAAATGTCTTGGCATCGCTGGAAACAAATGGTTTGCAAGACACTTTCACATTTATTTACTCTGGTTCAACTTTTGGCAAACATAAAGTTATTAATAGCTGGCTAAAAAGAGAAAATATAAATCCTAAACAAGTCGTTTATGTGGGAGATGAGATTAGAGATATAGACGCTGCTCGAAAAACAGGAATTAAGGTAATGGCTGTAGCTTGGGGTTTTAATTCTCAGGAGGTTTTGGCTGCACACAATCCCGATTTTTTGATTAAACGCCCCCACGAATTGATAGAGATTATGAGTAATTTGCAGGAAGTGTAAACTGAAATTGCAAAAAGTAAGACTCGTCGGTTGACATCTATTCTAGACAAACTCTCGTTCCAGCAGAGAGAGACTAAAGCATAAAAGAGGTATGAAAGCCTGATTTGTTATCAGCCAGAGTCCGTAATATCATCTCTGCGAGTAAATTATGTTAATCTCCTTCGCCCCGTTTCAGTGCTGCTAGAACTGCTTGCTGGCTAACTGCTTGGTAGATTTTGCTAAAATGCTGCTTGAGTGCGTCAGATGCGGGGGAGGATTTGCTAGCGGTTCCTTTTCCGTCGGTTGCTAGCGGAATTGGACCTAAGATATCTAATACTGTTTCGCTGCTGGGCGGCGGTACAATAACTACTAAAGATGATTCTAGCTGTTGGTTATATTCCCAAAAGCGATCGACCTTTGGCAATTTAGGATTCGTAGTGGGAGAATTTTCGCCGGAGTTGATTTGGGAATTTTCCTCTCCTTGCGTACCTCGTCTCTGACGGAGCGCTGTCAAGATTTGCTCTTTGGTTCTCCCCCGCAATTGAAAGAGTACGAAGGGGTCTTCGCTGAAGCGATCGCCCAATAAGTAGTATACTGCACTGATGTGTTTGCAAGGGTTTTTGGGGTCAGGACAGCTACAGCGCGATCGAATATCAGATAAGCTTAACGGAAATAGTGTTTTGCCTGCTGCTGCAAATACATCTTCAATATTGTGCGGCATTTCTCCTGCTAGTAATTTAGCTGAAAAAACTGCTCTTTGCGACATATTTTCAATCACATAATCCCAATCTTCATCGCTTAAGGTATCAAGTCCTAAAGAAACTTGATATGGTTTTGGATCGGTTCCTTGAACTATGGCAATTACTTCTTGATTGGGAAATTTAATGCTGAGAACTTTACCTTCGCGCGCATACTGCCAGCCACGTTCTAAGCGCTTTTTGAAGCGGTAGGTATTGATTAAATCTAACCACTGTTGTGTCCACCATTCTCTGTCAATCATTTATTTGGGAATTGGGAATTGGGCATCGGGCATTGGGCATCGGGCATTGGTAATTGGGATGTTGACTTCAGAAAGAAAAAAACAGCTATCCGTGTATTCTTGACTTCCGTGTCATGCTGTTGGGAATGGGTCATATAGCGGTTCTCAAGCGTGGTGAGGTATGCCCTATGCCCTATGCCCTATGACCGATAGCACCTCATCTTTCTGAGAAATGCTATATTATTCTTCTTCGTTTTCTATAATAGCATTGCGATCGAGGATTAGTAAATTCCGAAGTTGGTCTGTATCGAGTTCGGTGAGCCAGTTTTCGCCGGCGCTGACTACTTGTTCGGCTAGAGCTTTCTTACTTTCGATCATATCGTGTATTTTCTCCTCTAACGTACCAGTGCAGACAAATTTGTGGACTTGCACGTTACGAGTTTGACCGATGCGAAATACGCGGTCAGTTGCCTGATTTTCTACTGCGGGATTCCACCATCTGTCATAGTGAAAAACGTGGGTTGCTCTGGTTAAGTTCAAACCTGTGCCGCCTGCTTTTAAAGATAAAATCATAATTGGCGGGCCTTGGGGGTCGTGCTGGAAGCGATCGATCATTTCTTCCCGCTGCTGTTGCCGAATTCCTCCGTACAAGAACAAAACTTCTCGCCCTAAATGCTGTTCTAGATGCGGTTTCAGGAGTTTTCCCCATTCGGCAAATTGAGTAAAAATTAAAGCCCGATCGCCCTCAGCGAGCACCTCTTCTAACATTTCCACCAACCGCTGCAATTTCCCCGATTCCTGACTCTTAATCTCCAATTCTTTCGGCTTAGTTTCTGCTTTCACAAGAGCCGGATGGTTGCAAAGTTGCTTGAGTTTTACCAGCAAAGCCAGAATCATTCCCCGGCGCTGAATGCCTTCGGCTGACTCTAATTCCGCTATTGACTCTTCGACTATTTTCTGATACAATACCGCCTGTTGAGCAGCCAGCCCGCAAAATACAGTCATCTCCTGTTTTTCTGGCAAATCTTGGATGATTTCTTTGTCAGTTTTCAGGCGGCGGAGGATGAAAGGCCGAACGAGCGATCGCAAAGTCTGCAATGATTCTCGATCTCCGTATTTCTCTATCGGAATTGCAAATCGGCGCTGAAAGAAATTGCGCGGACCCAAATAGCCTGGATTCAGAAACTCCAAAATTGACCACAATTCTTGCAGTCTATTTTCCACCGGAGTTCCTGTCAGCGCAATTCTAAAAGATGCCTCGATTTGCCGCACCGCTTGCGACTGCTTCGCCTCGGAATTTTTAATATTTTGCGCTTCATCCAAAACCAATCCTTGCCATTTAATTCCTTGAAATTCCTTCGCATCTCGAAACACCAGCGCGTAACTGGTAATGATTAAATCCTTTCCTTTAACTGCCGTCGCAAATGCTTTGGCTTTAGCGCGTTTGTCTCCGTGATGAACTAACACTTTCAACGTCGGGCCAAATTTCTTGACTTCCCGCTCCCAATTGCCCAATACTGATGTTGGACAAACCAGTAATGTTGGCGCTTCTAGAGAATTTTGTTCTTGTAAATGCAGGAGAAAAGTAATTAGCTGAATAGTATTGTGGCACAAGATATTATTAGCAACAAAATTGTGATACTTGCTCACCTCAAAATCATAAACCCACCCGCTGTACTCAAAATCCTCAATTTGCTCTATCCGGCAATAAAATACTTCTTGGTCTAGAAAAAGTTGTAAGCCTTCTCTGATTGTATCTAGCTGTTGTGTGTCTAAATTTGCATAAGCTTCTAGAGTCTGATTCGTCCACTTTGAAGGCTTTAGCTGACGGTATTCTTGTTCGGCAGACCCATTTAAAATATTTTCCATCCCAGCGACTACCCTTGCCAGACTCCTGTGGGAAAACTCCTGAGAACCGTTGATGTAAACGGGGTTGTGCATTCCAAAATGGCGCAATGGTAATTTTGTAATTTCCACTGCACGAGCGACGATATCGGAAGCAGGAATTCCCTCAACATTGGTGTTGCAAGCCGATTCGCAAATCTGCTCTAATTTACGCTGTTTTTCGGGAGAACCGAAGCCAATTTCCTGCAAAAATATGCGCGCTGAGTTACCGCCGAAAGTACCGATATAATAGGTGCGAAAAATCCCGCTGCCATTGGTGGCGCATTTCTGTCTGGTGGCGATACGCAGCCAAATTCCAAAGCGCCGCAGCAATGTAGAAAGTTGTTGGATGATTAAAGGCGAAGCGGTGCTAATTTCGATAGTCCGCATTTTAGGAATGACAGAACCTTCAGCATCAAAGTAGTTTCTGAGAAAAATCCGAATGCTATCAAGATTGGCTTGCATGATGAATTGCGGGAAGCTTTTTTCGGCTGACAGCTTCCCCCACTCGTAGCCTTTAGCCTCAAGAAAGCTTTGGTACGATCGACTGCACACAGCTAAATATGCTGCTCTTTGCTTACCGGGAGTACGAACAGCAGGATTATTTATTTCTATCCCATACTTTTTGCTTAAACGGTGAAGTGTGAAACGCAATTCTTCAATAACTGCCACATCTTTCTGCGTTATTGTGAGGATTGCCCGATCGCGCTGCTCATATCCCTCAGCAATCTGCCAAGCCAGAAACTTGACCAAATCGGGATCTTCCGGCTTTCCTTCCCAATACAATTTAGCAGGAACGCAAACATAATCTCCAACCTTGAACTCCTTTGTCCAGCCATCGCGTCCTAACAATTTGTGGCGGCGGGTAATTGTGATGCTGCTACCGTCTTGGAGTTTGATGGTTCGCAACTTTTCTTGCACTTGCTGGCGGTAAAGCCGCCGAACAGTCGCCTGTACAATTTTGCCTGTTTCCTGATTTATGGAATTTACCAGTAATTGCTCGTTCGGTTCAGACCAAAAGCCCTCACCGTCGAATTCTGTTTTTCCGGCATAAGCTTCCCATATTTTTTCAGCTTTTTGTAAAAAACCATTAATAAAAAGCAAAGAATGTGGTAAAATGCACTTCCCTAATCCCATATCGTCCGCGAGACAAGCACCTAAACCCCAGCGTTCTAAGAATGCTAACCAGCCTGCTCCTAGGGCTTGATAAGGCCGCAATTGTCCTCGGAAACTAGCCGGAGTTGCGATCGCACTTACCGCTTGATTATCGCTCAAAGTATTCAACAATTCCTGAAGTTGACCCGTAGCCTCAAAATTCACCACAGGCAATTTTTCGATCATCTGAGTATCGCCGGACGCCAAACGCAAAGCATCCTCCAAAGAAAGAGTCATTTGCTCTTTGCGGCTGGCAAAAAAAGTTTGAGCCGCTTTCACATCCGGCGCGCGCAACTCCACCCACTCGCCGTTAATTTCCACCAAAGGCGAATTCAACGCGGTCAATCTGTCAAATTCTGCCTTAGAAATGCGCTGTCCGCCGATCGTCAATTCCCACTTAAAATTTAGCAGACTTTGCAATCCCACCCCACCTTTCGCCGGAGTCACTTTCGGAGTTTCCGCTTGAATGCTCAAACCCAAACGGCTCGCCCAACCCTCACTCTTTGTCAAACTCGGCGGCAAAACTACGCCCAACCCGCTATCAGCAAACCGCCAAGCTACAGACTTAATAAACTCGTAAGCTTGCAGCGGATTTAATTGGCAAGATTGAGGCCGCTGTGCTTGCAAACTCGGTTCAATTAACGGATAAAGTTTCGAGGCTAAACCCAAGCCGCTAAGTAAAGTTTCTTGAGGTAATTCTATTGTCCGCCCCGCATAAGCCAAACGCTCGACAGAGTTGTTCCAAACAGTTGTCGCGTCCACCAAAAATTCGGTTTCATCTGCTGCTTGCAAGCAATAATTTAAACTCCAGTTGGCTTTACCGGGCGCTGGTGGTATGAGTTGAAAACAAGTGCGAAATTGACTTTGTTGAGATAATTGGTTTTGCAGCGGTGCAGTCCAAGCACTCAGCTTGGTTGCCAAGTTTTCCAATGCTGCTGTTTCTACTTGCACAATCCCAGATTCCTGCTGCAAAGCTTGCAGCCAGTCGCGCACAGGAGAAACTGCTTTGATGTCTAAAGTAGAGCTACCAGCCGATCGCACTTGACTATCTACAATACTGCTCAAAAAACCTAACACCAATTCCTCCGCCCCAATAGGCAAATCCACCGCTAAAGGCAATGGGCTGGATTCTTCTTCCTTTTCCCCTCTTTCTTCTTCTTTTTCCCCTCTTCCTTCTTCCTTCTTCCCTCTTCCTTCTTCCTTCTTCCCTCTTCCTTCTTCCTTCGATTGATATGTTCTGCAAGCCGTCGGCATTTGCTTGACAAAAGTGGCGAGGCGGAGTGTATCTGTAGAACTATCTAACAGGGGTTGCCATTTGGCAATAGCAGAACCGTCGGACTGTTTCTCCAACCCAGGCAAAAATTTGCATCTTGCCAACAAATCCAAACTCCACCTAGCAATATGAGACCAAAAACGCAAATCTGAGCCGACAAAAGAGTCTGGTTCCGTGCTGTTAAGCGGTAGTGATTGCAAGAAAACAAAAGCGGCTTGAGGGTTGAGACAAAAACCCTCGACTTGCCAGGGATAAAGGTAAATTTCCTCGATTTTTGCCGGTTCCTCAAGTGCTGCTGCTGAGTGCTGCGGCATCAGATTTGCGTTTGATTCTGAGATTTGGGTGGGAAGCGCGATCGCCCGAATTTCCCTTTGAATTGACGAGTTGGGTGCGGAAATTTCTACGGCGCTTTGAGTTTTGGGCGATCGCCTAGTTTTTTTGCTTTTTTCCGGTAGAGTTTCTGCGGTTTCCGGTAATTGCCAATCCAGTTTTCCCGACTGCCGCAAGGAATTTAGGAAAGTCTTAAATTCCGATTCGGTCATTGCTAAGGGATGCGGTAGATTTATGCCCGATTCTATGGTGTCAATTGCCCCTATTTTTCGCCAAGTTTCTCCCCAAATAAATAAGCCACTTTTTTCATTCTCTAGTACCCAACTGCCGTGTAAAATTGCCATTTTTAAAATCCTGATATTTTTATTTAAGTGGGATGTTGACTACTACATTTATATGGAATTTATGAAAAATTTATTTAAAACAAACCGAGGATATTTTGAGCCAGACATGAATTAGGTAAAACCTGGATATGTAGGGTGTACCATAAGCACCTTACGGCTTATTCCGTGTCCTAGATAACTAAATCCCTTTTCCTTTTTCCTTCAACGTCCCAATTCCCAAACGAAAATTCATCGTACCATCTATGGAAGGCGTTTGGCGGGCGATCGACCGGAGAATCGATCGGAGAATCGACCCCAGACTGCAAAAAATAATTATCGAGTATAAATGCTTACAATCGAGACACAGACAGTCGATCGCGAGGCGATTATCCCTGTCTTTTGGCGTCGGACTCTCAAACATCCTGTGGTAATGTTACGATCCCGACAGAGAAAGAATGTGGTAGATAAGGAAGCAGTGCTACATGGTAGAGATAGACAAGTCAATATCCTTCGATGGACGGGATATTAGACTGAAGATTGGTTTACTAGCGCCTCAAGCAGGCGGTGCAGTTTTGATTCAGTCGGGTGACACGGCGGTTTTGGTGACAGCGACTCGATCGCAGGGGAGAGAAGGAATTGATTTCCTGCCCCTGTTGGTGGATTACGAAGAGAGACTCTACGCTGGCGGTAAAATTCCCGGTGGATTTTTGCGGAGGGAAGGGCGTCCCCCAGAAAAAGTAACTTTGACTGGCCGTTTGATCGATCGACCGCTGCGTCCGCTATTTCCAAGCTGGCTGCGAGATGACATCCAAGTTGTAGCCACAACGGTTTCGATGGACGAACAAGTGCCACCGGACGTTTTGGCGGTGACGGGGGCTTCCGTAGCGATACTGCTGGCGAAAATGCCGTTTTACGGGCCGATGGCGGCGGTGCGAGTCGGTTTGGTAGGGGACGATTTCATCATCAACCCCACCTACAGCGAAATCAAAGAAGGCGAGTTGGATCTCGTGGTAGCTGGTTCTCCTGACGGAGTAATCATGGTAGAAGCCGGCGCCAACCAATTGCCCGAACAGGATATCATCGAGGCGATCGACTTCGGCTATGAAGCAGCCTGTGACTTGATTCAAGCCCAGCGCGAAATTATGGCGGAATTGGGCATCGATTTGGTGGTAGAGGAACGGCCATCGCAAGATTCGGCCCTGGAAACCTTCATTCGCGATCGCGCCCAAGAACCCATCCGCATCATTTTGTCAAGATTTGAAAAAGACAAAACAATACGGAATGCAGCATTAGACGAAGTTAAAGCAAATGAAGTCGAAGCTGCGATCGCCGAACTCCCGGAAGAGGACCCGGTAAAAGTAGCCGCCACTGCCAACAGCAAGGCGATCGGCAACGTTTTCAAAGACGTTACCAAAAAAATGATGCGGAAGCAGATCCTCGAAGATGGCATCCGCGTAGACGGTCGCAAGCTTGACGAGGTGCGACCCGTTTCTTGTCGCGTAGGCGTGCTGCCGTCGCGAGTACACGGCTGTGCGTTGTTTAATCGGGGGTTAACCCAAGTCTTGTCCGCAGCTACCCTGGGAACCCCAGGCGACGCCCAAGACTTAGGAGACGACTTGCACCCGCAGCAAGACAAACGCTACCTGCATCACTACAATTTCCCGCCGTTTTCGGTAGGAGAAACCAAGCCGATGCGATCGCCTGGACGCCGAGAAATCGGTCACGGAGCCCTCGCAGAACGCGCTTTACTGCCAGTTTTGCCATCCAAAGAAGATTTCCCCTACGTGATTCGCGTAGTTTCAGAAATCCTTTCTTCCGACGGTTCCACCTCAATGGGTTCAGTTTGCGCCTCAACGCTAGCATTAATGGATGCAGGCGTTCCCCTTTCCCAACCCGTCAGCGGCGCGGCAATGGGCTTAATTAAAGAAGGCGATGAAGTCCGAATTTTGACTGACATTCAGGCAATTGAAGACTTCTTAGGCGACATGGACTTCAAAGTAGCCGGTACCGACACCGGGATTACTGCTTTGCAGATGGACATGAAAATCAAAGGTTTGCCCTTAGATGTGATTGCCACCGCCATCCGCCAAGCCAAACCGGCCAGACTGCACATTTTAGAAAGAATGCTGGCAACTATCGACACTCCCCGCAAGGAAATGTCGCCGTTTGCACCACGTTTGCTAACCCTGAAAATCGATCCAGAATTTATCGGTTTGGTAATTGGGCCTGGTGGCAAAACGATCAAAGCCATCACCGAAGAAACCGGTGTCAAAATTGACATCGAAGACGACGGAACCGTGACAATTGCTGGCAACGACAGCGAAAAAGCTCAGCGGGCTTACAACATTGTCCAAGGCATGACGCGCAAGTTGAATGCAGGAGACGTGTATGTCGGCCGCGTAACTCGAATTATTCCGATCGGCGCTTTTGTGGAAATTTTGCCCGGAAAAGAAGGAATGATTCACATTTCCCAGTTAGCGGACTACCGCGTTGGCAAAGTGGAAGACGAGTTAGCTGTGAACGATGAAGTGATTGTCAAAGTGCGAGAAATTGACAATAAAGGTCGAATTAATTTGACCCGCTTGAATATTCATCCCGACGAAGCGGTAGCCGCCCGCGAAGCGCTGAATAAATAGTTTACGGTTGGTAATTGGTAATTACTTGTAGAGTAATTGCTAATTGCTAATTGCTAACTGGTGATTAGTAATTGCTAATTGCTAATTGAGATTAAATCTGATTGTTTCAGATTGATTTGGGAGTAGGTGCGCGACAGCGACAGATCGACAAAAGTGCGATCGGCTGTAGAAGTTAATAAAGTCGCGCACTTTACCCTCGGCGGTTGCTATAAGTAAACCTTGGAATTATTCATCTCTCTCCCCTCTTCCTCTGCGCCCTCTGCGCCCTCTGCGGTTAAATCGCTCATAAATATTAAAAAAAACAAACTATCCAGAAACCAGACTTATTGAAAAAGCCTGGTTTCTCAAAGAAGCTCTAATCAAATCACAGCAATGCAGTCAATTTCAACTAACACATCTTTCGGCAAACGCGAAACCTCCACACAAGCGCGCGCCGGTGCTGTTTCCGCATCAAAATATTTTGCATAAACCGCATTCACAGCGGCAAAATCATTCATATCTTTGAGGAAAACCGTAGTTTTTACCACATCCAACCAAGTAGCGCCGGCTTCTGTGAGAATGGCTTCGAGATTTGCCATAACTTGTTCGGTTTGTTTTGCCACGTCGTCGGTGTAGACAATATCGTTTAGTCTAATGTCGATCGCAATTTGACCAGCTACAAACAGCATAGTGCCCGTAGCGGCGATCGCTTGATTGTAAGGGCCCACGGGTGCAGGTGCTTTGTCAGTACGAATAATTTTGCGTGTCATAGATGTCACTTTTTGAGATTCTTCTTGAGAGGTTTCTTTGCTGTCGATTTCTGGTTCTGAGATTTCAGGCTGGTAGATTTCTCCATCGGGCATTATAGCATCAGTGAAGTCAGCATTTTTAATATTCCAGCCATAGGTTATTGCTCCTGTCAAGTCAGATCTTCTCAAATTTGCTTCATTTAGATTGGCCCTGCTCAAATTTGCCCACCTTAAATTTACTTTCTCTAAGTTGGCGCCTTGAAGACAGGCTTTTTTTAGCTTTGCACTTTGAAGACAGGCTTCTTTAATATCTACCTCAGCCAAATTTATGCCTGACAAATCAACTTTATAAAGATTGGCTCTATCGAGTTTAGAGCCTTGAAACTTTGCATTGTGGAGTGTTGCATCTGTCAGATTTGCCAGAGTCAAGTCTGCTTCAACCAAGTATGCTTCATCCATGTTAGCCTTGCTCAGATTGGCTCTATTTAGGCTTGCCCCATGTAAAGAAGCTACACTCATATCTGTGCTACTCAGATTTGCCCCACTCAAGTTTGCATTGTCTAGTCTGGTATAAATCAATTTAGCGCTAGTTAAGTTTGCTCCTGTTAAATTTGCCTTCTCTAGGTTGGCATTACTCAATATCGCATTACTAAAATTCGATCGACTCAAATCAGAACCTCTTAAATCAGCCCAGTTGAGATTCGCTGAGCCAGCAATGGCGCCACTTAAATTAGCACCTATCAGCGATGCTTTAGTGAGGTTTGTACTTTGAAGGTATGCACCTGTGAGAATTACCTCACTCAAATCTGCACCTGAAAGATTTGCATTGTCTAAGTTGATGCCACTCAAATCTGCACCTTTAAGGTTTTCTTCACTTAAGTGTGCACTCTTAAATGCACGTTCGCCTTTAGCGTATCTTTCTAAAAGTTCTTCAGCTTTCATAAATAACCGATCGCCCTTCCGCTACACCCCACTTTCCCAGCCTACCACCAAAACCGAAAGCGCGATCTAAATCTGCGTTAATCCGCGTCAATCCATTTTCATCTGCGGTTAACAAATTTCATTTTTTAACCGCAGATAGAGGCAGATAAACACAGATAAACGCAGATAAATTAGAGATTATCTGCGTCAATCCGCGTCAATCCATTTTCATCTGCGGTTAACAAATTCCCTTTTTCAACCGCAGATAAAGGCAGCTTTACACATTACACACCAACCGGAGCACCAACAACCTCACCTTTCAACATCCGAGAAGCAGCATCAAGCAATTGCTCCTCCAAATAAGGCTTAGTGAAATAACCTTTGGCGCCCAAACTGTAAGCCATTTGGCGGTGTCTGTCAGCACCGCGAGAAGTCAACATCGCGATCGGCAATTCACACAAAACCGCATCCTTCTGCATCCGAGAAAGTAGTTCCAAACCGTCCATTCTCGGCATCTCAATATCGCAGAAAACGATATCGCAAGGCAGACCAGATTTCATCTTTTCCCAAGCTTCCTTACCGTCGCGAGCTTCTTCCACACGATAGCCAGACTTCTCGAAAGTAATCGACAATAGCGATCGCACCGTAATCGAGTCATCGACAATCAGCACAGTCGGCTCAGTCTTCTCGATTTCCGCCTCCGCAGCAGCCCGATCGCCCTCATCCCAAAGCGTACCGCCAGTGTCCTTCCGCAGCCTTCCCGTAGCCAAATCGATCAGCTCCAGAACGTCCGCAATCGCCACGATCCGACCGTCCCCGAGCACGGTGGCCCCAGCAATCCCGATCGGCTTCGGCACCGGCCCTTCCAACGGCTTGATCACAATTTCCTGTTCCGTCGAAACCTGATCCACCTGCACCGCCAAGAAATTGCCAGCAGAGCGCAGCACGATCACCGAAATCATGTCATCGTCAGTATTAAACCCGTAAACACTGCCCCGACCCAAATGGCGGCTGTAAGCCAGCAGATCCCGCAGCGGCCGGAACGGCAAGCTTTGACCCCGCCACTCAATGCAAGGCAAACCGTCCGCCCCCGTCGTCACCTGATCGCGAGGCACATCGATCATATCCTCGACCCCATCCATCGGGAAAGCAATGCGAGCTCGATCGCTAATGCAAGTCAGAGCCTTAGAAATGCTCAACACCAGAGGCAAACGGATCGTAAACACAGTCCCCTTGCCGATGGTTGAATCGATCGACACAGTGCCCCGAATTTCCTGCAACGAAGTCTGCACCACATTCATACCGACCCCCCGGCCGGCGTACTCCGTCGCCTGTTCCTGAGTGCTGAAACCCGGCATAAACAGCAAATCGTAAACTTCCGAGCGAGACATCCTCTGAGCCTGAGCCGCCGTCAGCATACCCTGCTTAATCGCCTTCGCCTTCACCCGTTGCGGGTCAATCCCCGCCCCGTCATCAGAAACCGAAACCACGGTTTGGTTCCCTTGGTGGAAAGCGCGAATCGTAATCCTGCCGACAGCAGGCTTCCCAGCCGCCAGACGCACCTCCGGCGGTTCGATCCCGTGAGTAATCGCATTGTTCACCAAATGAGTCATCGGGTCATATAGCTGATCCACAATCATCTTGTCGATCAAAATATCCTTACCCTCAACCTGCAACTGAGCCTGCTTGCCGCACTTAATCGCGATTTCCCGCACTGCCCGGAACAGCCTGTCCGTCGTCTCCGCAAACGGCTTCATCCGGGCGCGAGTCAAACCTTCTTGCAGTTGAGTAGTGACTTGTCGCAGTTGGCGAGTCACCTGATCCGCCTCATCCACCAAAAACTCAATGTCCGCGGCCGACTCCCGCACCCGCACGATCAGCTCAATAATCTCTTGAGCCAAACTGTGGAAAGGAGTAAACCTGTCCATTTCCTCCGGTCTCCAGGCACTTTCCCGGGTGTGCGCCGAATCCTCAGAGCGCCAGGCCGATCGGTGTCCCTGCCGGTTTGCCAGCAAAGCAATCTCCAAAAGACTCCGCTCGTAGAAATCCTGAGTCCGCTGGCTCACATCGCTCAGCAGCGCAACCTGGTGCAGCAAATTGTCCAAAAACTGCCGCATCCGTTCTTGGTCTTGCTCCAAACTGTTGCGGTTTACCACCAGTTCGCCCATCAAATTGCTGAGGTTGTCCAGTTGCTTGACCGGCACCCGCATCGTCTGGTCGCCGAACCCGCCCGCGCGGGCATTCCGCCTGGGTCTGTTGAGCGCCGACTGCCCCATATTGCCTTCTCCTTGGCGGCCGCTGTCCTTTGGATCTTCCAGCAGTTTTTCTAAATCGCCAAATTCGTCGTCGCTCTCATCGGCAGCAGTGCGCGGAGCTTTACTAGCAGTTGTCGCCGGTAGCCCGTGAATTTCCGGCATAGTTGCGCTCTCGCTAAGGAGTTCTTCGAGATCCGAGAAAACTTCTGTATTTACCGGACTCTGATTTGTGCTTCCAGAAGCTGCTATGACAGCTCCAGCACCCCCTGCAATTAACAGTGCTTCTAAATCGTCAAAATTGCCTTCGGCATCCTCATCGCCTGATTCGTCCTCGCCAAAAAAGTCTGCCAGCGACCCCTCATCTAACTCCGAGGAATCGCCCTGGGCAGACTCGTCCTCAGCGTCCCAAAAGCCCGTCGTCAGTTCCGAAGTCACCAGAACCTCAGCATCGATCGAATCCAACAAATCATCAAAACCCTCCAACTCTTGGTTGTTGAGAGTAGCCCCGGTTTCCATCGCCGAGAGCAAGTCAGCATCGCCCTCAAACATACCATCGAGAGATTCTGCTGGCAGTGGCTCTAAATCCGCACTTAAAAAATCCGTTTCCAGGGCATTAAACAAATCATCTTCGCCCTCAGACTCCCCGGCGGCATCTGTTGCGGCTCGATCGAACAAATCCGCACTCGCCTCGTCGAACAAACCATCGGCAGGTTGGGCAGACAACTCCTTCACATCCGCAGCGCCGTCATCTGGCGCCGATCCAGCATCGCCTGGGTGCACCATGCCTTCCCCAAACATATCCTCCAAGAAATCGAAAGCTGCGCCCTCATCAGATTCGACATTGGAAATTTCCGACTCAGGACGATCGTCGGACAAAGCCCCAAGTTCAACCTCTGCCGAATTTGTCAAGCCTTGGTCGGAAACAGCCGCACCATTGTTCTCGAACAAACTCCCCAAGTCGCCCTCCTCAACTCCCACATCCGCACTCAGCAATTCTGAATCCCCATCCTTCAGCCAAGCCCCACGGGCTTGCCCCGAAGCTTCTCCGTCATACTCAGTACCCGTAGGTACAGAACCGAAAAGCTCAGCCAAATCGGCAGCTTCTCGGGAGGTAGCCACTCCTTGCCGATCCCGCACAGTCTGTTCATCCTCAGAAATCGCGTCTGAGGTCATATCCCCAAACAGCGCATCTAAATCCGTATCGTCCAGCTCCAGGTTGAGCGATTGCACAGACTCGTCTTCCATGCCGAAAGCATCTTCTAGCCAGTTTTCATCCGCAGAGATATCTAAATCAGAATTTGATGTCATGTTAAGAACGTTGCCCATTTCCTCATTTTGTGCGGTGCCTGCAGCTTGATCTCGATCGCCCCCGTTCTCCCCACCTTCGTCTTCTGAAGAAAGGAAATTAGAAGTAATCCCCATCAGCTCGCTCAAATCCGAATCCTCGCCAAGCTCAGAGAACAAATCAAAATCATCCATTTCAGGCAGAGCAAGCGCTTCGGCATCCGCTGAATCATTATTGCCCCCCCCTGCTGCAGGCTCCTTCGATTCTCCGTCTAAAGCCTCAGACTTCAGGGAATACTCCGAAGAGACTGCCGGCCCACCTGTTGCCTCAGATAAGCCTAAATCACCGAACAAGTTCTCGAAATCAGCATTGTCCGTACCACCAGCAGAAGTTTGGGCAGCCACTTCGTCCAAAAGCGTACCGAGAGCATCTTCGTCCCCTTGTCCCCTGGCTGGGGCCACCGTGTCCTCTCGCCGCTCCAAACCGCCCCTACCGTTACCCGTTTTAACCTGTTTGCGAGTTAACCGCTGGCTCGAACCCCCATTTTTCTGACCGGCAGCCAATGCCGATCCCTCTGCCTCTTCTCCAAACAGCAAATCCTCCCCAAACAAACTCGTCAGGTCATCAATCGGAGGCTTCGTGTTCGTTTCGGAACTTTCGGCATCGTATTCGTCAAACAACAAATCAGTAAAATCGCCGGAATTGTCATCGTCTGACCCCAGCATTCCCGCCGCCGATATCCCAGAAGACTGTGCATAGTCGAGGTCTTCTTCTTCTTCCCAAGCGCCGTCGAGCTCCGGGGACTCGCCGTCAAACAAGTCAGCTAAAGTGTTGAGTTCTGCCGCGCCCACTTCCGGGCCGGTGCGGGTCGAGCCTCTAAAAGCACCCGTCTCCATATCCGATTCTGCGAAGGCGGAATCCTCATCGAACTGGGACGATCGAATGCCACTGTCATCGTTGCTGTCGCCGCTGTCGAGTTGGTCGAACAGCTCGTCTATACTCAGCCCAGAAATAGTCGGCAGCAACTTGTTCAATCCATCCGTGGCATCGCCCGATCCCACCAGATCCCAGGCCTCATCCTCAACAGAAACCACATTTGTCCCGGATTTACTCGGTTGAGCGAAGGCCAGCAAATCTTCAAAATCCGTTTCTGGAACCAAAACAGCCGGCTGCAGCGCCAGAAGTTTTGCGCTTGGTGCGATCGACGATTCTAGACCAGAAATTACCAGTTCTTGCGCTTGTTTGATGTCTTTGATCACCGTTGGGGCTAAGGTGCGGTAGGTATTTTCTGGGTTGGCGATCGCCTTGGATACAGCTTGGATCAATTCTATCCAGCAGGGCAGTTCAAATTCTTCCCCTGCCCTGAGCAAGTTCCGACAAATGTTCTTGAGTTGCCGCCTGCTTTCTGGCCCCTCGGGCTGTTTGAACTCTTGCAGGAGTTCCCGCATCCTCGCCGGCACGTCGGAGTCAAATACTAGCTGCAGCGCGCTGTCTTCTGTTGCTCTGGCATCAGGTGCGTAAACTGACCGCGAATCTGGAAAACTCCTTGATGAGGCAAACGTCCCCACTCCCACCCCCGCCATAACTTGTTCGGGTACTGGCATCGCGTAGCTATCGTCTGCATGGTATTCTCCGTGTCCGACGAGTCCCCCCAAGTGCCCGTTGAGCTCTTCAAATACTGGTTCTAATTCTCGAACCATCTGTTCTCCCAATTCTTCTGTCAGTCCAAAAGGTCCCGACAGTTGCTCTAACAGCCCTTGCAATGTGTCAAAAATTCGCAGAAAAAGGGACTCTAGCTGTTGGTCTACTTTAACGCTGCACTCTTTTAAAACTTTAAAACTATCTTCTAGTCGGTGAGCTGTTTGCTGAATGCTCGTCAGCCCCAGCATTGCTGCTCCTCCTTTGACAGAGTGAGCGGCCCTAAATACTTCGTTGACCAGTTCTGGGTCTTCGATCGTGGTTTGCAGATTCAGCAAGCCTTGTTCGATCGTATTGAGGTGGTCTTTTGCCTCCTCAATAAAGTAGCCCATTATCCTCTGTTGTTGCTCCGGCAGCATAGTTTTATTCCTGATTTTAAGCGTTATTGTATTGGGTCTATGTTAGTAGTTCTAGAGAAGCTATCTGTATATCTCGCCCCTTGCCAAGAGAATAATCTGACTGCGAGATATGGCAAATGTCCTGGCTATTTTTGCTTTCGATATGCCCTCACTTAAAAGATAGCGAATCTCCCGCACTTGTTCGGTTTGGAGTTTGCGGTTAGGACATATCTAGCCGGGAACGCAAGGAAAGCGGTTTTTTTCGCTTGGCATCGCGGGAGTTATCGGCGGGGGTTCCTTCCCACAAATGGTCGGGATGGATACAATCGCGATCGTAGCAACTATGACCCGCAAAATAACCGGGTTTGACAGGCCTTCCCAGTTTGTGTTCCCGTACAAGTCTGTGACCGTAGAAACTTTTTGTTTTGCCATTAATTTTAGTACCTTTAATGGCGTCACCATCACTTCTTTTAGCCAAGGTACAAATCATGCTGCGGTTCGGCTGTATTTGGGTTCGAGTACCGGGAATTATTTCTTGGTCTAGCAGTTGTTTTTGATGTTTCGGTGCAGATGTACTTCGGACATCTTTAATATGTTCTTTTTTAAACCGATATTGAGAATTTTCCCGCCGATAAACTTCCCACAAATGGTTAGGATTAATGCAGGTGCGGATATCGCAAGTATGGCAAGCAAAGTCTTCGGGTCTGATTTGCAGATCTAATGAATGTTCTAATACTAAACGATGGACAGTAAACGTTTTCCATCCACCGTTAATGCGAAGCCTTTTATTGGCATAGCCCCAGCTATTTTTTGCTAGACTAGAGATAATACAGCTCATCGGCTGAATCTCGCCAAATATGCCGTAAATTACCTCTACTATGTTATCCTCCATCTGTGCAACTCCTACTTTGTTTAGGTGTTGAATTAGCAGCCCCGCAGCGGTTTCAAGACTGCGAGGTTGCTTTTTTTCTGCCATCCTTGCCCGACCAACTTGCTTGTAAATCAGCCAGCAAAACAAGCATTAGACACTTAATTATTGTCTTTCTGCTGTTTCTACTCGGAATCTTTCCACCGATGTCAAAAGGTCGCGAGCAACGCCCACCAAGTTTTGCAAAGCACCGGAAACTCGCTGCGCTTCTTGGGATGTTTCCTGAGCAGTTAATTCCACCGCTTGCATCACACTGGCGACCGCGCGAGCTGTTTCGTTTTGCTCTACAGTGTCGGCAGTAATCGATCGCACTAACACGTCAATTCGATTAGTTACTTGAATGATATCTTCAAGCGATCGCTTCGCCTGTTCTGCCAATCTTGTCCCCTCAATAACCTGCTGCGTCCCTTCTTCCATCGCCGTCATTACCGCGCCGGTTTCGCTTTGAATTTGCATCACGATCTGTTCGATTTCTTTCAAAGACTTAGCCGATCGGTCTGCCAATTGTCGCACCTCGTCTGCCACGATCGCGAAACCCCTGCCCGCTTCTCCAGCTCTCGCCGCCTCAATACTGGCGTTGAGGGCCAACAAATTCGTCCGGGAGGCGATCGTCGCAATTAAAGCCACAATCTTAGAAATTTCTTGAGAAGCTTCCGCCAACCTCTTGACTTTTCTCGTGGTTTCTGCTACCGTTTCTCGAATTTCCAAAATCCCGGCCACCGTCCGCTCCACAGCCTCGCCTCCTTTCAGAGCCGTTGCCGCCGCGCCCCGGGCCACTTCTTCCGCCTCTCTAGCGCTCTCTGCGACCCGCTGAATCGCATCGGTGAGGACTTGCACCGAATTCAGCGTTGCCGCCAGTTCCTCAGCTTGCCGCAGCGCGTCGGAAGACAAATCGCCCGCAAACTTAGCACTATCCGTAGCGCCTTTGCTGACCTCCCGAGCCGCCTGCTTCACCTGATGGACAATTTCGCGCAGATTTTGAATTGTCAAGTTAAACGAGTCAGCAACAGCACCCAAAACGTCTGCGGTCACTTCCGCAGTGACCGTCAAGTCACCCCGGGCCGCTCCTTCCACGTCGTCTAGCAAGCGAATCACTTGGCGCTGCAAGTCTTCTTTTGCCTGTTCCTGCTCGTCAGACTTGCGCCTGGTATCGCTAATCGTGGTTTGGATAACCTTCGCCATGTGGTTGAATTTAGCAGCCATTTTGCCAAATTCATCTTCCGAGTAAACCGTAGCGCGAGCGTCCAAAGTTCCTTGAGATACCGCATCGAACTGAGCTTGCAAATTGTCCGACGACTTGCGTACCTGCTTGGCGATCAACTGGCCGATGCCCCAAGAAGTTAAAAAGCTGGTAAAGCCTGCGGCTGCGGTCATTACCCAGCCTGTTTGGCGCAGGTAAACGATCGCCTCGGGTTTGTCTTGCCGCAGAGCTTGATAGGAGGCAATGTTGGTGACGAAAGCCACAGCTACCAGAGAAACCAGTCCCGCCCCGATAGCCGTGTACAACTGTTTTGTAAACAAAGGGGCATTTTCCAAGAAAGCCAGTCCCCCCTGTTCTACTGTTACCGAAGTATCGACCGCTTCTGTTTCGGTGGGAGAAAAATTCGACACAGACGCATCAGCCGGGCCGCTTATGCTAAATATTTCGTCATCCCGAATTGCTGAGCCATCGCTGTTGTCAAAGTCCAGGCTGCTGCCGGTCGTTCCCATCATGCCGCTGGTCGAGTTGCCGAAATTGGTGTTACCTCTAGTCAAGATCGAACTGGTGGCATCTTCTGAGATATCAAAGTCCGGCAAATTCCCCAAATCGTCAAATTCGTCAAATTCGTCTAAAAAGTCGCTGTGTTCTTGAGCGTTCCCAGTTTTTGACGACCAGGCGCTGTCGTTCTTGTCGGACGCCCCGAAAGCTGTCGCTTGTTCGTTTTCGTCGAAAGAGAAAGAATCGCTAAAAGCGTCGTCTTCAAAAGCATCTAACTCGAAGTTGTCTCTAGAGCTAAATGCTGGGGGTTCCGAGTCGCTGTAACCGTTGCTGTTGGCGGAAGATCGATCGACTGAATTAAATTGTCCCCGGCTCGACCTTTGACTTTGAGAGTTAGGGACAGCACCTCCCATCAACAGCGTTTCGTCTTCCGCCAGCGAATAGTTTGATGAGTAGTCCGACCCGTTATTCGGCTGCTTGTTTTGAGGCCGAGAAGACCCGAAACCCGACGAGGGCATCGCCTCGGCAAACGGGTCTTCCTCTTCGGCCAGAGGTGCGTTATTACCGTAATTTTGGCCGCTCTGGGGCGGGGCTTGGAAATCGTAGTCGGAGTTCTCGTCGAATTCGTCTGGCAAATCGAGCCCAGCAAAAGGTTCGCCAAAATTGTCCGAGGGCCCGATGGGGGACTCTAGTTGGTTCGAGTCGAAGGAATTCCCGGTTTCTGAAGAGGCAAAACTTTGACCGTTGAGCATCTGAGTCGGAGCTTCTGAAAACGAATCTCCTGAGTAAGGTGCGCTTGAACCAGACACTTTGCTGCTAGACACGTCAGCAGCATCAAACCCTCCATCATCTAAGGCAAAAGGGTCTCCAAAGTCCGAGTCGGCAAACTCGTCTATGTCGTCTAGCGAGTCGGAGGTCTCAGCATAAGCTGCCATTCCGCCGCTGTCGCCACCAAACGGGTTAGAATGTGAGGCTAAATCTGGGACTGAGCCGGCGCCATCGTCGTCTTCTGCTTCCCACCCCAAGCCACTCATGCCCAAGTCTGCCAAGTCCTCGTTTTCCAGGTCCTCTGAGGATTGACTTCTATAGGAAAGGGATGGGGAATTGCCTTGGAAAAGTCCCAAATCCGGGTCTTCTAACCCTTCATCAAGAGATAAGTCTGGGTAGAATTCTAATTCAGTTTCAGCAGACAAAGCCTCGAAATTTTCCGTTTGCAGCTCTCCAGATAAAAATTGGTCTGTGTAGGTAATTCCGTTGTGAGCGTGTTCCACCAAACTCGGGTCGTCACTCAGGCCTAGCACAACTGTGTACTGTTCCCGCGCCACCTCATACTGTTGCAGCCCGTAGCAGTAAATGTGTCCGCACAGCAGGCGAGCGCTGGGGTCTTCGGGAAAATCTTCTACTAATTGATAAACTAGGGCTGCGGCTTCTGAATAATTGCCATCCATGTAGGCCGCTTCTGCCCGTTGGTAGTCCTGCTGAAAGTTGGTACTTGTTGCCATTTGCCGCCCTCTTTGGATTTTAGATTTTAGATTTGAGATTTTTGATTTTTATCTTGAATTGAATGTTTAGATGCGCGCCTCAAGTCGTGTGACTGTTGATGGTTAGACCTCAATCGAAAATCGCAAATCGCAAATCTAAAATCGATTTCACGCTGCCCACCGCGCCGAGCGCAGAATTTTCACTTGATCTAGCAGTCGGAGCACTTTCTGAGCTGGTGCACCTAACATCCATTCTCCCCTCAGAAATGGAATCATGCCGTCTGGTGCATTGTTCTGAGAGTGCAGTTGCTCTACGTCGAGCCAGTCCATCCCCACAATTCGATCGACTGCTAGCCCCAAAATCGTGTCTTGGTCTTCCACAGCCACGATCGGGATTTCGGGTCTATCTGTGTTCAGAGGTGTTTGGTCTCCCAGAAATTGGCCGAGGTCTGCCACCCAAATCACTCGTCCTCTCATATTTAGCGTACCTAAAAGCAAAGAGGAAACGTTGGGGATCGGTGTCATTCGGTCTGGGGAAGGGGATAGTACCTCTCTAATCCCTGTCGCCGGCAGTGCGAACTCGTTCCCCGAAGGAACGTAGAACCGCAGGTGCAGCTCGCCTTCGGGAGTTTCTAGTTCTTGGAATTCCGGAGCCGGATCTACGCCTAGTCCTGGTAATATAAAGTCTGGGCTACCGCTAATCATAATTCTGACACCTGCATTTCTAGCAAATTGTTGAGGTTTTCCGCCAAGAAGAACTCGATGGAAACTTCGATGGTCGAAACTTGACACAGCCAAGCTTGACACAGCCCAGGGGTGAATGGCGCGACTTCCGGAGGTCCTTGGCAATAAATTTGCTCCGTCAATAATTGACTGCCATCAATAAATTCGCGCGACCAATGCTGACAAATTAGCTCAAATCGACTACGAACAATTAATTTGAAACCCCTAAAGCTTCACTTTGTACTCCCACCGCCGTCTCAATTGGTAAAACTCTGGGTAATTTCTGCGATGAATGCTAAACCGATACTCGGATTAGCGAGGAGTTGTTGACATGGCTGGTGTCGCGACAATCATGAACGGAGTCACTTAAGAGTGAGAATTGGACTCTCTGACTTTGTACAGAAATACCTAGCAATAAGTAGCTCTGTACATCAGTTTTTCGGAGCGGCTGCAAGTGGAGAACAAGTATATTATATTTGCACTTTGAGCGTGTTAGACCCACTTGGGCCTAGAAATTGAACAGAGTTTTACCGACGCCCTTATGCCAGCGCGCGGATTAATACATTCTAGTTTATGGTGCGATCGCCAATAGTACCCCCAGCTTTCTCTTTGTGGCGGCCGAGACTCGATTTAACCGCAGGTACAAAAAAGCTCCCATCAAGGTATGGGTGCAAAATTTATTTTTCTTCTAATTGGTCTTCTAGCGAGCGGTCTAATAATCTTTCCGAGAGATTGAGCCGAGGGTAGCCCGGGCCCACATATTTTTCTACCAGCATCAATAACTCGCTTTCACCAAAAGGTTTCGTGTAAAAGTCTGTAGCTCCAGCCATGCGGGCTTTAACGCGATCGATAAATCCGTCGATGCCCGTCAGCATCACGATCGGCGTCTGCCGGAAAGCGCTAGAACTACGCAGCATAGCGCAAATTTCGTAGCCGTCGAGTTCCGGCATGGCGATGTCACACAGAATTAAATCGGGTTTGAGTGGAAACACCAAACTCAGGGCTTGGAGGGGATTGCCGATCGTAGTAGCTTCGTAACCGTGTTCATTTAAAATTGACTCGACTGTTTTGCGAATAGTATTGTCGTCGTCAATACAGACAACTCTAGGAACCTTAGTTTCTGGGGACGACCATTCTTTTTTGTTGTTGGTGGGGGCAACAGAGGGTTCGTAAAATACTTGCACCAATCCCTGCTGCACAAAGGGGTAAATCGCCTTAGCGACAGTGAGCACGTCTCGGTTGAGGTAGCGCGCCATTTGGCGGATCGAAGTATGCCCGTCAGCCCAGCGTCTGAGAGTATTAAAGGTATTGACAGGCAGCGCGACTCGCAGCTCGGAGGGGTCTGAAATCACCGGGCATTGGTTGGGTGACTGAATGTGAGGGTGAAACTGCTTCCACTGCTGCACCTGTTTGACAATTTTGGCCAGCAGTGAGCTAATTTCTAAGCTGGTCAGTTGAGGAGCCAAAGCTGGGCCCATTTCAAAAGTGAAGGAACCTTGGTGGAGACTGAGTAAGTCAAATAGGGTTTCGTGGATCATGCTCTGGATGATGTTGCGCCCTTGAGCTGGGGTGAGAATGTGGTTTTCTAGCAGGGCCCATAGGTAGCCGTATTCTGGGGCATTGGTAGATGCCATATAGGGAACTTGGATTTTGTCGAGGGCGGTATCTGCTTTGTAGCGGCGCAGGTAGTCGCGCAAGCGAAACAAACTGCCCGCACTCTGGGTAGCGTAAATAATCTGACCGTTGAAGCAGAAGACATACCAGGATTGTCCTGCAAGGGAGCGCAGGGTAGGTTGAGTACCCGTGCTGCTGCCGGTGGAGGTGTAGGCCTCTACGAACAGTTCTCCGGTTCGCTGACCTAACTCAATCAATTGCAGGATGCTGCGGATGTCTATTTCACTCAAATTTCCCTGCATGCAGCTAAAGTATCCTCCTTAAAACCGTTGGCGTCTGAGCTCGGAAAGACTGTGTGCTGGCGAAAAGATTGACTTTTGTTTCCGTCAATAATTTACGCGCTGATGCCGATCTCACAATTGGGAATTGACGAAAGGGCGATACTTGCTGTCGCTCCTCGGCCGGGCTACCAGTCCACAAGCTGAAACCGCGAAACTCGCGGCATTCTCTAAGTGTAGAGTTTCACCTTGTATTCCCACGGCGTTGCTTAAACTCGTAGAATCCACACCGCACGATTGCACGGGTTCTTCGAGTCTGCAACGCTGGCATTCCCGACTGGTTCAAGTCTTCGATGGCTAAAGTTTTGAAGTTTTTGGCTGAGTATGCCGTCAGTTTATCCAACACATCTTGGCGTAGGTCAACTTCAAAATAGCGAGGATTCTCTGGTTTTACCGCTGCTACCAGCAGCAAGTGCCGAGCGAGGCCCGATGGCAACTTGAGGCTAGTCTGTTGGGTTGGATGAGTTGCGATCAAGGTTTTTTTGGGTTTGCCACAGCCCTAAAATCAGGTGCAGTCAAAATGAACCTTTGTTGGCAATTGTCAGGAAAAACCTCAGTGCCGATCGACCTTTTGGCTCGCCTGCAGCGAGCGTCATAGGCTCGCGTCATTACCCTATTCTAAGGCAGCGCGGCTCAAATCCCTAGTCCGCCGGAGGAGGGCGCCGGCTTGGGGGCAGCGAGGGCTTTTGTGGCGATCGACCCCTAACTAAGTTGTGAAATCAATAGAAAGTTTTTTATCGAAACGCCAGAGACCAGCCCTGGGCTAAGGACATGGGGATTTAGGCCTGGGGCTTAGTTGGTAGGGACTTTTAAGTCTCGTGAAACGATTGTGTTGCTAAAACCAGAGTGGTATAATCGGCACAGAGCAATTCGCCAGAGTAAGAATAATTTTCAAGCCATTGAAATATCCTAGAGGGCGAGCAACCCCGGTAAGGCACTAATCCGATTAATTCGGAATAGTTAAAGGGCAAATAATTGCAGCATAGGTCACGTTCAACCTTAAAAATATGAAGGACTCAGCAAGTATGCGCTCCGGGATAAGTAAAGTTCTTTGAGTCAGTAGAGGGATATTTGAATGTCCCGTTGTCGTCTTAAAGGTGGGCAAGAATCCCCGGCTTTAGATGTGGGGAGGTTCAAGGACTGACCTTTTTCAGGTTTGGCCTATGGCAGTCTCCGCAGTGAGAGCTAGTCTTTAATCAAGCGGCATGGGTACTGCTGTCTCATTCCTCCAGACAACTGGCAGCGGCCGTACTTTATGGAAGTTCTCCCGTGAGAACGTGCTATGCGTGAGTGCTGCTAAAGTTAGAAAAAAATGCTATCCCCCGATTGGGCAAACGATACCAAAAAGTAAGACTTAAGTGGCAAAAAGTTATCCTTACTTGCCTATACTTGTTTACTTTAGGTAAGTTGACTAAAAATCACACGCAGTGTTATCTTTAGTCAAGAACCTTTGGCTTAAGGGGGATAGCCTACTTATGTTGGAATTAGCCGTCTACCCAACAGCGTAGGAAGTAAACACCACTTATCTTTTAGGCCTTTAAGTAACTTAAAGTAAGTTGGGATAGGTTTTACGAAGCAGAGGACTATTAGTGTGCTGTATCTAGCGGAAGTACAAAAACAGAGAAGCGGCTTTGGTCTCGGTGGCGGTAAGGCTGAGCTGAAACTGCTAGCTTGTCAGCGAGGCGAACATAACTGGAGCGCCGTACCAGGCGATGACGCGATCCCAGTTGAGGAAGCTAATAAGTTTAACGACGGCACGCTGGTGCTGGTTGAGTTGAGCGCTAGCAAGCAAGTGCAGCGGATTCAGGAGGCGGCCCGCCAGTTGGTGAGCATTCTGCAAAATTTCTCGCGATTGCAGGATAAGTTTAAGGATAAGGAAGAGGAAATTGAACAGTGGAAGGCTTCTCTGACGTTTTCGAGTCAAGAACTCAATCGCCGGGAAATGGAAATGCAAGCCCGCGAAGAGCAGTTGGCTCAAATGGAAGAGGAGTTGGAGCGACTGGAGGCTCAGCGCTCAGAAATTGAAAATACTCGAGATGAAGCTAACCGACTGCGAGAAGAAGTCGATCGCAGTCGTGTGGAAATTGAGACGGCTTGGGAACAGTTGCGAGGCGAGCAGCAACGGGTGGCCCAGCAGCAGTCTGAGGTTCCGCAGGGGGCAGTAGTTGATGAGCAGCAGACCCAGAGGATTCAGGAGTTGATGCAGAAGCTGGGAGGGGCAATTGCTTCTGCCAAAGGGGTGCGGGAACAACTCAATCAGTCTTTTAGTGCCGTGGGCGCCCAACAGGCAATTCTGGATCAGCACTGGCAGCAGTTGGAGCAAAAACAAAGCATAGCTCAACAGCAACAAGAAGAGGTCGATCAACAAAATCAGAGCCTCCAAAACCGCTGGCAAGAGTGGTACCAATCTCAAGATGCTTTGGCCGGGGCTCGGGCGGAGCTTAAAGGGCAGCAAAGTACCCTCAGCGCTAAGCAGGACCAGGCTCAGTCCGTGTCTTTGCAGGTGCGGGCTGTTGAGGATCTTTACCAGCAAGTTTCCAGGCTCGCATCTGCTTCGGGTGCTGCTGCAGGTACGGAGCAGAAAGTAGATGTGTCAGCTTTGGAGAAGATGCCTGTTGATGAGTTACAGGGGCTGGTGCAACACCTGCAACAGGATTTGGAAAAGGTGTTCCGGTTTGTTAACGATCAAGAGGAAGAGTTGACTCTGCAGCGGGAGACAATCGAGGAACTGCAAGGGAAAATTCAAGCTGCTAGCGAGTACGATCGCATGGCTTTGGAAAATGAAATGGCAGATGAACTCGAAAGTTATCAGATGTTAAACGAAACTCTGGTGGGACAGCGCCTCCGGTTGCAGGAACGGGAAGATGTTTTAAAGCAGCATCAGGCGGTGCTGTGGCGGCGGCTGGGTACTGCTAATGCTCCAAAACAAGAGCGAGGAGATATTGATTTGGGACCGATTGTCGCACAGCTCAATACTCAGCGCCAGCAGCAAAGCCAAGAATTGCAAAGATTGGAAAACGAAATTCAGCAGGTGCGGGAAGGCATATCCAAAATTGAGGCAAATGTCAACCGCCAAAATGGGGAAAGTGAGGCGAAACGCTACGAACTCAAGCAGTTAGAGCAGAATTTGTTCAACCAGAAAGGTGCAGTGGCGCAACTCTGGGGCAGGCTGAATGTTTATCAAGAAATGTTGCAGCCGGTGCAGGACAATTTGAATGCGCTACGGCAAAAGCTGGAAGCGGTGGCGGGGGAACTCGATCGCGTGCAGGAGACGGGAGACGAGCAAGATCGGGTAGTTTCCGAGTTGCGGCAAGTCCTTTCGGGTTTGATAACAGCTTAAAATTTAATATCTAAAATTATCGAAGGGTGTTCGACTCGACCGATCGCTCCTCCAGGAAATGGATCGGTTTGCGATCGGTTGGGCGCTACGATTAAGCTGGTTAGTTTTTCTACGCTTTCAAAACTCGGCGCCGAGGGCAATATTTGTTGCAGTAGTTGCCGCATTGCGCGTCGCTGCAAGGCCAGGGGTGCTTCACGCAAAATCGGGCGATTTAACTTGACGGGAAGTTGAAAATTCATCTGCGGGCTGTCTCCAATTGGAGACATTGCTCGCTGTAGCAACTCGCTGGCTGCAAGTTCGAGATATTCTACGTCGGCGCGGAGGAGTTCGGCTGTTTGAGCTAGCGCTTGTTGGGCTTTTGGGTTGAAATGAGTTTCCAAATAAGGCAATAATTCCGATCGAATCCGGTTGCGACTATATTGCAAGTCTTGATTTGTGGAATCTTCCCAAATGGGTAGTTTTTGCTCTTGACAAAATTGACCTGTTTGCGATCGAGTTATTTCGAGCAAGGGACGAACTAAATAGATTTTAGATTTTAGATTTTGGATTTTCGATTGGGAATTTTCATGCAGATTTTCCCATCTAAAATCGGCAGATATTTGGGAGTTGGGATTTTCGCCGGAATTCCCCAATCTAAAATCGGCAATCGGCAATCTAAAATCGAGCAGGGGCCGTGTCCAGGTGAGGGCAGAAAGTCCGTCGGCGCCGCTGCCGCGAATCAGGTTGTAGAGGAGTGTTTCGGCGCGATCGCTGGCTGTGTGGCCTGTAACAATGTAGGGGTAGTTGTGGGCGATCGCAATTTCGGTTAAAGCTTGATATCGCCACTGTCTGGCGGCTGCTTCTGTTTTGGGGATGTCCGAGGCTGTTTCCAAATAATAGGATATTCCCCAGTTTCTAGCTAATTGTTCTACATGATTGGCCGAGGCTTGCGAGTCAGAACGCCAACGATGATCGCAGTGAACAATCGCTAGGTTCCACCCCCATTTTGGCTGCAAATCTAGCAGTAATTTAATTAAACACAGAGAATCTTGTCCGCCGGATACTGCTACTAGCAAGCGCTGATTCGATGGCAATATTTGTCGGTATAGCAGCGTCCTGTGAACTTGAGCGTGCAGGTGCGTCCAATTGGAAAATTCAGCCATGAGAGCAGTTTTTCATTAAGCAAAAATAAGGAAGTTAGACAACGATCAGTGTACGGAATTTAACCGATGGATTTTGAGCAAAGAAGGGGAAGCATCCCCCTCTCCCAATCTCTCAGTCTTTGCCTTCCTAGCTCCACATTCCTATACTTTGGGGGTCGCGGTCTGGATACCTAGAAATAGGAAAATGATTACTTATTTCTGTTGAGTCACATTGATTTAATGGCTCATCTATATCGGTTTGATTTGAGCTATCTACGGCGTAGTTTTGCACGGTGTCTGATCTTTCAGCAGCGGCAGGAAGGGCTTTTTGTTCTTTGATTTCAGGTTCCAGCGGAATGAACTCCAGACGCATTCTAAGTTTGCCTTTTGTCCAGTCCTTACCAGCACTTAATAGCTCGCAATCCAGACCGTCTGAAAATAATTTTTCGTCTACCAATTTTGCCTGCATAATTGCCATAAATTCGCTGACTTTAAATGTACATTGATACATCAAAGCGCTGGTAGGGGCAGACACAACATCGTCTTCTTGGGGAAATATTGGCGATTCGTCCATATTAATTGTCCTTATTTTAATGAATGAAGGAAGTTCGGCAACGGATTTTGTAACGGATGTAACGGATGTCAGGAAGACAGAAGTTAGAAGCAGGAAGAAGGGCCTTCGGCGAAGCTGAGCGGGTAAAAAAAGGGAAGAAGGAAGATGGAGTTAATTATTAGAATCTCGCTGGTTGAGTAAGGTGGGAATTGCCCACCCTACAACTGGAGATGATATTAATCCCGATTCTTTGACTTATCCTGTTCTTCTTTGGTCCATTGGTGGATCAGGAATTAGAAAAACCAACCGTAGGAATGTAAACCTTTGCCTAACAGATTGACGCCTAGATAGCAAATCCAAACTACCACAAAACCTGTGGCGGCTAAAATTGCTGGGCGTCTTCCCTGCCAGCCACGAGTAATGCGGGCGTGCAGGTAGGCAGCAAATACCAACCAAGTAATTAGCGCCCAAGTTTCTTTCGGGTCCCAACTCCAGTAAGATCCCCAAGCTTCGTTAGCCCAAACCGCACCGGCAATAATGCCAACTGTCAGTAAGGGGAATCCTAAACCGATGATGCGATAGCTAATGTTATCAAGAGTTTCTGCTAGATTCAATCGCTGGGGCGAGAGAAGTTCTGCGGTTTGAGTTGGGGCGGTTGATGAGGTTTGAACGGTGGCTAATTCGAGCACTGCGGTGGTGCCCAAACCGTTATTGTTGGAGTTGAAAGAGGGTTCGCTGAAAGCTAATGCGTTGTCGGCGCTGGTTTCTGCATTTTGAGGTTCGGGGTTTTGAGGGCGTTGGAGGCGGTAGTTGCTGTTGCGGTTGCTGTTGGTGCCGAAGGAACTACCGGTGAGTTCGATTTTTTGGCCGCGGGTGACGATTAAAAAGGCGATCGCCAGTAGCGCTCCTACCATTAAAGTTGAGTAACTGAGCATCATGACGCTAACGTGCATCATCAGCCAGTTGGATTTGAGGGCGGGTACTAGGGGCTCTGCAGATTGCATGGTTTCCGGCAGAGTCAGGGCTGCAAAGGCGGATATTGCCATTGCTACGGGGGAGGTGGCTACTCCAACTAAGCGGGAACGGCTCATGTTTTCCGCGACTAGGTGGATGGCGGTGATTCCCCAAACTAGGAAAAATAGGGATTCGTAGAGATTGCTTAAGGGGAAGTAGCCGGCTTCTATCCATCGAGAACCGAGTAAAGCGGCGATGGATAGGTTGGCGACGGCCATTCCTGCGGTGCCTAGGGCCGACAGATAGGGAATGCCGGGGAATGCTGCGCCAACCCAGTAAATGAGCATTGTGGAGAACAAAACGGCAAAGGAGATGTTGTCCAGCCAGTTCTGGAGTACGACCAGATCCATAAAAATTACTCCGGTAGTGTTTTTACTTATTTTTGCTAACTAGATCGATCGTACTGGGGTTGGGCAGTTTTGGGTTTGGGATTTTGAATTTTTGTGGCAATTATGAGTGATTGGCGGTTGTTTATGTGCGAGTGGGCGATCGACTTACCAAGGATTGCCAATCATTCTAAAAGCAGACCAATAATAAGGATGAGAGAAATTCTGACTCCGCACGTTTGCCAATTCCGGAGGTACCGGCAGATTCCCACCAGAAGTGTGCAGCATCCCCCCTTCAATTCGCACCTCTTGGCGCAACATCGCTAATTGCGCTTGCCGCAGCGCTTCTGCTTTAATCGGAGCAGTTTTTAACTGCGCGTAAAACTCCGACATCAATCCCAAACTGCCCTCGTCGCTGACATACCAGAGAGTCGCCATAGCCGATTTAACCCCGGCTTGCACGGCTAACCCGCCAAAGCCCAACTCGGCTTCTCGATCGCCCACAGCAGTTCTGCAAGCGCTCAAAACTAACATTTCAACTTGCGGGCTGTGCCAATTCATTTGCCGCAACTGATCCAAACGCAATTTAGTATCCCACAATTGAATAAATGATTCGCTGGGATCTCCCGATCGAAATTCGGCGTGAGTAGCCAAGTGAATCATTCCAAAAGGCTGCTGCTGGCGCTGCGATTTCAAATTGGCCAGGGTGAAAGCTTCATTCAAAAAAGACTTACCCGGCCACTGCTGCGGCGTGATTGTCGATACTTCTATTTCCACCGCAGGTAAAGGACTCATATCTGGAAATTGCGACGCCCCCATGGCCAGAACTTGGGTATTTTTGAAATTGGCGGGGCCGGTATCGGTCAAAGTGAGACTCGGCATCGAGCCAACACTGTAACGCTCTACCAGGAAGCCTTTGCCGTCGTGCAGGGCACCCATCGGTATCGATCGCAACCCTATATCTGAGATAAAAGATAAATTCTCAATGCCTTTGGCTTGCAGTTCTGCTTCGAGCGGCGCTACCATCCACTGGTAGAGTTGCTGAGCCAAGGGCAAATAACTTTTAGTGTTGCGCTTTACCGGATTAGTCAGTTCATCGCGAAATTTCCGAACAGCTTCCATTACCTGGGCGCGAGAGGTTCCAGGGATGCGCTGGCGAACGGGCAAACCTTCCGGGGTAATCACCATCATTTCCAGTTCGTCAGAGGCTTGAATTTGCTGTTCTACCCGCAAGATGGGGGAACTGCTGTAAGGCCGAGCGACTGTAGAGCCCCTGGGTACAAAGCTGATATAAATGAGAGCTGGTTTGATGCCTGTGGCTTGTTGGACGCTGCGAAGGGTATCTTGGGCATCTTCTAGGGTGGCGATCGCATTTGTTGATGGCAAATTTAGGTAATCGGCAAACTCCCTGGTAAATCTCTCCTCCACGGGAAAAATAACGGCATCGACGTTAGTTGGCAAATTGGAAGCGTCAAGATTCGCAGACGCGGGAGGTGAAATGCGCTGTTGCAAGGAATTAGATATCTGGTTTTGCTCTTGCAAGCTGGGAGAAAATAAACGATTTGTGCTGGGTGGCTGGTTGGCTGCGATCTCCGGTCTCGGTATCGGTGCGAGATTTATGGGCGCAGCAGCAGGCGCAACCACTGGATTTTGAGTAATGGTCGGTGCTGGTGGCAAATTTGAGACTGGCGCTGGGTTTTGAGTAATGGTCGGTGCTGGTGGCAAATTTGAGACTGGCGCTGGGTTTTGAGTAATGGTCGGTGCTGGTGGCAA
>NZ_JAUBUE010000094.1:0-7625 GCF_036705305.1 Microcoleus sp. B3-D7 | reverse complement strand
TTTAAATCACCCTAACCTTCCTTCAGTCTTGTCTTATGGTACTTTGGCTGCTTAAAAACTGTCCGGAGTATTGTTAAAAGATACACTTTTTGATGGATTAGAATTTACTGCGGAACAGCTATTTCAGACGGCAAAAATACCGCTAACCTTCTCTTAGATCCGGGACTTCCTCTAGAAGTAGAGACTCTCTGGATATTCGGCTTTTTTTCAGTGAGGCTTACTTAATTGCTAATTAATTTGCCAAATCCACATAGCAACTAACGAATAACTAATGACTAATGACTAATTTCAGCAAAATGTTTTTGCAATAAATCGTGAATAAATCGATAACGCCGATCGCCCGTTTTTTGCAGCAGCAGGCGATCTGTCGCAGCATCGAGAAAACGCTTGTAATCCCAAGGAATGTAGCCGTTCGACCACAGCACCAAGCGCAATATAAAACTTTCAATCCCCGGAATTCCCGGCAAAAAAGCACTAATTACCGCAGCCACAGCCCCCGCAATTAATCCCCAAATTGACCCGGAGACTAGGGTGGCAATTAATCCCAAAATGACCCAAATCAACCCGCCAACCAGCTTAACTCCAAACTGATACTTGCGCCGTTCATCGGCTGTTTGCAGCCAGCTAGACGGTATGCGATCGAGGTAAAATTCTTGAATTCCTTGCTGTTCCATCCTTCTGGCCAACCATCCCAGCCAGTGGCGAATTTGTTCCGGCCGCAGTTCCTTACCTCTGGGATACTGCTTGACTTGTCCGGTCATTTGGTGGCGAATATAGGCAGTTAACAGATATTTGCGCTGTTCTTCGGCAGAAGTTATCCGCTTCCAAGCTTCAATTAAAATATCGTCGTAAGCCAGAGCCATCATGCTCAAAAGCAAGGGAACTTTTGCCAACTTTAACAACTCCGGCTCGCGCTCAATGCTGTACCAAAGTTCGCGGCTTCTGGCTTCTTGCAGATAATTTTGAATTTGAGTTTCTGTTAAAGGTTTTAATAAAACTGCGGCTTGCAGGCGAAATCTAGTTTCGCAGTTTTTGTAAGCTTCAAAACTGCTGCAAGCTACTAAATGTTTGGGTTTAAATTCGCTTTCAACAAACTGATTGATTGCTTGAATACAGATATTTTGGCGGTGGGTTTCTACTTCGTCCAAGCCGTCGAGGAGAGGCAGCAATTTTTGTTCGGCAAGCCATTTTTTGCCGACACCAGGAGAGATGCCGTATTTGAACTGAAGTTGAGCAATTAACCAATCTGCGATCGCCCCGGATTCTGCTTTCCACGATCCGAGTTCAAACAGCACTGGTACTGGCAAACTAGCATCTTTTTGGGCGCGGGAAATTAACACCCGAGCTAATTCTAGCAGCGTCGTAGTTTTGCCTGCACCCGTGGCTCCCAAAATTACCAATTTGCCGCTGCTGCGATCGAACACTTTAGCAATGCTTGCTTTGGGAGGAAGCCGAAAACTCGGACGGTTGCCGGCTTTCACTTCCACATCCCAACAGCGGTTAACACCAAGAGGCGCCGAGTCTTGGCTGAGGTTGGCCAGCACAGCGGCGTGTAAAGACTGCGATCGTCCTGCTTGAACTTCCTGCTTCACCTCCTCCAACAATCGATCGCGGGGTGCTTGTAATCTCTGAAAAATCAATTTTGACATTTTATGTACCTCGCGCTGAACGCTTACCTTCGCAAATTTGCGCCCAAATAACCCAGAGCAAGATTACCATCAGTATAGGCGTCCAGTATATATTATTGACTCAAATTATTGCGGCACTTATGGAGCGGAAATTTTATATAAAAATCCTGACCCTGTGGCCCGCACTAGGTATTTCCACATAAATTAACTGGCGATCGCCCCAACTCCCAAACAAAAATTATTAGTATAGATACAGAGAGGGTTTTTTATGTCATTTACTAAGGGTCAAATCATCACAGTAAGCTTAGCAGGACTGGCAACAGCGGTGGGAGTGGCTGTTGCAACTATACAGTCGGGTGCGATGAAACAATCCGATCTTCCCCTTGCAGAACCCCCGGCATCCACCAGAAACCAGATTGCAGGGCCGACGAAGAACCCTGAATCTCGGCAACCAAAATCTCTGCAAGCACAAACCCAGGCTGCAGAATCTCCGAAATCCCAACCCCAACCTGCAAAAACCCCGGCTGTTCAATCCTCGCTAGTTGCAGGAGTCTCCCCGCGAAAAGTTAAGGCAGTAGTTGTCACACCGCCCAATTCGGGTTGCAAAATCACCCAAGCTGTAGTCAGCGATCAGAATCCACCGCTAAATGTGCGATCGATCCCGCAAGTAAGCGGCAGCCAAATAGTAGGAAAACTCAAAAATAATACCTTTGTTTCAGTCGCCGAAGAACAAAACGGTTGGCTGCGAATTACCGATCCAGTTCCCGGTTGGGTTGCGAAAAGACGCACCGAAAGCAGTTGTTCTAATGTCAACCAGCAGATTAATTTTCTGCCGGGAGGACATGAGGCGATCGTCAAAGGTCGAATTATCGGTGGCGGCAGCCACTCTTACCGGATTCGCGCCCGAAAAGGTCAAACAATGACTGTTACGAATCGGCAAGAAGTTTTCCCGCAAATTATCACTCCCGGTGGCAAACTTTTAGCTGGAGATCCTTATCAAGGCAATGAAACAGAGTGGACTGGAAAAGTCCCAGTAACAGGCAATTACACATTACAATTAGACTCTAATTTCCGGGGATATGAATACGAATTTTCGGTAAAATTACGATAAATGTGCAGGTTTGTAGCAGCGGTGTCAGCGGGTGCCATATTCGGTTAAAAATCTATCCCTTGCACAAAACTGAAAAACATGCTAGAGTCATAGGCATTAAAAATGCTAGCAAAAAAAAGAGGAAAAAAATATGAGTCCAAAAAAGATGAGTCCAAAAGATTATAGGACTCCATATGATGGCCAGCAGGTCTGGGTGTTCATGCGTGCAGGCTTTGTGACCCTTATAAGTATGGCCATACCAGGTATACCTATTTGGGTAATATTGTATATGTTTCCACTGTCGTCCATATTGTTTTTTCTGTACGATAGGTGGACCGAGAGAGATGACTACAACTAAGTTTGCTGTCCATCTCCAACCCCAACTTTTTGTCTATTCTTGGCAAGAGTTGGGCTTTTTTTGTGGGTTATGTCACACACTACCTTTTCCCCTCACGGGGACTGAAACCTTAGCAAATTAAGGAATCGCCCCAAGCGAGATATCAAGAATCGCAAATTTCTGCCAATCTTCCGAATCAAAGTGCCACCATTCTGTGGTTATACCGATAAATCCGTGTTTTTTCATGGCATCCTTAAGCACTTGACGGTTTTTCCGAGATTCCGCGCTGCCGCCTTGATAATCTCCGTGAGCTTTTTCGGTAAAATCATCGTAAGGTGTAGGCATTTCTAATTCTTTGCCAGTGCGATCGACTAAAGTCAAATCTATAGCAGCACCGCGATTGTGCCGCGAACCCCTAGCAGGATTAGCAACATAGCGCGGATCTGGCCAAGCTTGCCACATTTGCTTAGTGACAGAGAAAGGTCTGTAGCAATCGTAAACTTTCAAACCCAATCCGATTTTTTCCAAATCTGTTTGAACTAGCCCTAACTGTTGAGCAACAGAACTTCTCAAAGCGCATTTCGATATAGGGTAAAGCTTTCGTTTCAAGAAATTGTTAGTAGTGGCGTATCGGATATCGAGGCGAATGTTGGGATTTACGGTGCGGATGTCAACGAGTCGTGCCGAAGGGGGAAGTTGACTCATGAAAATACTTTCAGGTACTACAGGGTTTGGTTCTGGTTGGGTAATTTGCACTTGTGGCGGCTCCTGGGCGCGAATCGACCTTGTATAATTCAGTATGGTTGTAGATAGTAATATTAGAGCAAATACAATTAAATATTTGGTAAATCGGTTGAATTTCATAGCTCTGTTAAGTGGATATTTAATAGAGTTTTTACATTTCATATTTTGGGGAATTTTCGCGCTTTTCATGTTGTCTGCCAGCCCGCCAGACCGACAGGGGTTTCAACCCCTGTCTCATAGCTAAAGTCCTCTGAAGAGGACTAAAATATTTCTCTAAAACTTTTATTTTATGAGTCTTTCAGTCGGTTTTAACCGACTTTAGCTATGAGACGGGGGTTTAAAACCCCGGCGGACTGTGGGACAAGCGCGAGAACGCTCTCTTCTCTCTCTGAGTCATTTTTAATTGTTAATTGTCCTCAAATTCCCAAGCGCTGATACACTAAATCTAAGTGCCTCAATTGATACTGCGGATCGAAACAATCATCAATTTCTTTGGTCGTCATCTTAGCTGTTACCCGATCGTCCTTAGCAATTAAATTGTAGAAATTGCCGCCCGGTTTGTTCCAAGCTTCGTGAGCACAAGATTGCACAATTTTGTAGGCGTCTTCGCGACTGGTGCCTTTTTCTACTAAAGCTAACATCACCCGCTGGCTGAAGATGACTCCGCCGTAAAGGTTCATGTTTTGTTTCATGTTTTCGGGATAGACTAGCAGGTGTTTTACTAAGTCTGTGGTTTCTACTAACATGAAGTGAGTTACTGTAGAACTGTCGGGCAAAATCATCCGTTCTACGGAACTGTGAGATATGTCTCGTTCGTGCCAAAGCGCGACGTTTTCTAAGGCTGCGACGGCGTTGGCGCGGACGATTCTCGCCATCCCTGTGAGTCTTTCCGATCGAATCGGGTTGCGTTTGTGGGGCATGGCGGATGAGCCTTTTTGCCCTTTGGAAAAGAATTCTTCGACTTCGAGAACGTCGGTGCGTTGCAGGTTGCGGATTTCTACTGCAAAACGCTCGATCGATGCTGCTAACAGTGCTAAGGTTTGGACGTATTCGGCGTGTCGATCGCGCGAAATGACTTGAGTCGATGCGGTATCGGGTTCGAGTCCGAGGTTTTGACAGGCGATCGCTTCAATTCGCGGGTCAATATTAGCATAGGTTCCGACTGCGCCGGAGATTTTGCCGACTGCAATGGACGATTGCAAATTCACTAATCGGTCGCGGTTGCGAAAGACTTCTGCCAGCCATCCTGCTAGTTTAAAGCCAAAGGTGATGGGTTCGGCGTGAATTCCGTGCGATCGGCCAACCATGACGGTATTGCGATGTTGTTGAGCCTGATAGCGAATAGCTTGACTCAATTCTTCGACACGTTCTAACAAGATATTGACGCTAGCGACTAATTGCAGCGCCAAAGCGGTATCGAGCACATCGGAACTGGTTAAGCCGAGGTGGATGTAGCGGCCGGCATCGCCTACATATTCGTTGACATTTGTCAAGAAAGCGATCATGTCGTGGCGGACTTCGGCTTCAATTTCGAGGACTCGTTTGGGGTCAAAATTAGCCTTAGCTTTGATTTCTTCGACTGCGGCGGCGGGGATGTAGCCGAGTTCGGCTTGAGCTTCGCAGACAGCGATTTCTACTTGCAGCCAGCTTTTCAGTTTGGCGGTTTCAGTCCAGATGTTGCCCATTTCGGGCAAAGTGTAGCGCTCTATCACGGTGGGAGTTGGGGAATGCGATCGTCCTATTGTACATCTGCGAGGCGATGCAAGACTCAGAAACCTTGTTTCTCAAATAAACTCGGTTTTTGTAGTTTGGGCGATCGGCTACAATATCTTAAACCTCGTTAGCTGGCATTCTTCTCTATTCGCCAATAAATGGTTCCAAATGAATTGCCATTACAGTCTCATCATCCAGTGGTCAAAAAAAATCAACTTTTTGTTGTCAGTTGGCCTGAGTTTACCGATGTCATGCAGCCTTGAACTCACGGACAAACTTACGAGGAAGTGGCCAAACACGGACAAGAATTGTTAGAAGCATTGATTAAACTTTATCAAGAAGATTGCAAACCTCTACCAGAAGCTTACACGTTGGGGAAACGACTACAAATTGCTTAAAGTTATTATACAATCTCGGCTACCATTCACCATAAACACCAACTAAAAACCCTATGACTTCTAAATCCTCCAACCCAAATGTTCAAGACCTGCAAAGACAGGTGATTGCCCTGTTACAAGAAGTTAGCACTCTGATGGATCGCGCTACCAAAGAACTTAAGTCTGAGGATAGCTCAGAAAACAAGTACCAGATATATCAACAGGAAATTGCAAAGGAGATTGGTACAGTCACAGACCTAAAACTCAGAATGGCTATTGCCGCACCCATGAATGCTGGCAAATCCAAAATTATTAATGCCATTATTGGTCAAGAACTCCTGCCAAGTTCTGCTACAGCGATGACAACACTGCCAACAGAGATTGTATTGAAAGAAAATGCAGCAGAGCCGATTCTAAAATTGAGTCCTAGAATTTGTGAAGCATTTAAGAAAGCATTGGATGCTATCAGGCAGGAAATTCAGCAGCAAGGGATGGAAGAAGTTCTTAAGCATACTGGTGAATATCCGCATTTAGCAAGTTTACTCGAAGAAATCCACAGTGATAGAGATTTTGGAATTTCAGAAAAAATCTCTGGCAGTAAGAATATCAACAAGATCCTGACAGAGTTGAATCATATTATCCGTCTTTGCAATATTCTGGCAGTATCCCAAGATCAAGATCCTCTCCAGTTGCTCAATGACAATGACATTCCATCTATCGAAACTCCTTTTTTCAGAACACAGCAAAATCAACAACTAGAGAAGCTAGGTAATCTTGTAATTGTTGATACGCCTGGGCCAAGCGAAGCCGGAGTCAGTGAAAAACTAGAAATTGTAGTTTCCAAGCAACTTAAGCGTAGCCAACTTGTGCTGCTTGTCCTGAATTTTACTGAATTGAGGGCTGAAGCAGCCGAAAAAATTAAAGCAGAAGTTCAAAAAGTTATCAGAACAAGCAGTCAAGAAAATTTATATGTTTTAGTTAATAAAATTGATGAGCGTCGTCGAGGTGACATAGATACCGAAATGGTAAAACAATTTGTTGCTAATAACCTCAAACTGGCCAACACAGACCGCGTATTTGAAGTTTCTGCGAGGCAAGCATTCTGCGCTAAGGATTTTCTCCGTCAATCATCTCTCAGTAGTCAAGATATTAAAGATCCTGAAGCTGCCGAAGCATTAGCTAGAGAAGTCTGGCCTGTTAATTGGGAGGATGAACTCAAGGAGGCAACTGTAGATAAATTACAAAAGAGAGCGGTAAAACTTTGGGAAGTATCAAAGTTTGAATCTTTTCTGGAAGAAGCAATTAATGTAATTTTGCGACAAGTTGCCCCCCGCTGCATGGAGTTTGCATTGAATCGTTGTCTTATTCATCTCGATGATTTATGTAATAATGCAAAAAATGACCTGGCTTACATTAACAGTAATGCTGAAAAGCTCCAGCAAGCTATTGAGGATCTTAAGATAGAGCTTTCTAGTCTAGCTGCTTGCCGTCCGAATCTAGATGAAAAGGTTGCCCAAACAAAAAAGCAAATAAAGGAAACCGTAAACGCAAGCCTAGAAAACCTCAAAAAAGACGTAAAAAACGAACTTGACACACTATTGAAAAATTATGTTTTAGATTCTGCTAGAAAAGTATTTTCCAATTTGTGGGACGACATATCGGGTGCATCTCAGTTTTGCAAATCCCTGAAAAAATAGCTAAAATGAAAAAGCTAGTAAAACCGTAAAAAAAACGAT
>NZ_JAUBUE010000093.1:6518-7698 GCF_036705305.1 Microcoleus sp. B3-D7 | reverse complement strand
TCGTTTTTTTTACGGTTTTACTAGCTTTTTCATTTTAGCTATTTTTTCAGGGATTTGCAAAACTGAGATGCACCCAGGCTCTTCTACCTATCCCACAAGAAAAAATAACTCTTGTAAAATAGCCGAAGATCCCGTTCTAGTTATTTTTGCAAGAAGTCTACTAAACTGACCAATCTCTACCTCAGCGGAAATTCAAGTGTACCCAAGACTTGTCCTTTCAAGCCAGAGTTTATCTGTAAGTGGGAACCAGAACCTAGCTTTCAAAATTTAAGAGTTCAGAGAATTTGACTATCCTGATGTAGCGACACTGCTTTCAAGCTCTGGACTGGAAAATACGCCTATCCTGATAGTAGCTTCCGCATTTCCACGTCTTACGCTGGGAAATACCATGAATTTGTTTTTTTGGTGTCCATCCTGATTCCTGCCATTTTTTCCAAGAGACTAAATTTAACTGTCAGAATAAAATGGATACTCAGGAGAAACAAAGGACATGACGCGAGAGGAAGCAGTGCGGCGAATTGACCAAGCAGCCGAGGAAAAATTGATGGAACTGGATTTGTCGGGGCTAGGCTTGGAGGAATTGCCGCCGGACATTGGCAAGTGCACACAGCTTGAGACGTTGCTGTTGGGAAACTGGGATGAGGAGGAAGAGGAATTGCTTAGAAATAAGCTAACTGAGTTTCCTGATGCTGTTCTTCAATTAACCAACTTAAAAATACTTAACCTCAGTCCCAATCAGATTACCTCCATCCCAGAGGCGCTCGGGCAACTGTCGAATCTGACAGAGCTTGACCTCGGTGGCAATCAAATTACCTTCATCCCAGACGCACTTGGGCAATTGTCAAATCTGACAAAGCTTGACCTCTATGATAATCAGCTCACCTCCATCCCAGAGGCGCTCGGGCAATTGTCAAATCTGACAAAGCTTGACCTCGGTGGCAATCAGATTACCTTCATCCCAGATGCACTTGGGCAATTGTCCAATCTGACAGAGCTTTGCCTCGATAACAACCAGATTACATCCATCCCAGAGGCGCTCGGGCAACTGTCGAATCTGACAGAGCTTGACCTCAGTGACAATCAGATTACCTTCATCCCAGACGCACTTGGGCAATTGTCGAATCTGACAGAGCTTGACCTCGGTGGCAATCAGATTACCTCCATCTCAGAAGCACTCTGG
>NZ_JAUBUE010000093.1:2019-6418 GCF_036705305.1 Microcoleus sp. B3-D7 | reverse complement strand
CAATTGTCCAATCTGAGAGTGCTTTCCCTCTATAATACTCAGCTCACCTCCATCCCAGAGGCGCTCGGGCAATTGTCAAATCTGACAGAGCTTGACCTCGGTGGCAATCAGATTACCTCCATCCCAGAAGCACTCTGGCAATTGTCCAATCTGAGAGTGCTTTCCCTCTATAATACTCAGCTCACCTCCATCCCAGAGGCGCTCGGGCAATTGTCCAATCTGACAAAGCTGGAACTCGGTAGCAATCAGATTACCTCCATCCCAGAAGCACTCTGGCAATTGTCCAATCTGAGAGTGCTTAACCTCTATAACAATCAGCTCACCTCCATCCCAGAGGCGCTCGGGCAATTGTCCAATCTGACACAGCTTTACTTCTATAATAATCAGCTCACCTCCATCCCAGAGGCGGTCTGGCAACTGTCGAAGCTGACAAAGCTTTCCCTCTGGAAGAATCAGATTACCTTCATCCCAGACGCACTTGGGCAATTGTCAAATCTGACACAGCTTAACCTCAGTGAAAATCAGATTACCTTCATCCCAGACGCACTTGGGCAATTGTCAAATCTGACACAGCTTTCCCTCTGGAAGAATCAGATTACCTTCGTCCCAGAGGCGCTGGGGCAATTGTCCAATCTGACACAGCTTTACCTCAGTGAAAATCAGATTACCTCCATCCCAGAGGCGGTCGGGCAATTGTCAAATCTGAGAGAGCTTTCCCTCCATACCAATCAGCTCACCTCCATCCCAGAGGCGCTTGGGCAATTGTCGAATCTGACAGGGCTTTACCTCAATAACAACCAGATTACCTCCATCCCAGAGGCGGTCGGGCAACTGTCGAAGCTGACAAAGCTTAACCTCAATGAAAATCAGATTACCTTCATTCCAGAGGCGGTCGGGCAACTATCGAATCTGACATGGCTTTGCCTCGATAACAACCAGATTACCTCCATCCCAGAGGCGGTCGGGCAACTATCGAATCTGACATGGCTTGTACTTAGTGAAAATCAGATTACAGTTATCCCAGAGGCACTTGGCAAACTGTCGAATCTGACATGGCTTGTACTTAGTGAAAATCAGATTACAGTTATCCCAGAGGCACTTGGCAAACTGTCGAATCTGACAAAGCTTTACCTCAGTAACAATCAGATTACCTCCATTCCAGAGGCGCTTGGCAAACTGTCGAATTTGACAGACCTTGACCTCAATGACAATCAGATTACCTCCATTCCAGAGGCGCTTGGCAAACTGTCGAATTTGACAGATCTTGACCTCAGGGGCAATCAGATAACCAAAATCCCAGAGGCGCTCGACCAACGGCGTTGCTGGATACAGGTATAAATTCAAGATTTCGCAATTGCTATAAACCAAGTCGGGTGAGTTTTGTAACTTCCGATCAAAGGTGCTTCATACCGTGAATCAGCAACGTCCGACCAACTGCCTAATCTGAAAATAGATAGCTGAGGGAGCTGTAACAGTTTCTACCTCTAAATGGGAAATTTAATATTCTGACCGCACCCTCGCACTTCCAAGCCCTAAGTAGGGAAAATTGAGTTTCCCCGCCTACTTCCTAGACAAGTGCTAGGCAGTAACATACTAGGTAACATACCTTTAGCGGGATTTTTGTCAGGGGCCGCAAGATTTGGCTTAAAAGCCCAGGGCTTATTTTCGGGCCCTGCAAAAATAGCCGCAATCCCGCCCGGAAGGGCATCCCATTTATAGAAATGGTTGCGGGGGTAAATGAGCAGTCGTACAGAAACTTACGCTAAGGCTGAGACTTTTACTGGATAAGCATTCTGGGAACTACTCTTTTTATCTCTCAAAAACTTAAAGAGTTAAAAATTAAACTGTACCAATTAGAGCATAAATTTTTTGGTACAGCTTTTTTGTACGGCACAGTAAGGATTTGAGACTTTTAAGTTTCAGACAGATCGATTAGTACAGATTTATAAGAGGCGAACGCAATATTCAAAACGACTAATCAATTCCTTAGCGTAAGTTTCTGTACGACTGCTCATTTCACCCCGATGTCAAAGTTAAACCAACCATTTTCATAAAAGGCTGTCAAATTTTGAGTGGTGTAATTTGGAGTGGAGAAAATGGGTATACTGAGCTCATGTTAGAACAGCTTACACCATAAGCTATTTAGGATAAAAGCCCTGAACCAAATAATCTCTCTCAAATCTTGAGTGGTGTAATTTGGAGTGGAAAAAATGGGGGCGTTGCATAATGTTCGTATGAATTGAAATCAATTGAGGATGCAATGCCCAGAATGCGGTTGCACCCATATTCGTAAAAATGGGAAGAAACAAGGTAAACACTGATCACATTTCTGTATTGCAAGATACTGCGCTATTCCCAATTAGAAGAACTACTGAGACACTCAATTAGATTGTTACTACATTATCTGAAATTCTGGGATGTTCCGGTTCCTCAATAATTCATACCGCTATTGAGCAACGCCAAGTTTGGAGTCCTATAAGCCCAGTAGGATGAGTTTTGTAACTTTCCAAAAAAGTTGACTCATACCGTGAATCAGCAACGCCCAATTTTGATATTACCCATTGCACAGTTGTGCAAAAATAACTACCTTCACGAGCAACAGGAAATACAAACTCAAGCAATTAAATTGGCACAAACTACTCTAGTTTCATCCCATTTGTTTATTTAGGATATTAATTAAGCAAACAGAGTTGGGATTTGAAACAAATTATCCAAACTCAACATTTAGGAACCAATCCATAATAAAAAAGGAGAGCGACCTGGCTACATTTTTTGATGCAAACTCCGATGGTGGCTATCAGTTTACATTTATAAATCACTCAAACAGACCAATACGATACGATCTCCGTAATTATGACTGGTTTAATCGTTTTTCGGCGTTGCTGATTCACGGTATGAATCAACTTTTCGCTTGATGTTACAAAACTCACCCTACTTGGCTTATAGCCATTCCGAAACCTTGAATTCATACCTGTATTCAGCAACAGCAAAATGGGTATACTGAACTCATTTTAGAACAGCTTACACCATAAGTTATTTAGGATAAAAGCCATAAACCAAACAATCTCTCTCAAATCTTGAGTGGTGTAATTTGGAGTGGAAAAGATGGGTATACTGAGTTCATGTTAGAACAGCTTACACCATAAGTTATTTAGGATAAAAGCCCTGAATCAAACAATCTTTTTCAAATCTTGAGTGGTGTAATTTGGAGTGGAGAAAGTGGGTATACTGAGCTCATGTTGGAACAGCTTACACCATAAGCTATTTAAGATAAAAGCCCTGAAGCAAACAATTTATTTTAAATCTTAAGTGGTGTAATTTGGCGTAAAGAAAATGGGTATACTGAGCTCATGTTAAACAGCTTACACCATAAGCTATTTAATAAGATAAAAGCCATGAACCAAACACTCTCTGTCAATGCCAAGAGTTTGTAACACGGTTTCAAGAACGTCGGGCTAAAGTCAGCTAACGTGTTGGCGATATCTTTACTTTTGACATCTACCACATTTTAGGAGATGCTAATGAATTACTCCCAATTGATGAAATTGACTTCGATAGGATTGGTCAGCATTCTGTTACTGGGAATATTGCGTCAGTTGCAAATTAGTGGAAATGAACCTTTCTTATGGCTCGTGCAGAAACAACGGGGCGATAGTGAACGGACATTTGCTAATTGGTGTTATGAAAAGGCTTCTTTGAGTCCTGAAACTAAACATACTGTTGAGGTGTTGTTGAAGAAAGCGGGAACTACTGAGTGCAAGGCGGCTGCTCGACAACTTTCGAGTCTCACGAAACTAAAGCTCGACAAAAATCAAATCCGTGACATCAAACCGCTAGCATCTTTGACTCACCTGGATTGGCTCTCCCTCGACAACAATCAAATCAGCGACATCAAACCGCTAGCATCCTTGACTAAACTGAATTACCTCGCCCTCACCCACAATCAAATCAAGGACATCAAACCGCTAGCATCCTTGACTAAACTGAATTACCTCTGGCTCGACAAAAATCAAATCCGTGACATCAAACCGCTAGCATCCTTGACTAAACTGAATTACCTCTCCCTTGACAGCAATCAGATCGGGGATATCAAACCGCTAGCATCCTTGACTAAACTGAATTACCTCTCCCTCGACAGCAATCAGATCGGGGATATCGAACCGCTAGCATCCTTGACTAAACTGAATTACCTCTCCCTCGACAGCAATCAGATCGGGGATATCGAACCGCTAGCATCCTTGACTAAACTGAATTACCTCTTGCTCGACAGCAATCAGATCGGGGATATCGAACCGCTAGCATCCTTGACTAACCTGACTTCGCTCAACCTCAACAACAATAAAATCAAGGACATCAAACCGCTAGCATCTTTAGGCTCCTCCCATAATTCTTGTGGGGT
>NZ_JAUBUE010000093.1:0-1919 GCF_036705305.1 Microcoleus sp. B3-D7 | reverse complement strand
CTCAACCTCAACAACAATAAAATCAAGGACATCAAACCGCTAGCATCTTTAGGCTCCTCCCATAATTCTTGTGGGGTAGACATCCTGGCTCCCGTTAACAGGCTTTTTGGGAGATGTTTCTTGACTAACCTGACTGTACTCGATCTTCACAACAATCAAATCAGCGACATCAAACCGCTAGCATCTTTAACTAACCTCACCGATCTCAACCTCAACAACAATCAAATCAAGGACATTAAACCGCTAGCATCCTTGACTAAACTGACCGCTCTTTACCTCAGCAGAAATTCGAGCGCACCCAAGACTTGTCCTCTCAAGCCAGAGTCTATCTGTAATTGGTAACAAGAACCTAGCTCTTAAAACTTGAAAGTTCAGAAAATTAGAGTATCCCCAACTAGAACAAGGTTTTGGAGTGAGAGAGAAATTACCCTATCCTCGCCTAAAGCTCCCAGCGGGATTTTTACGACTGGTCGCCATTGTCTTCTTCTTCGTCACAATTAAAAAATCGGCCATCGGAAAAATAGTCGCCTGCCCGTCCGGCTGAGGACACCAAAAAGTCGTGTGTCACGCGCTTGAAACTATTAGACGTTCTTGCTAGACTAAATGAAACGCTTGACACAAGGGATTCATTTGTTATGCCTAACCCTAAAGGACACGAAGATTCAATCAAAAATTCCCGCTTTAAAGCTACTTGGCAGAGTGGCCCGACTCGCACCATTCGAGTTCCGATCGCCCTGGCTGACGCTACTCTAGATTATGCCCGACAACTGGACAAAAAACTCGAACCGCGTGACACAGCAGAGAGCCGTAGTAGTTCCGAAGTAGGAAAGAAACAATCTCAATCGCGTGACACCAGTGGTTCAATTGATGAAATAAAGCGATTAAAGGGTGAATGTAAGCGACTTCAGAATTTAGTGAGTGACATGAGGATTGAACTGTACCATACCCGACGCGCTGAAATTGAGCTACCAGAGGCTGCTGACTTGTTAAACAGGCTCAAAGCCAAGCGTAAGAAATCAGCGGCAACACTCGCAGACATTGAGGCAATTTTGGAGATGATTGAAGAGTAAACCCCAAAAGGGAATTAGGAATCTATACCCCGATTCATCCCGGAGATATGCTGAGATAATTTCTATGGCGTTAAGCGTCAAAAACCACCTAAAACCCTATCAGGGATTGAAACTCCTTCGTTACTTACTGCATTACTGCAAACCTCCACTAAAGCCCTAAAACGTTAGCAGGGATTAAAACTTGACGCATTTTGATTCCGGTTGATTCGTTTTGATTCGGTTTTTTTTACTAAAAAGACCAGCCGACACTCTGTTAGCGGTCGCCCAAGGCGATCGCCTGCTGCGACAAATAGGGGTTCTGTTTCCCTAACAATAGTCCGGACTATTTTGAGATCCTAGTGGAAAACCCTTGATTTTCCGTTATGAAAGAGATTGTACAATCGCCCTGAAACCCTTATTTTACGCTTGGCAATCACACACTGTCCGAAGCATTGTCCCTAAAACAGGGTTAAAATACTCTTTCTATCGTCCAAAAAATGGGTCGTTTGAAGATGTCTTATGCAGCAACTGGTTGTAAATAGGAACAGTATCTGCAAAAATTTCGAGTCGAATCGTGTTTCTGTCACCCTTTTGGAATGTGACAAGGTACAAAGTCTCTGTTCTCTCCTCATCGAATGGATATTGTGGTCGATCTACAGTTCCTCTTACTTCATCTCCTGTAGCGTTAATTTTTTTGCCGTTAACTCGATTTATCCCTTTAAGAACATAAGCTCCAGGTTCCAAATAAGAAAGCTTAATTGTCCCTTCCTTTGAGGCGAATATTCCCGTTGAGAGTGGACAATTGTTGGTTTCTTTATCGCCCATTACCGAGAGTTTGCAAGGTTGAGCTTGTGCTAGATTAACAGGCTG
>NZ_JAUBUE010000026.1:0-97146 GCF_036705305.1 Microcoleus sp. B3-D7 | reverse complement strand
CCAAAATCTCAATTCAATTGTCTAAAGGGTGCTCAGTGTTTTGGACTAAGAGACTAGCAATTGATAGCATTGAGTCACGAATTGAGCTGGCAGCCCTCACAGCTTGTCAAACCTGCGGCATCCAAGTCAAAACGATCGCAGGCGACTGCATCGCCAAAGCCAGGGCGAGGGAATTTCTGCCCTTAAACAAATCCTCTTTTGTAACGGACGATCGAACAAACACCCGCCCGAAACGCATTCCCCAGGCTAACAGTACCGAACCCAGCACCAGCGTCACAAGTATTTCCGTCAACTCAAAATTTTGTTGCTTAAACTAGGGTTTTAACATTTATGCGATCGTCCGTGGGGAAGCGGAGGAGGAGGAGAGTGGGGGAATGGCAGCATTTTTCTTTTGCCTCCTGCCTTCTTCCCTCTTTCTTCAACCACACCTAAAATTGGCAAAATGTCAAGGGATTTTATCGACTTTTCCCCACTTTAGCCACCAAGTCCCAAACAAGATTTAGCGCCGGAAAAAATCCCCCAAATTTCTTGCCACAAACGGCCACATCGGTTGTAATATAGATGTAAGTCACAGCCCGTTAAAGTAATCAACCAACAATTAAGCCGCTCAATATATTCACGCTCCAACGAGCGATGAGTTGTATTGAGCGTGCCTATTAAGGAGCGATCGAAGCTCGTCAGACACCCCAAATATTCAGGAAGAATCATGCCATCAAGATCCGCCAACGATGTAGACGTAGCAGAGCAATATTGGCACTACCTAGAAATATCCAAGGTTGCAACTATCTTAGAAACCAACCTGGAAAGCGGTTTAGAACCGACAGAAGCCAACCATCGCCAACAGAAATTCGGGCCCAACGAACTAACGGTTAAAGCAGGGAAACCAGCCTGGTTAAAATTTATCCTGCAATTTAACCAACCCCTCCTGATCATCTTGCTGAGTGCAGGTTTAATCAAAGCAGTGATTGGAGAATGGCTAAACGCTAGCGTAATTTGGGGCGTAACAACCACCAACGCTACTATTAGTTTCATCCAAGAAGCTGGAGCCGAGAAAAAAATTGAAGCCCTAGCCCAAGCTGTCACCACCGAAGCCACAGTCATTCGGGGCGGCAAAAAATTAAGAATTCCCTCCAAAGAACTCGTAGTCGGCGACTTAGTAATCCTGACTTCCGGCGACAAAGTACCGGCAGACTTGCGCTTAGTGAAAGTCCGCGACTTGCAAATCGACGAATCGGGACTCACCGGGGAATCTGTTGCGGTCGAAAAAGAATTAGGACAGTCTGGAGACATAGTTCTGCCAAAAGAAACGCCACTAGCAGAACGGGATAACATGGCCTATGCCGGCAGTTTTGTCACTTTTGGTCAAGGTAGCGGCATCGTAATTGCGATCGCCAATAAAACCGAAACCGGCAAAATCTCCCAACTATTAGATCGCCACATCGACCTCACCACCCCCTTAACCCGCAAATTCAACCAATTCAGTCAAAACTGGCTGTTATTCGTGTTGGGAATGGCAACCTTGACCTTCGCCGTCAGATTGGGACGGCCAGTCCCTGCGGGGGTTTCAGCCTTTAAAGAAGCAGTCGAACCCGCTGTCGCCCTGATTGTCGGCGCAATTCCCGAAGGCTTACCCGCCGTCATTACCGTCACCCTAGCCGTAGGCGTTTCCCGGATGGCAAATCGCCACGCGATCGTCCGCAAATTGCCCGCAGTGGAAACCCTCGGCGGCGCTACAGTCATCTGTTCCGACAAAACCGGAACTTTGACGGAAAACCAAATGACGGTGCAAGAAATCTATTCTGGTGGCGAATCCTACTCGGTTACGGGTACGGGATACAGCCCCGAAGGTGAAATTCAACTCAACCAACTGCCAATTACTGTCAGCCAAACTGCAACTTTGCAAGAATGTTTGCAAGCTGGACTCCTTTGCAACGACTCTCACCTGGAATTCAAAGACGATAATTGGATTGTCGTCGGAGATCCGACAGAAGGAGCGTTAATTGCTGCGGGCAAAAAAGCTGATTTGAGCCAGCAAATTTTGTCCAAGTCAATGCAGCGGCTGGATTCAATTCCCTTTGAATCTCAGTTTCAATACATGGCGACGCTGCACCGAACTCCCAGTGGCAAAATTTTGTACGTCAAAGGTTCCGTAGAATCAATTCTCGGCCGCTGCGGTTCCAGTCTCGACACTCAAGGAAATCCGGTAGAAGTCGATCGCGAACAAATTCACCATCAAGTCGATGAAATGGCAAAGCAAGGCTTGCGCGTCTTGGCTTTAGCGAAAAAGCCAGTACCCCAAAGCCAAAATTCCGTCGATCACTCGGATTTGGAGTCAGGGCTGATTTTCTTGGGACTGCAAGGCATGATTGACCCGCCGCGGGCAGAAGCGATCGCAGCCGTCCAAGCTTGTCAAACCGCCGGCATCCAAGTCAAAATGATTACCGGCGACCACATCGCTACAGCCAAGGCGATCGCCCGCCGCATGGGATTCCGCAAAACGAAACACCACAGAGAACTTGTAGCCTACACCGGCGCTCAACTCGCCGAAATGAGCAAGCAGGAACTCGGCGAAGCCGTAGAAGCCGGCTCAGTTTTTGCCCGCGTCGCCCCCGAACAAAAACTCCGCCTCGTAGAAGCTTTGCAGCAAAAAGGCGAAATCGTGGCGATGACGGGAGACGGCGTTAACGACGCGCCGGCGCTGAAACAAGCGGATATCGGCATTGCGATGGGTAGCGGTACGGAGGTTTCTAAGGAAGCCGCGGACATGATTCTGACTGACGATAACTTTGCGTCGATCGAATCTGCTGTCGAAGAAGGGCGATCTGTTTACAAAAATCTGCTCAAAGCAATTAGCTTCATTCTCCCAGTCAACGGCGGGGAGTCAATGACAATTTTGCTCAGCACGCTCCTAGGTCGAGAATTGCCGATTTTGTCGCTACAAATTCTCTGGCTGAATATGCTCAACTCCATCACCATGACTGTGCCTCTGGCTTTCGAGCCCAAGTCAGCGGGAGTGATGAAACAGCAGCCCCGACCGGTAAACGAAGCTTTTCTCACCGGAAATCGGATCAAGCGGATCATCGCTATTTCTCTTTACAACTGGACTCTGATTTTCGGAATGTTTGAATGGGTGCGCCAAGCGGATTGGGGAACTTTGGCACTGGCCCGCACGATGGCGATTCAAGCTTTGGTAATGGGGAGAATTTTTTACCTGTTGAGTCTCAGCCAGTTGTTGCCTTCTTTGATTGCTAAGTTTAGCGGTTCTAAGGAAGAAGTTAGCGGCGCTCCCGCTCTCGGTGTGGGAATTGTCCTGGCGGTGATTTTGCAGATCATCTTTGCTAATTCTCCGTTTGTCAATCGCATATTTGAGACGGCTCCGATGAATCTGGATCAGTGGCTGATTTGCTTCGGCGTAGCCCTACCGATGATCGGTGTTGCTCTCTGGGTCAACCGCTTTGACCCGCCCAACTAAGTTGCTGCACGAAGAAAGTGCGATCGAACTTGTAGGTACTGCCACCGATTAGTAATTTCGGGTGTTCAGAAACCCGGTTTCTTGAAGAAACCGGGTTTCTCTGTTTTACAGAAATCGAACCTGAAAGCCCGCGTCATATCATATCCGTTAAATTACTTACGATTAAGCGCCAATTTTAGTCCACCACTGAAAACCCATTAACCCTTTGAAAACAGCAGTTTCGTAAAGCCTTAATTATTTCTGTATAACATACTACAATTAATCCTTAAAAAAGTAGAGAGATATTAACAAAGTAAATGTGCGCTGGAGGCGATATTTGTCGCTTATTGACAAGAGATTTGAATGACCCCCGATCTTTCTTCGCTACAACCTTTGCCCAGCGAGTCTTACTTTGAACCAGTTTTGATAAGCAAACCCGATAGCTCTTCCCAACGGCTCCTTATCGAGAGCGCCGTCCCAAAAGATTTACTTATCAATCGAATTTAATAATTGTTTTATAATTTCCGCAAGAGTACGGTAAGCTAATAACGAAGCCAAGAAAATGTACGGCTCGCAAAAAGTGAGTTCAGACAACTCGGCCGATCGAAATATCGATATTAATCAAACCAGTCAAATCAGCAGGGATAGTTTAAAGACTTATACTAGCTATAAATCTTTTGCTCCCTCCTGCCAACCAGCGCTCAAAACAGTTAGCTAAACCCAATTAGCGAACAGCAAAAAAGCGCGTTGATAACCTTCAGTGAATGTTGTTACAGAAGATTATGAATTGCAGCGAGGCTAGGCTATGACAAGATTTTCAGATGAATTTTCTGCGCTTTCTCGGCGTAAATTTATCATCAAAGCAGGTGCATCTGCTCTGGGTTCAATACTGCTCAAAGGTTGTTTGGGAAATCCCCCAGAACCCGGTGCAACTGCCGGTGCTGACGGCGCAATACCCGCAGCTACCTCAGTAGTGGCTGTTGCCAACGAGAAAAGAGTCGAAGGAATTGAAAGCACTAAAATCACATTGGGATACATCCCGATCGTCGAAGCAGCACCTTTAATCATTGCTCAAGAAAAAGGCTTTTTTGCCAAATACGGCATGACTGAGGTAACAGTTGCTAAGCAAGCCAACTGGGGATCTGCCAGAGATAACCTAGAAATTGGATCGGCAGGCGGCGGCATTGACGGCGGCCAGTGGCAAATGCCGATGCCTTATCAAATTAGTCAAGGTCTGATCACCAAAAACAGCGTCCAAATCCCCATGTATGTTCTAGCCCAGTTGAACACTCACGGAAACGGAATTGCGATCGCGGCCAAACACCAAGGCAAAGGCCTCGGACTTAAACTAGATCAAGCGGCCCAAGACTACATCAAAGGCCTCAAACAAGCAGGTACTCCCTTCAAAGCAGCCTACACCTTCCCCAAAGTCAACCAAGACTTTTGGATTCGCTACTGGCTGGCAGCTAACGGCATCGATCCCGACATAGAGGCCGAGTTGCTAACAGTACCCGCGGCCCAAACCGTCGCCAACATGAAAACTGGAAGTATGGACGCTTTCAGCACCGGCGACCCCTGGCCGCTGCGGATTGTCAAAGAAAACATCGGCTTCATGTCCGCCCTCACCTCCGAAATCTGGAAAGCACATCCAGAGGAATATCTAGCAATTCGCGGCGACTGGGTAGACAAACACCCCAAAGCCACCGAAGCTTTACTCGCAGGACTAATTGAGGCGCAGCAGTGGTGCGACAAGCCCGAACATCGAGCCGAATTAGTCGCCATTACTTCTGGAAGAAACTTCTTTGACGTATCTCCGACGGTTTTGACGCCTCCTTATCAAGGCAATTATGTTATGGGCGACGGCAAACCAGACATCAACGACTTCAAGATGAGTCCGCTGTACTGGAAAGACGACATCGGCAACGTTTCCTATCCCTACAAGAGTCACGATTTGTGGTTCTTAACCGAAAGCGTGCGCTGGGGTTTCCTGCCGACAAAAACCTTGGCAGACAAAAAGACAATCATCGATAAAGTCAACCGAGAAGATATCTGGAAGAAGGCAGCTAAATTAGCCGGAGTTGCTGATGCTGACATTCCGAAAAGTACGTCTCGCGGCGTTGAAAAGTTCTTTGACGGCAAAGAATTCAACCCGGAAAATCCCGAAGCTTATCTCAAGAGTTTGGCAATTAAAAAAGTGTGATGGGGTCTTAGCTTCCCATAATTTAGTCTCGAAATTTAGTCTCGAAAATACACAGCACCAGAGATAGGAGATTAGCAGCATGGCTGTAAGTACAAGTCGGAGAGGCGGCAATGCACAAGGAGCATTTGGCGAGTTTTGGAAGAAGAATTCCCCAAATATCTTGCCGCCAATTTTGGGAATAATTGGATTTCTGTTAGTTTGGCAATTCCTGTCGAGCATCGGACTGATCAAACTGCCGGGACCGATCAGTGTTTGGACTGACGAACGGACGCGGATATTGTTGCTGTATCCTTTCATGAATTCCAAAACCTACGGAATCGGCTTGTTTTGGCAAACTTTGGCTAGTTTGGAACGGGTGGCAAAAGGCTACACTCTAGCCGCTGCTGTGGGAATTGCTGGGGGTGTTTTGGTAGGTACAAATCCGCTTCTGAACAAGGCTTTAGACCCAATTTTTCAGTTTTTGCGGATGGTTGCGCCTCTGGCTTGGGTGCCAATCGCCCTGGCTGCGCTGCAACAAAACGAACCTGCTGCTTTGTTCGTGATTTTTATCACTTCAGTGTGGCCGATTTTAATCAACACGGCTGAAGGTGTTCGCCAAATTCCCGACGATTACAACAACGTGGCGAAAGTGCTGCAACTTTCTCGTCAGGAATATTACATGAATATTTTGTTTCCGTCGGCGCTTCCTTATATCTTCACAGGATTGAGAATTGCGATCGGTTTGGCTTGGCTGGCGATTATTGCAGCGGAAATCGTGATGTCGGGGATTACGGGTATCGGCTTCTTTATTTGGAATGCTTACCAGCAAAACTACATCAGCGAAATTCTGTTAGCTGTGTTCTACATTGGGGCTGTTGGTTTGTTGCTCGATCGCATGATGGCTTGGTTGCAGCAAAAGATTGCTCCCCCTCAAGGAAAGTAGCTAATTCGATGGTTTAACAGTTGACGGTTGACTGTTGACTGTTGACTGTTACAGGAAGTACGAACTCCGAGACTCAGAAACCTGTTTGTCAAACTATTGTTGAGGGATTAAACAAAGTATTTTGGTTAGTTTAAAGACCAGTTTTAGGCATCCAGGAATGTATTAACTATTAGCTGTTATATGTTAACAGCGAACAGTCCACAGCAAACAGCGAACAGTCCACAGTCAACAATCAATATCTAGCGAAATAACAAACCTACAAACAAGGCAAGAAAATCATGTCTGTTTTGATTGCAGTAGAACAAGTCGGAAAAGTATTTAATTTAACAGACGGCGGTACATACATAGCCCTCAAAGGCATCGACTTAGAAATTAAAAAAGGAGAATTTATCTCCTTGATAGGACACTCAGGCTGCGGTAAATCTACGCTACTAAATATGGTGGCAGGTTTGGATCTGCCAACAGAAGGATTGGTGACAATAGAAGGACAAAGAATCACCCAGCCCGGCCCCGATCGCATGGTAGTATTCCAAAACTATTCCTTGCTACCTTGGCGGACGGTCAGAGAAAACATTACCCTAGCCGTAGACTCGGTAATGAGCGGCTTACCCAAAGCCGAACGCCTCGAAATCATTCAAAAACACATCGACATGGTGGGCTTGACGCCCCACGCCGAGAAACAACCCGCACTGCTGTCGGGCGGACAAAAACAGCGCGTGGCGATCGCCCGTGCTCTGGCCCTGCGCCCCAAACTGTTACTCTTAGACGAACCCTTCGGCGCTTTGGATGCTTTGACTCGCGGCAACTTGCAAGAAAAGTTGATGGAAATTTGCCAAGAGTACGAAATCAGCGCCCTGATGGTAACGCACGACGTGGATGAGGCCGTGTTGCTGAGCGATCGCATCGTCATGCTCACCAACGGCCCAGAATCGAAGATTGGGGGCATTCTCGAAGTAGACATCCCCCGCCCCCGCAAACGCATGGAAGTAGTCTCGCACCCCAGCTACTACGCTCTACGCAGCGAAATGATTTACTTCCTCAACCAGCAGAAGCGCGTCAAAAAACTGCGGGCGCGGAAAGTACCCGCGATCGCCCGCCACGGCCTAGAAAAAGTCAACCTCGAACTCGGCTTTATTCCCCTCGCAGCCTGTGCTCCCCTCGCTGTCGCCAAAGAAAAAGGCTTTTTTGCCAAGCACGGCCTCGATGAAGTCCACCTCGTGCGGGAAACAAGCTGGCGCGGCATCGTAGACGGCATCGCCGCAGGTTACTTAGACGCAGCTCAAATGCCCTCTGGGATGGCGGTGTGGTTGAGCTTGGGAGGCCACCAAGAGAAGCCGATTCCGACGGTTACAGCCCTCACCATGAGCCGCAATGGCAACGGAATTACCCTCGCGAGGCGGTTTTACGACCAAGGGATCTACACTCTGGCAGACTTTAAAAAAATGCTCCAGAGAACGCCCGCGCAAACGCACCGCATGGGCATCGTCCACCCTTCTTCGATGCACAACCTGTTGCTGCGTTACTGGCTGGCTTCCGGTGGCATTGACCCGGATCGCGATGTGTTGCTGAAAAATATCCCACCGGCTCAGATGATCGTTGACTTGCAGGGCGGCACTATTGACGGTTTCTGCGTCGGCGAACCTTGGAACTTGCGGGCATCGATGGAAGGAGTCGGCTTTACGGTGGCGACAGATTTGGAACTGTGGCCCGGACACCCCGGGAAAATTCTCGGAGTTCGGGAAGACTGGGCAAATGCTTATCCCAACACTCACATTGCTCTAGTCAAAGCTTTGCTGGAAGCTTGCCAGTATTGCGCCGATCCAAATCACGCCGCCGAGGTTTCGGAAATTGTCGCGGGAAGGGAGTACGTCGCTACTGATAAGAGTTACATCCAACTCGGCGACCCGCAATCAGTTGCTTGCAACCTCGATACTCCGATGCGGGAATACGCCCACCACTTGTTTTCTGGAGAGGGGGTGAATCGCCCAAGCCGCACCGAACAACTGTGGCACATGGTGCAGATGGCGCGCTGGGGCGATACTGTGTTCCCGCGCAACTGGGTGGAAATTTTGGAGCGGGTGGTACGAGTCGGTGCGTTCAGCACGGCGGCGCGAGAGCTGGGGATGGCTGATATTAATTACACTCGCGGTTCTCTCAGCTTGTTTGACGGCTCGGTGTTTAATGCTGACGATCCGATCGGCTATCTCAACAATCTGGCGATTAAACGCGATTTCACGATGGCTGAAGTTGTACTCGATTCCGGCCGCCGAGCTGCTTAGAGCGGTTTTAATTTCGATAAAAAAAGGGGAATTGCTAATTGTTAGTTGATTATTTTTAGCTGTTAATTGTTAATTTTCAACGGCTAATTGCTAGTTAGTAATTCCCTCTTTATGACCTCGGTGACATCCGTTAAATCAGTTGCCTAACTTCCTTCTTATACTGGCAAATCACCCACTCACAATTTCCTAAACCCATGCTCAACACCACTAAAAACCAGACGAACACCAAAACTCAAATCCAGCAGGGAAAAGGCCGCCGCCAGCCTTTTTTGGTGATGGACAATGTTTACAAAGAATATCCAAACGGTTACAGGGCTTTAGAAAACGTCAATCTGACGGTAGCTGAGGGAGAGTTTATTACTCTGATCGGACACTCGGGCTGCGGCAAATCAACACTGTTAAATATGGTGTCGGGTTTTAGCCATCCGAGCCAGGGCACCGTGACGATTAACGGGCAGCGGATTACGAAGCCGGGCCCCGATCGCATGGTGGTGTTTCAGGGTTACGCTTTGCTACCTTGGCGGACGGTGTTTGAAAATGTTTATCTGGCGGTTAATGCTGTATTTCCGAATAAGTCTAAGGTAGAAAAAAATGCGATCGTCAAAGAGCATTTGGCGATGGTGGGATTGACTGAAGCTGCTGAGAAAAGACCGCCGCAAATTTCGGGGGGGATGAAGCAGCGAGTTTCGATCGCCCGCGCCTTGGCAATTCGCCCGAAAGTGCTGATTTTAGACGAACCTTTTGGTGCTCTGGACGCAATTACTAAGGAGGAATTGCAAGAAGAGTTGCTGAAAATCTGGAACGATCACCGCTGTACGGTGTTGATGATTACTCACGATATTGATGAAGCGCTGTTTTTGGCCGATCGACTTGTGATGATGACTAATGGCCCGTCGGCCACAATTGGCGAAGTTTTGGAGATTCCTTTCCCGCGTCCGCGCGATCGGGTTCAAATGATGGAAGATCCGGAATACTACAATTTGCGGAACTACGCCCTAGATTTCCTGTTCCGTCGCTTTGCACACGATCACGATGCCTAATCGGTTGGGAAATCAAAGTTAAACACGAGAATTATGAGACTTCTCGAACAAGTTTAATTCTTGTGCGGAGTAGGGGTTGGGCATCCTGCCGGCCCAAGACGAGCTTTTTTGCAGAAGTCTATTGAAAAGTTTAAGCCCCAGTGTTCCCCGATGTCAGGGGAACATCGCTGCGGGCGCAATTTTCCCGATCGGGTTGGGTAAACTGAAGCTTAATGGTGGACGAGAAGTTTTTTCGGACGTTCGGATCTTTTTCCGATATTTTACGTCTACCAGCCAAGAGACCCGATTGCCTAGCTGTCGGTAAGCTGGCATGAACAGAGCCCACCTTCGATCGAGGGTGGGCTTCTTCTTGATGTTATTAACCGTTTGTGGGCGATCGGTGGTTGGTGCATTCCACCCTTGGAACTGGCACATAGTGGGACGTTGATTAGTGTTTGATGAATTAATGTTTTTGTCAAAATAGCGGTTTCCAGTTGAGTGAAGTACAGATACTCGGGTATGGAAACGCCTGATCCTAAGTCCGGCGCGGGGTTCTGTGACTTTTAACAATTGGTATAAGACTGATGATTTTAGCCAGACTTTTTTAAATTTGTATTACTCAGGTTTGCACGGAAAACTCCTCGGGGTCAATGTCCCAATTTACCCAGCGAATTGCTTCTTGAGCCGTTAGCGAAGCCCTCGAAGAGGATCGCACATCAGGCGGCACGCGCAAAGCGTGAATGTGTCCCGTGCTCGGACAAGTCATTTTTAACAAATAAACTGGCTTTGCATTACCCACCCAATCAAAATCATCGTCAAACTCGATGCTTAATAGAGTGTATTCTTGCCAACTATCTAATTCTGTCACCTCTAATTCTTGACAAATGCGATCGTAAGTAATTCCCTGAATTAACGCGCGCCGAACTTCTGCATTCTGTTCCTTCAACACCCACTTAGACTGCCACTCGTGCGGGTGCAGCCTGCCGTACCATTCGGGTAAAATCACGCCGTGATAGGCGTAAATCGAAACACCGTCGGCAAATTGTACCGCTGGTTTTCCTTCGGCGTGCAAGCGGTGGTTGCTGTCAACAGAAAGTGCGATCGGCTTGGAGCAGACAATGCAAACCTTGTCATAAAGATAAATCCAGCCGCAATCCCGGACAATCGATTGAAAAATAATCCAATTTCTGCCGTAAGAATGAGGTAAATTTAGAACCGAAATGCAGAAATCCAACAAACTCCCATAAGCAGCCCACAATTCTGGTTGAATGCAATTACTGAGGTGTTTTCCTAATGTTGGCCGGATTTCTCCACTCCGCTCATCGATCACCTGTTGCGGTGGCAATTGGCTTGATATTTCGCCAGCTAAATAATTTCGCTCCGGCTCCCACAATTGCGTTTTCAGTTGAGTATAAAGTCGTTGTTCCAGTTGAGTTGGCAGTTGGTTTTGCAGTTCGGTTTCTAGTTGGCTTCCCAAATAACCCCGCAGTTGTTTTTCTAGCGGGCTGCGAAGTTTTGTCTCGAATTGGCTCCGCAGTTCGCTGCTGGGATTGTCAAATCGACTGACGATTAGATCCGCAGCTTCGTAGGGGCGATCGACAAAAATGATTTCCGGTGCTTTTTTGCCGATCGCACTGTAAGCCGATTTAATTGTTTCCTCCGCTTGCGAGCGATTTATCGAACCAGTGGAAAGCGAGATCGCTCTCCACTTTTCCCGATAAACTGGAATCAAAGCTGCTTGTTCGGGCGTTAGTTTTTTAACCTGAGTCTGCGACATACCTCCAACCTTGCGGCTCATATTCGCGCTGAATTCGCACCATCCAATTACCTTCGGGAATTGCGATCGCATGGTGTTCTTCGTGACTCAATAAAGCTGTCGGTGAAAGCACCCGCAAGTACAGAGTGCCGTCTTTTTCGTAGAGTTCAGCTTGTCCTTCAATAATCTGGTGAGAATGTCCGGTGACTTCACCTTCGGCGAGAGTTAGGTGAGGTTTTTTTTCTCCTTCGATTTTCGGTACGGGGGTGAGAATTACGTCGCCTTGTCGGATGGGTTGCATAGGTTTTTTCTAAATTTTGTTTGCTGGTGTCGGTTGATCGAGCTTTTCTACCGCAACTCTATATTACATTTGTACTACATAGCTGTCAAGACCCACAAACCAGATTCCATAACTCTTTGCTGCACTGACAGACTTTATCTTGGAAGGTGAAGGTGCGATCGCAAACAGGAATGCTACAGTAGATGCCAGTTTCGAGAAAGTTTTAGGTTTGAATGCCTACCTACGCGCAGCTAGAGGGTTTGTATCGAATCAGTGATTACTTGACATATTTGGCATTGCAACCTATTCACCTCGTTTGTGTTGACCAGAGAAGCAAAAACTTGTTTGTATTGGCTACATATGACGAGAAAACTGAGATTAAAATTGCTCCAAATGGGGAGGTGTTTTAATGAGCCAAGTAGATTATACTGCAATGTCAGATGGAGAATTGAAGCGTTATTTTATTAAAAATTGCGGGGATAAAGCTGCACTGCAAGCCTACTTAGACAGGCGGAAAAAGCGATCTAATTCAATCATAACGAAAGTGGGAGATTTGGATTTCGATAATAAGATTGAGGCAGCCATTCGCCAGCAAATGAAAGACGAGAAAGATTAGTCTTGTATCCTAACAATATATTTATAAATGGGGGAGCGATCGCCCAAGCCACTTTTTCTCTAAACCGCAGAAATCCCGCGCCGAAACTCCTTAACTGCTTCCACCCTAGAAGCCATCAGCAAGCAGCGAGACAGCAGGTTGATGTCTAAACCGGGCAGAACTTCGCTTTGGTCAATTTTTTCATATCCGTGCGATCGCAAATGATACAGGCCAAATACTCCATCCTCCCAAAACCAAACTTCGGGGACTCCCAAGGCTTGGTAAGGATTCAACTTGCTTTCGTTGCCGCTAGTAAATAAAACTTCGATCGAGAGGTCTGCAATACCTCCCGATCCTCTGCCAATTAAGTAAGATTGGTCTGCTTGTGCGGAGGCTTTTCCTTCTTTTTCCTGGGTAAAGCTTCCTGTGGTAGTAAAATCGATTTCTTTTTCTACAAAATACGTACCCACCAACAGGGCGATGACACCGCTGAAGACTTCATCTTCTTGCGAAACTGCCAAGATTTCTACCTGACCTTTGAAATAAAAAAGTCGGATGTCGGGGGAATCACAAAACCCCTGCTCGATTAGCTTGAATTGTTGCCAATCAATCCCGGAGTGAATTCAATAAACGCTGGTCTTTTGGTTTGTCTAAGGTTGCAGTCATGGCACGACCTTCTTTAACTATATTTATAGCAATTTGAATTCACCCAAGTTTGCCAGCACATTTGTATGTTGCGTCTGATCCAAAAAACCTGTTTAAATCGAAAGGATCGATAGTTGACGCAGCATACAAGTTGATTTAACTATTAAATTATCCTTGAAATGTGGCAACGGAAACCCGATCGCGCCCTGCTTCTTTCGCCCGATAAAGCGACTCATCGGCCATCGCAATTAGCTCCCCCGGCTGCGACTTCGTTTCCGGAATGCAGCAAGCTACACCCAAACTCAGCGTCACATATTCGCTGACAGCAGACTTAGCGTGAGCTATGTGCAAACCCCGCACCTGTTGTGCGATCATTTCAGCTACGCAAGTCGCACCTTCAATATCCGTATTCGGCAAAACTACTACAAATTCTTCTCCACCGTAACGCGCGACTAAATCTGCCGCTCGCTTTACCGAATGCTGGATCACCGCCGCCACTTGCCGCAAACATTCATCCCCCGCTTGGTGACCATAAGTGTCGTTGTAAAGTTTGAAATAATCAATGTCGCACATAATTAAAGACAGCGGTGCTTCTTCCCTCGCCAAACGCCGCCATTCCGTATCAAGGTATTCATTAAAAGAGTGGCGGTTTCTTACCTCAGTCAAACTGTCGTAATTTGCCAAATAATGCAAGGCTCGATTCACTGTTTCTAACTGCTGTTTCTGCTGCAGCAACTGACGGTTGAGTTCCGCCAACTGCTGTTCGGCTGAGTGCGAGCGCAACAAATTTCTCACCCTCGCGAGCAATTCCCTATCGTCAAAAGGCTTTGAAATATAATCGTCAGCACCCGCATCCAAACTTTCGATCCGAGATTCCATCCCCGATCGGGCTGTCAAAAAGATTACCGGAGTAGATTTCAATTCTGGCGTGTTCCGAATCTCCTTGAGCAAATCCAGCCCGTTTTGTCTGGGCATAACTTGGTCACTAACAATCAAATTTGGCTGCAAACTTTTGGCTTTTTCTAAACCTTCAACCCCGTCACTCGCGACGGCGACTCGATAGTACGGACTTAATAAAGTTTGGAGGTAAGCCAGCAGAAAATTGTTGTCTTCTACTACCAGCAACAGCGGTAATTCTCGGCTGTCACTTGTTAATTCTTCCAGATGATTTTTGTCGTCAAAACTGTTAGGTTTCGGCAGCGCAGCCTGGGGTGTAGTCCCCCGGACATTTCCCGAACCCCACTCTCCAGAGCCGAACCCCGTCAGTCCAGCCAATTGGGCGATCGCGCTCACCAACTGATTCGCTTCCACCGGCTTCGACAAATGCCTCTGAAACCCCGCCTCCAGCGCTTCGGCCGAATCTTCTTCCTCAATACCTCCCGTCAGCGCCACGGCCGGCAGCAGTTCCCTGTGCTCGGACATTTCCATTGCTCTGATGCGGCGGATCAAATCGCAGCCGTCGGCTCCCGATACCGCCATATCGCTCACCAACACGTCGGGTCGCGACTGTTGCAACTCGGCCATCGCTTCGCAGGCACTACCCACCGCTATTACCTTGGCTCCAAATGCTTCGAGGCCAGTTTTAAGAAATTGCCGGATTTCGGCGCTGCTTTCCACCACCAGGACTTCCTTTCCCGCTAGGGGTTTGGAAACCGATCCGGGTTTGCTTTCCTTTTGGGCGATCGCAGCAGTGCGATCGTCGGGTGCATTTTTGTTGGCGCTCGGTAGCAGTACCCCAAAGGTCGCCCCCTGACCCAGGCCGGGACTCGAAGCCCAAACACTTCCCCCGTGCAGTTCCACCAACTGTCGCACAATTGAGAGCCCGAGCCCAAGCCGATTTTGTTCCTTGTTCTGGAAGCTGTCTGCAGGGCGGAAGTAGTCAAAGATGTGCGGCAAAAATTTGGGGTCGATGCCGCAACCGCTGTCGGTGACCCGAATCAACACGCCCGACTCAGTAGGCTTGATCCGCACTTGAACTGGGTATGGTGTCGATTCTGGGGTGAATTTGATGGCGTTGGCTAGGAGGTTCCAGACTACTTGCTGCAACCGTTCTGCATCTGCCAAAACGTAGCTGACGGCGGGGTCGAAATGTTTTTCTAGGCGGAGGTTTTTAGCATCGGCGGCGGGACGGAGGGTGTCGATCGCAGATTCTATGATAGACGGGAGGTGAACTGGGCCGATGTTGAGGCACACTTTCCCCCGCAGCAACCGCGAGAGGTCGAGGAGATTGTCTATTTGACGGTTTTGTAATTTGGCGTTGCGCTCGATGATTTCCAAAGCGCGGTTAGTGGTGGCTTCGTTTAAATTGCGCGATCGAGCTAGCTGCGCCCATCCCAAAATCGCACTCAGGGGCGATCGCAGTTCGTGGGAAGCGATCGCCAGAAATTCGTCTTTTGCCCGGTTGGCTTCGGCTTGGGCTGCTTCAACGGCTTTGCGATCGGTGATGTCGAATCCGATCGCCAAATACTGACAGGGTTTTCCCTGGCAGTCCAACAGTGGAACTACTGTTGCGTACACCCAATAATCACTTCCATTCTTGGCTTTATTGTGAATGTCTCCTTGCCAAATTTCATTTTTGGCAACAGTTAAGAGCAGATTTTTGATTATTTCCGAAGATTTATATTCCGAATGGAGGATGCCGAAGTGGGAGCCGATTAGTTCGGCCTGGGAATAGTTGGAGATGGAGCAAACTCGTTCGCTGGCATAGTTGATAATTCCTCGCGCGTCAGTCCTCAGCGCCAGTGTCGATCGGTCGAGCGCTCTTTTAAAATCTAAACATTCTTGTAGCGACCAATCTAGTTCTTTTGTCGTAGAAAATTGACCGAGCCGATCGGGCGCGTTGTGTTGCTGGCGATCGGGCTTATCCTTACTCCGTTGTTGGATTTCCATTGCTTCTATTTTCCCCTGACGGCTGACACCTAATCTACTCGCATCCTGATTCATTATCACAATTTTCTTTCCCGCACCGGCGGGTGTAATATTTTGTATCTCTTCATCTTCCTGAAAAATTGGCAGGTACCACATCCACTCGGGAGTCAACTCAATTTTTGTTTATAGTTGCCTAAAGTTTGTCAATCTGAGGACTGATTTTTTCATATCTAGCCGATCATCGGCTGCTGGCTGATTCCTTTTTATCTTTTATCTTTTCTCTTTTACTAGGGGGAATTACTGAGAAATTTATGGTGTCGATCACACACCGACAGTTGCATTCTTGTTTGAAACTGGTATCATAACCGTCAACTTTTTTCTCACAATTACTCCTACTATCTGGCACAAAGTCTCGTCTTCAGCAGGCTTTCGGGTCTGTGACAATCTGCCTCATCTGCACTGAAGGAGATATATGTGCAGGGCTAGACATTTCCCAAATCACGGGCCTGTTAAGGCGCACAAAGTCCGTGTCTGGCGATCGTCCCTAACTTCTTTTAAATTATTTTCTTCAACATCTTGACAGCTCTGTATATTTTTTGTATTATCAAATGTAATATGGTTTCCGAGAATAGAACCGGCCAACTGCCTTGACGCACTCAACTATTAACAATTTGAGGAAAATCGTCTGTGAATTTAGACGCTGTACGCGAGCAATTTGAACAAAGAGCCTTTGATTATGACGGCTTAATTCCCCGCCTCATTCTGCGCTATGGCGAGCAACACGATGTAATATTGCAGTTAATCCCTTCTGAAACTAAGGGTAACATAAAAGTTCTGGATTTAGGCGCGGGAACTGGCATACTGTCGGCTGTGATTCTGTCAGCATTTCCTCAAGCAAAAGTTCTAGCCTTTGACATGGCCCAAAATATGCTGAAAACTTGCCAAACTAACTTGTCCGCTTTCCGAGAACGGCTGACCTTGCAGCAAGGAAACTTTGCCGAAGATGATTTCGGCAGCGGTTACGATTTGGTAGTTTCAGGCTTGGCAATCCACCACCTCGACAGCCCAGGCAAACAACAGCTATTTCACAAACTTTTCCACTCGATGAATCCCGGGGGAATCTTGCTAATTCGAGATATTGTGACAGGTGCTACTCCCAGACTGACTGAGCAATACGAACAGTTGTGGCGGCAGTACATGAAAGCTAACGGAGAAGACGATGCAGCCTGGTTTCAGAAATATCAAGAAGAAGATATTCCCTCCTCTGTGGAAGAGCAGACAAAGTGGCTTGCAGAAGCTGGTTTTGCCGACGTAGGATGTCACTGGCGGTATCTCAACTTTGCTATTTTTGGCGGAGTTATCCCAAGGTAGAAGGCATTAGACAGAATGCCGAGTTTTTGCTAATTATAAAAAAATAAAGCTCGTGAAAAATCGCCGCTCAAACACTTTTTGAGTCCCGGAGGCAGGACCTAATTATGTAGGGACTTAAGGGCGAGCTTTCCCGCTATAATTCGCGCGTAAGACCCTTTTCTACGTCCAGGAATCATTTTCCGAAAACCTGTAAGAGCGGGTTCACTCAAGAGCCCTCTGGCAGTGCAAACATATTCAATAAACCCGCTCCCACGCGACGATATAACCCGCTACTGACATTTTGTAAAAGGTGATTTAAAATCTGAATAAATAAAGTAAAATTATGAACGATTCTCGATTAGTAAAAATCAGCCGATATCTCAGCAAACACCTGCGTCACGCCCCCTGGCGCATCGGCATTGAACTCGTTCCAGGTGGCTGGGTTCCTGTTAGCGAACTCCTCGATGCGTGCCAAAAAAATAACTTTCCTGTTCAGCTTGCAGAACTCAAACAAGTAGTCGCGCAAAACGACAAGCAGCGCTTTTCATTTGACTCCACAGGCACTCTAATTCGTGCCAACCAAGGACACAGCGTAGAGGTTGACTTGCAGTTAGAACCCGCTGTTCCCCCGGATATTTTATATCACGGAACAGGTAGCACTGCCGTCGAGTCTATTCTCAGTCAAGGAATTAGGAAAATGTCGCGGCATCATGTTCATTTGTCCGTCAATATCCAGACGGCGCGCCAAGTAGGTGCAAGACATGGCATCCCGGCAGTCTTTACTGTAGATGCCGCTGCCATGCAACGCGATGGTCATACATTTTACTGCTCGGAAAACAAAGTTTGGTTAGTAGATTTTGTGCCGCCCGCTTATCTCAAAATAAGTTGATAAATTTCAGTTTTTTTGTAGAATGTGTAGCACAAAAACTGTAAAATAAGAGTAAGTAGGAGTTTTGCAAAATGAGTGCGGAAGATATGGGCGATCGCGAAAACAATTTTCATCAAAACAATTCTCAAAATAGAGGTCTGCTAGGCTCGGGTTGGCGACCTTTTTATCGTCAATTTGATTGGGAACACCTGGTACATTTAGCCTCTAGCGACCCCCAAGAACTAGCTCAAAAAACTTTAGGTGCAGCTAGCGATATTGCCGACGCAATGGGACGACACCAATATACTTGGTGGGCCAATATTTTAAATGTATTTTCGGAAAATACTCGCTACGAAATTGATGAATTTTGGGATTACATTACTCCGCAGCCTGTTTACCCGGATTACCGCTACAAAGACGTTTTAGTTACCGAAACGCCTGTGGTGCAATTGGTCAGCCGCGCTAGCATTCCCATCGACTACGTTCTCAACAAACTCCAAGAAATTACTGTTTTCAAAGTTCTGGCTTTGCTAGGGAAACCCGATACAATTACCCAGTCTTTTATGGAGCGGCATTTTTCTTATCCCCCGGAGCGATTTGTTAGCTGGGAACGCTTGGAAGTTTTGGGTACTGTTTATGCTTCTTGGGCTCGATTCGGCTGCTGGCTACAAATTGACAGCTACGACAGGGGAAGACGCTGCTACACTCTAATTTGCCAAGATATTGCGCCACTCGTTAGCAAGGCAACTTATAATTTAGCGGTGATTCTGGGCGGGTACAAAAGCCGCGTCGGACAGGTTCACAGCCAGTTCCCAATTCGCACGTTTTCTGCGGAGGTTCAAAGTTTTACGGATACTGTTCAGCAGGCAATTTTGGATCAAAATCAGTTGGCTGTTTTGGTTAGTGGCGAACCGGGTACGGGCAAAACTGCTTGGACGCAAGCGGTAGCAAAGGAAATTTTAGTGCCGCTGGGTTATGTAATTTTTATCTTAGATCACGATGCTGTGGAAAATTTTGTGCCACCGAGTTATTTAGAGCGGATTTGTATTATTATCAATGAGGCTGATAATTTGGCTCAAGATCGATCGACTGCAGAAGCCCAACGCACTAACAAAACTGAACACATTTTGAGTTTGCTGGATGGAACTTTGTATCAAAGCGTCATCGACGAACACGGCATTCAATTTCAGCAAAAACTCGTAGTTTTGATGACTTGCAACACTACTGAAAGATTAGATCCTGCAATGTTGCGGAAAGGGAGAGTGGATTTTACCAGTGAATTTACGCACAAATTTGTTTGAGCGCTCTCTTGCATTCTCAAGCTATCTGGCGATCGCACTGGCTACACGATCTCATACCATGTTCGATGTGGGATTTTCAATGAAAGAATTGGGAATGACTGAAGAAGCTCATGATTTGGATCGCGGGCATACAGTTGCATTCTTTTGGGGACTTGTATAAAATACCGAACAATCACCAGGAAATATTCTGAATATCAAAGTGTGGGGGAAACTTTCTTGGGTACCTCTAGACCATTGCGGTCAATTATCGCCTAAAACCCTTTTTCTCTCTCGTTTTTTGCCTAGTCTCGCTGCCCTCTTGCGCCCCGGAATAGTCGGGGGAGACAAGAGATCACTCCAGTCCCCTCCGACTATTATTCGGGGGGCGCCAGCGCGATCTATGCCTAATCGTCAAACAGCAACCGGGCACTAGCTTTGGTCTTAAATTGACACTAATGCCTATAGACATATCCCCATCAAAAATGATATCAATGATGGGTGATACCCTCTAAGGGTATCGTCCGAGAGAGCAAATCAGGGAAAAACAGCATTTTTGGTCTCAAACAGAATTTTTCAAACTTGACAGCTATGGAGGAAATCCCAAACCGTGCAAACTAAGCCAGTTCAGCAAAAAAGTCAGGGACTGGGAAGGTACGTTGACGGGACTTTCCCGATCGCCCAACAACCCGCAGAGGCAACCGTGTCCGAGAGTAAAGACAGATTTCGGCGGTTTGTGGAGCGCTCCGCCGAAGCCGTGGCAATGGTAGATTGTGAAATGCGCTATCTGTCGGTTTCTCATCGCTGGGAAACAGATTGCGGGTTGGGCGACGGCGAGGCGATCGGCCGATCTCATTGGGAACTGTTCCCGAATCTCCCGGAATATTGGGAGCAAAATGCCCAGGCTTGTTTGACGGGAGTTTTGGAATACAGCGAGTTTGTGGCAGGGCGATCGATCGCATCTGTATCAGGAAAAACCGCAAGTGGCTCTGTCAGCGAGTCGGTAAGATGGGTATTTCAGCCTTGGAAAAATAGCGAAGGTGCCATCGGCGGTTTAATTTTGTTGGCATCTAAGATAGGTGAGGCTCCCGCTCAAACCAATTGCTCTAATAAATTTCAGTCCGAGGTCAAAAGCAAGCAGTTAGGAACAATACCACAACTAACTCAAATTGCCCTCGAAAATGCTGCTGATACAATCTTTTTTAGTACCTCCGACGGTCAAATTTGCTACGCGAACAAAGCCGCTTGCCATCTTTTCGGCTACTCGGAATCGGAACTGCTAAACATGAGGGTTAGCGACATCGATTCGCATTTGCCAGCATCGGATTGGCGAGAACACTGGGATCAACTCAAGCAGCAAACCAACCTCACTTTTGAAACCAGTTACAAAACCAAAGACGGCGCCAGTTTTTCCGTCGAAGTTAAAGTCAATTATTTAGAATACGGCGGCTGCGAATACCGCTGCGCGATCGCCCGCGACATTTCTGCTCGCCTCGCAGCAGAATCAGCGCTCGTAGAGGCCAAAGAGCAACTTCAAGCCGTTTTGGACGCGGTGCCGGGATTAGTTTCTTGGGTAAGTTCCGATTTGCGCTATTTGGGAGTAAATCGACATTTAGCTAGCGCTTACAAAATGCCGGCAGAACTATTTTTCGGTCAAAAAGTAGGTTTTTTAGAGACAAGTCCCAAATTTAACGATTTAGTATACGAGTTCTTTGCCAACCATAAAAAGAAAACATCTCAAGAAGTAACAGCGAGCATTAGAGGAGAAAATAAAACTTATCTAATAGTGGCTCAAAAATACCATAACAATACGGCGGCGGTATTTGTGGGATTGGATATTACAGAAAGCAAACAGTCACTTTTAGCTTTGCAAGAATCCGAAGAACGCCTGCGACAACAAGCGGCTAAATTAGAGCAGACGCTGTTAATTTTGCAGCAAACTCAAACTCAACTGATTCAAACAGAAAAGATGTCATCTCTGGGGCAGTTGGTAGCAGGAATAGCGCACGAAATTAATAATCCAGTTAGTTTTATTTCCGGCAATGTCAGCCATGCTACTGGCTACATTCAAGAACTGCTGCGAGCGATCGACCTTTACCAAAAGAATTATCCCCATCCCGTGCCGGAAATTCAAGATTTGATGGAGGAATTAGACTTAGACTTCATCAAAAGAGACTTGCCAAAACTGCTAAATTCAATGAAAGTGGGTTCCGAAAGGATTCGCGATGTCGTGCGATCGCTCCGCTTGTTCTCGCGTACCGACGAAGCCCAAATGAAGCCTGCTGATATCCACGAAGGTTTGGACAGCACTTTGCTGATCTTGCAAAATCGCCTGCAAGCTAAAGGGGGACGACCGGGGATTTCTCTAGTTAAAGAGTACGGAAATTTGCCGCGAGTTCACTGCTATGCGGGACACTTAAACCAAGTGTTCATGCACTTGTTGACAAATGCGATCGACGCTTTGGAAGAAGGGGGGAGAAATCCCGAAAAGTATGGTAAAATTCAAAATCAGTCTTACTTGTCTTCAGGCAGGTCGAGAGCTGAAGTATTCAATCCCGAAATTCGGATTCGGACTTCCGTGGTAGGGGAAAACGAAGTGGCGATCGCCATTAGTGACAATGGTCCTGGCATGACTGAAGAAGTCCTCGACTGCATCTTTGACCCTTTGTTTACCACTAAATGTCCAGACACGAGCACTGGTTTCGGTCTAGCAATATCCCAGCATTTAGTAGTAGAAAAGCACGGCGGTAAGTTGCACTGTGTTTCGCGTCCGGGAGAGGGAACTGAGTTGATAATTAAAATTGCGATCGGCAACGATTAATTAGCTATTTACAAATAGGAAATAAGATGGTAATTGAGTGGCTAAAATTTAAAGTACCTCAAGAAAAGTGGGAGCAGTTTATTCAGCGAGATCAGGAAGTTTGGACGGCGGGACTAAAAAGTTGGGACGGTTTTTTAGGCAAAGAAATTTGGGTAGATCCGGTGGAAAATGAGGTGGTGATGGTGATTCGCTGGGAAACTAGGGAGAAGTGGAAGTCTGTGCCACAAAGCACAATCGAGGAGTTGGATGCCAAAATGGGCGATTTGCAAATTGCGATCGCCGAAAGTCGCGAATATCAAGTCCGCAAGTTTTTGCATTAGTCCTCAGTCATCAGTCATTAGCCATTAGTCACCATTTAGGAACTCAAGGATTGTGGGATTCTCTACCGACAGTTCCAGAGTCAAGGTGCTTGTTTATTCACCGACTTTTGGAGTGCTTATCAGAGAGTTTTTCCAAAAAAGAGACACCAATCAGTAGTCAAGGAAAGTGGCTAAACTTCCTATATAGAAAGATTTAACAATACGATGAGACAAAGAATATCTCGTTTAATCAGAAAAACTCTTTCCTTTTCTAAAAAATTCTCCAATCATATTGGAGCAATCTGGTATTTTATTCATTAGTCTAACGCCTGTTTATCTATAGAGTGAAAGGCTTATTTTTTCATGACTATGCAGGATTACCCACTTCCGAACTATAAAAAAAGTTATGTCATTGTTAGCGACAGAAAACCAGCCAGTCAACTTCGCCAAATTGCTACAAAACGGACAAATATCATCATCAGATTTGCTAAACGCATTGCAATTTCTATCACGGCGCTGCTTGATAGAAAAAGAAGCAAGTTTTTACACTTTGCCACCTGTACTGAAGCAATATATCAAAGGATTGTAACGGAGATATTGCACCATTGTTAATAAACCTTTTATTTCTTACTCTGCGGAGGCAGACTTTGTTTGACAAGAAGCGGTTTTAACCGCCCTATCATAAAGAGTGGTGACTGTGCTATCATAAAATACAAAACTTATTGAGTCGAGTTCTATGACCACAATAACTACAGTAACAACAGCCTCCCAACTCGCTGATTACTACATCTGGTTCGCGAATGATGTAGGTTCCTATCTCAGCAACCACAAGCTACAAAAACTATTGTACTACGCCCAAGCATGGTATTTAGCTTTTGAAGATAAACCGCTTTTTGATGAAGATTTTGAAGCTTGGGTGCACGGGCCGACTATCCCGGCTTTATTTTACGAATACAAAGAACAATTTGACTGGAAGCCAATTCTCAAAGAAGTCGAAAAACCGGACTTTCCAAAAGAAGTACAAGAGTTTTTAGACGAGTTATCCGATGATTATTTCTTTCGGGATGCTTATGAGTTAGAATTGATGGTGCGACGCGAAGACCCTTGGATTAATGCTAGAGGTGAGTTGCCAAGAGATGAACCTTCTCATGCTATTATTACGAAGGAATCAATGATGAAATTTTACAAAAGCCGTGTCATCGAAGAAGAAGCATAAAAAAAGACAAGATACAGACATTCGCAGTCAACCATCTTCAGCAAGGAGAGAGGTTGTCAATATCCAAATCCCAGAAGGAATTAGTTTTTCTTTCAGGTATTATCAGGATGACAAAGAGAAATTTTCAATTGCGGGTCGAGATGCTAGATATCTAGCATCTGTATTCAGAAGGCTGCGCGATTTGTCACAATTGAAAGCTCAAGAAATTATTAATAATCAGAGTAAAAGTCTGCGCTGTCATGGAATTGTCTGGCTAGATACAACTGAGCCTAATGGCTTCGGGATTCCCAATGAAGCTGCGCTAGTAAATGTTCCGTACCAGTTTCAAATATCTGCTAATGAATACGGCAGGGTGCATGGATTTTTTAGTGAAAATGTTTTTTATATTGTCTGGTTAGACCCAGACCACAATCTTTATAGTTGAAATTATAGCCGAAGGAAGAAGGAAGAAGGAAGAAGGAGAATGCAATCCCAACAAATTATCTCGTGCTTAAAATTGGAGAATAATTGAAGAAGTGGGGAATCTCAAAAAGTCTGGGACTTACTCCGACTAAAGAAACCGGGTTTTTCACCTAATCTGCCGACTGCGACGAACTATTATCTTAAAAAAAAAGGTTTGTGAACCCCATGCGTCAGTCCTAATTTTAAGAAAGTTTTGCATAGAGAGCTGAAATAAAATTAACGCTTAAAAAGCCTACTGCTAGTACGAGAATGATAAAGAGGGCGATACTGAAAATAGATTTTAGCCGATCGCCAATTGCGGGTTTTTCTGAGTTCATTGGTCAATTTTTACAGTAAATTTACTCTGGGTCATTGAGAAACAGTAAATTATACCAATGCGCGAACAAAAAGGCAACTCCCGACAATCTCCAAACGACGATCGTCCTCAGTAGGTCGCCTTTTGTTAACTTTTAATCTAAAATCTAAAATCTAAAATAGTCTTAGGCATTTTTCAGTTAGCCTGGACAGCTATTGTCGATCGCCCTCACCGAATGACCTAACTCCTGTAAAATAGAGGGCGCCTTGGGGCGAACCTTTTAACAGCCGGAATTGGGCGCGATCGTCACAGGCTCCCAAATACATAATAATATGGCAGTCATCCTTAACTTACTCACAAAGGTAAAAATAGAAGAGTGCCAAGAAATAATCTAAAACATATAACTGAAAATAAGGATAGAAATCGATGCTCCACCCAATCTCGCAACCTTACCCACAACGAGCAAATACTATGACCCAAAGAGCCGTGCGGAAGCCAAAACCCTCTGTTGCAAACCGCTTGAGACCAAGTTTTCCTCAAAGGCACTGGCTGGAGCTGGCAGAGTACGCCTCTCTGGCGGCCTCTGGTGTGGGTTCCCTGGCGGTGGCAGTGTCGGGCCAAGCTTTTTACGGGGTGGCTCCCCTAACTTTGGCTTTGTCGCTGAATGTTGCTAACCGGTATCGCTTCGAGCAGCAAGTGCGGGTGCATCAACATTCGGAAATGGCCCAAGTCCAAAAGTCTGTCAATAAAGTCGAAAAAACGGCGGTGACGGTAATTGTTAAATTACGCAGGCAGTTGTCTGCAGATATTGCATCGCTGCGCCAGCAAATGGCGGCAATGCCTAGGGCAGAAGGCTTTGAGGATTCTCTCGACATTCAGCGGCAGTTGCTGAGTTTAGGAGAGTCGGTAGCTTCTTTGCAAGAAATTGTGGCGTCTGCTGTGCTCGATGTCCGCCAGCAAGTGAGCGAACAACTGCAAGATTTATCTGTTGGTCAACGGGCGAATCTCCAAGCTGTGGAACAGGCTATAGAGCAACTGCAAAGTGCGACGCAAGGCTTGACAGAAACTTCTATCACCCGAGACGACTGGGAAGTAGTAAATACTAGATTTTTGGAAATCCAGAAAGTCATGGCCAATTTGCAAAGCCAACTGCAAGCTCCCGCGCACCAATCAACTGCTGATTTGTCGATCGTCCAAGCTCAAATCCACCGTTTGGAACACGAGCAGCAAGAAGTTGTCAAACCTCACCTCAAGCGCTTAATCTCGGTTGTCAAGGAGTTGCAGCACACACCAGAGAATCGTCAGTAGTCATTAGTCAGCAGTCATTAGTCATCAGTCAGAAGGAAGATTTTTCGACTCAGAGATTCTGCGACTCACGCCCGATCGAGTCCAAATTTTTCGACAACTGTGTTACAAGATGAAAAGCTAATCTGTCTAGTTCACCTGTTTTCAACCTGTTACAAGAAAATTAAATGACTGCAACCGTAACTATTGCTGATAACCCGTTACTAATCGGTCAAGGATTGCCTCCATTTGACGCGATCGAACCAGAACACGTAGTCCCCGCCGTTACTCAACTGCTGACCGAACTAGAAGCCTCGCTAGCTGACTTAGAATCGTCTGTAGAGCCGACTTGGAGCGGCTTAGTAGAACCATTGCAGCGACTCGGAGAGCGTTTAAATTGGAGCTGGAGCATTGTCGGACATTTGATGGGCGTGAAAAATAGCCCGGAACTGCGATCGGCTCACGAAACAGTACAGCCGGAAGTAGTAAAATTTTGGAGCAAGCTCAGTCAAAGCAAACCGCTTTATGAAGCTTTTAAAGCGCTGCGGGCTAGCGAAAATTGGGACAGCTTAGAGTCAGCTCAAAAGCGAATTGTCGAAGCCGCTCTCCGAGACGCCCAACTCTCCGGCGTCGGTTTAGAAGGCGAGCAAAAAGAGCGTTTTAATGCCATTCAATTAGAATTGGCCGAAATTACTACCCAATTTTCCAATCACGTCCTCGACGCTACCAAAGCATTCAGCATCACCCTCACAAACAAAGACGAAATTGACGGTTTGCCGCCGAGTTTGTTGAGTTTAGCAGCTCAAGCCGCTCGCAGTGCCGGCGAAGAAAATGCGGATGCCGAAAACGGCCCTTGGCGGATTACTTTAGACTTTCCGAGTTACGGCCCTTTCATGCAGCACAGCACCCGCCGCGACTTGCGCGAAAAGTTGTACAAAGCTTTTATCGGCAGAGCAAGTAGCGGAGAATTGAATAACTGGCCGTTGACCGATCGCATTTTAGCTTTGCGCCAGGAAAAAGCTGCTTTGCTCGGGTTTAGCAGTTATGCCGAATTGAGCTTGGCGAGCAAAATGGCTCCCGACGTTACAGCAGTGGAAGCTTTGTTAGAAGAATTGCGCTTAGCTAGTTATGATGCTGCTGTCAAAGATTTAGAAGAATTGAAAGCTTTTGCTGCCGAAAAAGGCGCGGCGGAAGCTGGAGATTTGAAGCACTGGGATATTGGTTTTTGGTCGGAACGGCGCCGGGAAGAAAAGTTTGCTTTTAGTGCCGAAGAATTGCGCCCTTATTTTGCTTTGCCACAGGTATTAGAGGGGTTATTTGGATTAGTAAACCGGCTGTTCGGCGTGACAGTAACTGCGGCGGACGGTCAAACTCCTGTGTGGCACAAAGATGTGCGCTATTTCCAAATAGATGACGAAGCAGGAAATACGATCGCCAATTTCTATTTAGACCCCTACAGCCGCCCCGAGGAAAAGCGCGGCGGTGCTTGGATGGACGAGTGCGTAGTGCGCGCTAAATTTGTGGAAGCCGGAAAAACAACAACGCGGTTGCCGGTGGCTTATTTGGTGTGCAACCAAAGTCCTCCTGTTGACGGCAAACCGAGTTTAATGACTTTCTTGGAAGTCGAAACTTTGTTTCACGAATTCGGTCACGGTTTGCAGCATATGCTGACAACGGTAGACTATCCGGGGGCTTCGGGCATCAATAATGTTGAGTGGGATGCGGTGGAATTGCCCAGTCAATTTATGGAAAATTGGTGTTACGATCGCGCGACTTTGTTCGGGATGGCAAAGCATTACGAAACCGGGGAAACTTTGCCGGAACACTACTACCAAAAACTGCTAGCAGCGCGCCACTACATGAGCGGCACCGTCATGCTCAGGCAAGTACATTTTAGCAGCGTTGACATCGAATTGCACCACCGCTATCGATCGGGCGGCAGCGAAACTGTGGCCGATGTCCGCAACCGTATCGCTAAAACTACCACAGTTTTGCCTCCTCTGGAAGAAGACGCATTTTTGTGCGCTTTCGGACACATTTTTGCGGGCGGCTATGCGGCGGGCTATTACAGTTACAAATGGGCGGAAGTGCTCAGCGCTGATGCTTTTGCGGCGTTTGAGGAAGCGGGTTTGGAAGATGAAAGTGCGATCGCCTCTACAGGTAAGCGCTTCCGAGATACAGTGTTAGGATTGGGCGGCAGTTTGCACCCGATGGAAGTGTTTAAAACTTTCCGGGGACGCGAACCGAGCACTAAAGCTTTGTTGAGACACAGCGGTTTAGTTGCGGCTTAATCTGGCATAATCTACTGTGGAATAACTGGGGATTAATGCGGGTGAATTTATCTGCATTAATCCCTGTTTTTTGTTAAACCAGATTTAGGCAGATCCTGTATGTCTAGGGTGCGGTGTGGATGAAGTCTTACCGCTATCCAGCAGATTCCAGGTTTATGAAGCACACAAAATATCGTTCGTTCCCCGTAGGGACACGGCATTGCGGTGTCCCTACAATTCATAAACCTGGAACACGCTATAATTCATGCATAAAATAACTTTTTGCGTAAGTTTTATTGTTAGAAGATTGATAAGTGGAGACACACTTTTTTTATTGGTATTAATAGGACTAAAATTTTCACTACCCGCCCATTTTATTGTAGAACATCATGCAATAAACATCTGTAGTTTGGCACATCATCGCCAATCTTTGGGTAAAAATTGGGCAGAAAGTGCGTTAGCGAAGCCCTCGAAGAGGATCGCCAGCAGCTTTTAGTTGAGGTTGGAAAGCTCCTCAAAGCAGCATCAGTCTCAATACTGTTAGTATAGACTTCGATTTGGGAATATTTACTGTTATTGATCACTGATTATACTTAAATTACATCTCGCGGAAATTAAATTTATATATCGCAACATTTACGGGTTGTTTTCTTTATACAGCTAATGCTTTTATTTGCAAATAAAAATCGACGCTTTTACCGAATCTTTAAGATAGAGTGGCAACAGCGAGTCTTTTTTAAATTTTTGATAAAGCACGGGGTACTAGGCGTCAAAAGGGTGAAAATTTTAGGTAGAAACTAAAAAACTTAGTTGGGATTAATTTGAGGATTATCAGAAAAAATCTTTGTATATTATATGATCAAAAGTAAGGATTGATAGTCAATCGTTCACCTACAGATTAAGAATTTCATGGATATTCAATTAATTAATATCGGTTTTGGTAACATTGTGTCTGCTAATCGAGTGATTGCCATTGTCAGTCCCGAGTCAGCGCCAATTAAGCGGATTATTACTGATGCGCGGGAGCGGGGACAACTGGTTGACGCGACTTACGGCCGCCGCACGAGAGCGGTAATTATTACAGATTCGAGTCACGTAATCCTCTCGGCGATTCAGCCGGAAACGGTTGCTAATCGTTTTGTGATCAGCAAAGACGCTCAAGGTCGGGATGATTGAGGTTTGTCAGTTGCAATTTGAGCGCTTACAGTTTAGAGTAAGCGAAAACTTGAATTGTTACACGTTTCTATTCTAAAAATGAAATCCGGTAAATTAATTGTTCTGACGGGGCCTAGCGGTGTGGGGAAAGGCACCCTAGTACGATCGCTCCTCAATCGCCATCCCGAATTATATCTTTCGGTATCCGTGACAACTCGATCGCCCCGTGAGGGAGAAATTGAGGGACAGCACTACTATTTTGTCAGCCGCAGCCGCTTTGAACAAATGGTTGAGGCTGGAGAGCTGGCGGAATGGGCTGAGTTTGCCGGTAATTTTTACGGTACTCCTTATTTTGGTCTCAAGCAAGGAATTGGTGAGGGAAAATGGGTAATCCTAGAAATAGAGTTGGAAGGGGCTAGGCAAATTAGGAATAAGTTTGCAGAGGCGCTGCGAATTTTTATTTTACCTCCTTCTTGGGAAGAATTGGAGCGGCGGCTGCGGAGCCGGGGTCAAGATTCCGAAACTGCGATCGCCCGTCGGTTGGTGCGGGCTAAAGAGGAAATTGAAGCAGCAGGGGAATTCGATTTCCAAGTTGTTAATGATGATTTGGAAGTTGCTTTGAAAAAGCTAGAATCAATACTTAATTTGGTTGAGCTTTCAGGTAACTAATGACTAATTACCCATTTCTCTGTCCTGGCTAAAACTTCGCTACTTTGTTTGATAGCAACACAAACTTTTAAATTCAATTCCAGAATATTCAATGAAGGCGAATTTTTTCTCAAGGGTTCAATTTCGCGAGCAGAACAGCCCAACATTTCCATATAAGCTAGCGTCCAGCCAATAGCTGCAATGTCCCCTACATTGCCTTCTCCGGCGCAGAGGAAACATCCCAATTCGCCCTCCGGCCCACACTCAGGACAAACCCAATTGCCCAGTTGTGAATGGGGCAGATTTGTGCGGGAGGCGGATGCAATTGTTAATGCTTTAATATGATTTTGAACTACTTGTTTAAAACCTCGGTTTTGGTTGCTGCGGTGGTCGGAATGTGTGTGCGATCGCCCGATTTCTTCTGCTGGCTGTTGTGGCGCAGCAACAGATGCTGTTTGGTTCTCCCTGGTTACTCTAGATTCGCCTAGGTTCGCTGTTAGCTGAATACCATAGTCTTTCGACTCCGCAGTCTGAGAGTGGTTGAGTGCGCTGGAGGAATCGGGTTCGGAAGTTGTGAAGGATTGTTCTATGCGATCGGCAAAATCTTGCATTGAGAGGTGATGTTCGATCGCCAAAGACCAAGTTCTTTTATGTCGGAGGTCGCCATATTTTCTGGCTTCTTCCTCAGTAATGCCGAGCGCCGCAGCCTCTTGGCGCAGCACATTCATCGAAGTCATTGTATCTGATATCATTAGTTTGTTTGCAGTTAAATTTACGATTGCCCGCTCAGCCTACAAATAAATTACCTTAGATATACTACAATAGTCCGGACTATTTTGAGATCCTACTCGGAAACCCTTGATTTTCCGTTAGCAAGTGGATTCTGCACTCGCCCTGAAACGCTTATTTTACCCTTGGCAATCACACACTGTCCGAAGTATTGATAGTAGCGTAAATCTAAAATCTCAAATCTAAAATCTAAAATTGGATGACTTCAATTCTTCCCGATACAGCTTTATCTGTTGCCGGACTAACATCATACCTGCAAGAGTTGTTGGAGGGCGATCGCAACCTGCAATCAGTTTGGCTGACAGGCGAGGTGTCGAACGTTTCGCACCACCCCAGCGGCTGCTTTTTCACTCTGTGCGACACCGACAAAAGCGCTGCTATTCGCTGCGTGGTGTGGAATTCTCAGCGGCAAAAATTGGTGCAAATCCCGGAAAAAGGCGAACAGTTGCTGGTTTTGGGAAGCATCCGGGTTTACAAAAATCGGGGCGAGTACCAGTTGACTGTTGTGCAATCGCTACCGGCTGGGGAAGGATTGCAGGCTTTGCGGTTGCAGCAATTGCGATCGCGCTTGGATGCTGAGGGTTTCTTCGATCCCGCCCGAAAGCGCCCGATTCCCGCACACCCGCAAATTGTGGCCGTGGTGACATCCGATACTGGCGCTGCTTGGGGAGACATTCAGCGGACTCTAGCCCAAAGATATCCCGGTTTGCGGGTGTTGCTGTCGCCGACAGGAGTGCAGGGAGAATTGGCTGCTGCTGCCATTGCTAGGGCGATCGCCCGTGTAGAATTGGACGGTAGGGCTGATGTGATCATTTTAGGGCGGGGCGGCGGTTCTGCGGAAGATTTGGCTTCTTTTAATGATGAGAGAGTTGTCAGGGCGATCGCGAATTGTGCGATTCCAATTATCACTGGTATCGGGCACGAAAGAGACGAATCTCTCGCCGATTTAGTAGCAGATAAACGAGCCCACACTCCCACTGCGGCGGCCGCTCAAGCGGTACCAATTTTAGCAGATCTTTACTTTGAACACAAGCAGCGAATGGTCAATTTAGCAAACGCTGTGCGGGCAAGATTTCAGACAGAAGAAGAGCATTTGCAACTGTTACAAAATCGATTAAAACGTTTGCCTGCGACATCCCGAACTTTGCGGCAAGCAACTGGTAAACTGGAAGTATTGCAAGAAAAGCTATCTGCACTGAATCCGACAGCGGTATTGCAAAGGGGTTATGCGGCGGTAATCCAAAGTGACGGTACGATCGTCCGCACAACTGACGGTTTGGAATTGGGAGAGGAATTGACTGTGAGGTTGAGTCGGGGCGTGCTGAAAGTTAAGATTCTAGAAGTATTGGATGCAGAAGAAAAGTTATGATTGATTCGCAGTTGCGCCAGTCTGACTGGAATTATGAGGAAACGGTCGATCGAATTGAAGCGATTATCGATCGGGTGGAATCGGGAGAGTTGCCTCTAGAGGAGGTTTTCGAGCAGTTTGGGGTGGCTGTGGAGTGTTGGCAGGAGTGCGAAAGGTTTTTGGCGCGTGGGAAGGAACAGATGGATTTGTCGATCGAGCTTTTAGCTGCAGAACCCGATTTTTAAGCGCAGGTGAACGGGGATTAAGGCCGATAAATGTAGGTGAAATAGCAGGTGAAACCGAAAGTCCGACAGGGAATTAATTCCCTGTCTCATAGCGAAAGTCCTCTGAAGAGGACTGTTAAATTCATTAGTCCTCTTTAGAGGACTTGCGCTATGAGGCGGGGATTTCAATCCCCGCCGGAATGTGTGTCAGACGTGTTTGTTAACACCATCAAACACCACAAATCAATGCAAACCCTGACAAATAAATCCCGACCAATAACTCAAATCATCAAAAGGATTTGACAGAGTGTAAATATTTTCTTTCAAACTTTCATATCCTTTCTTCTGTTTCTGAATCTGATTCTCCCGCTTCGTTATTTTCTTCAACTCCGCCCCCAACTCCTTAAACTCATCTGTCTCCTTGTGGTAGGATTTCTGCAGCAATTTTAATTTTTGTTTTTCCTTTTGAACCACAGCCAATTTTGACTTTAAATCCCCAATAATTCTCTGAAGCAACGGATCGATTTGCGGTTGATAAAGCTCTTTCAACTCCGCACCCGAAATTGTCCGCAACCTCACCTGTGCCCGTCGCAAAGCCTCTGGACGACTCAAACCTTCCCGACGATACTGATAGTAAAAAATCGAAAATAGCGAAGTAGCGAAATCATCTACCGCCCACAAAGTGCTGACCACACTCCGCGCCCCCGCACACAAAAAACCCGTTCCCAAACTAAGAAGATTATCGGTAATTTCCGTCCCTCCTAAATTAGTTTCGCAGCAGGACATAAACACATCGGATAACTGCGGCAAGCGCCAACCAGGTGTCATCAATTCCCCTAACGTGATACTCCCGTCTCCTAAAAACAATCGCGATTCTAAAGGATTGTCCAAACGCGAAACGGCGTGGTGGCTGGAGTGGATTACATTCACATTTTGGGCGAGGTTTCGATAGGCTGCGACTGTTGCTTCTTGACTTCCTTTTAAGCGCTCAGGTTGGGTCACAATTTCGGCAATTTGTTCGCACTCAAAAGGAGTGAAGTACAAATCATCAGTGGCATTTTCCACAATTCCGTATTTGGGCGATTCGATGGTTTCGTCTTTACTGCAATACTCCAAAATTCTGCAACTGGGAACGTAACGAATCAGGAAATAATCGCTAAGAACCCCCCCCGGCACGCCCTTGCTAAGCAGGGTGGAGTGGGGGGGTTCTATCGGCAATGCCGCCAGCGGAATCTGATGCAAAAACAAATGCGGAATCACAATCAATTCCTCAATTCCATCCAAACAAATACCAATCAACTCATCAACTTTCAACCGCTGCGACAACTGAGACAAAAACTCACCCATCCCCTGTTGCCAAATTTTCCGATCCTGCAAATAAGGCGACAACCAACTCTCGCCAATCCACTTCTGAAAAATTCCCAAACCCTCTCCCTGACAAGTGTGAATCTGCGGCGCTTTATCCTTGTAAATCACAAAAACATGAGTGTCATCATCCGTCGTGTAAAAACAGAGAATCGCCGTCTGCGAATTGTCAATGAGTTTCTGCATCTTCGCAAACTGCATCGGATCGACTTGAACTTGTCCCGCTAAAACTGGATCTAAACTGCGAATATTTTCCCAGATTCGCTGTTTCTGGGCTTCCAATTCTTGAATCTTCTCCGTGTAAGCAGATAACTCTGCCCGACTGCGCGACTGACTCCCCACACCGGCTAATTCTTTATTGCCTTCAGAAGGTTTGCGGAGTTTTTCAACTTCTGCGTCAATTTCCCGCTGCTTCGCCTCAAATTCCTGCAAATATTTTTGCACTGCGGGCGGAATTTCGCCACTAGCATACAAATCATTGCTGTGCATTAAATCGACTAACCGCTGAGCCCGGGTACGGTCGCAATATACTATGGCTTTTTCCAGTTCGTTGTTGTTGACGCAAGCTTGAATTGCCTTTTCGTAAACATCGATCGATTCTGCTAAAATCTGCTGGCGGATATCGTCGGAAGTTGCCCAACTTCTGCTTTTTTCTACTGCTTGAATTGCTTTCTCGAATCCTTCCAGGGCGATATCCCAAAAACCAGCAGTGAAAGCGGTATTGCCGAGGTTTCTAGCTGATTGCAAGCAGTCTAAAGGGAAAGCAGTAGGAGCGCGAATTTCTAATGCTAAGCGAAAACAGGCGATCGCCTCTTCTATATTCGCCGCCCTGACTCCTTCTATTCTGTCACTATAGGCATTCCCTAAATTGTTTTGAGTCCCTGCCCAATCTTCGGGATAATTCTCGGGGGTACGGACTTTTAATGCTTCCCGAAAACACGCGATCGCATCTTCTATATTCTTTGCCCTGACTCCTTCTCTGTCACCATAGGCAGTACCCAAATTGTTTTGAGTCAATGCCCATTGTTCGGGATAATCCTCGCGGGTATAGACATCTAAAGCTAGGCGATAACAGGCGATCGCCTCTTCTATATTCGCCGCCCTGACTCCTTCTATTCTGTCACTATAGGCATTCCCCAAATTGTTTTGAGTCATTGCCCACTTTTCGGGATAAGCCTCGCGGGTATAGACATCTAAAGCTAGCAGATAACAGGCGCTCGCCTCTTCTATATTCCCCGCCCTGACTCCTTCTATTCTGTCACTATAAGCCATCCCCAAGTTGTTTTGAACCCCTGCCCATTGTTCGGGATAATCCTCGCGGGTATAAACTTGTGATGCTTCCCGATAACAGGCGATCGCCTCTTCTATATTCTTTGCCCTGACTCCTTTTATTCTCTCACTATAGGTAAGGGCCAAATTATTTTGAACCGTTGCCCATCGTTCTGGATAATCCTCGCGGGTATAGACTTCTGATGCTGCGCTATAACAAGCAATACCTATTTCTAAATTCCAGGCCCGCCGCCCCATGGGAAACTTATTAATTAAGTAGCCAAACTTGCCAATAACTGCTGCGATGGATGCAGCTTGTTCTGAGGCAACTTCTGTGAATTTTGATGTAGTCCAAGCTTGTAATATTTGAGCAAATTGCAAATCCAATTTATCGAAATTTTGTTGTAAAATAGGATAGACCACTTGAGGATTCCCATCACTTTTTATCATTGCCAGCACCACCTCCATTAAGAATTTTAAATAATCTGTATGAGAATTTGCACGGGCAATAAAGTTAGCCAATTGTGTCGCTAGATTCTGCAACCAAGCTGCCTTGGAGTTGCCCTCTGCTGCCATCTTCTCCGCTTCCGCCGCCATGACTTGCACAAAATTGGCATCCACTAAGTATCGATTGGCGTTGATAATATCATTTACTGTACCGCTAGGGCACTCAACCAGGGCTTGAATCAGTTGGAGATAGGCGGCGATGCGTTGTTCGTCCATTAGAGTTTCGCTTTATTCTGTATATATATCGATCGGGAATTTGGGGGATAATTATGCAAATTCCTGAAAAATTCTAGATATTTATCTTTGGAATGTTGTAGGGGCGGGTGTACCAACCATCAGCGCCAAAAACAAACAATCTCCAAAACACGCCCCCACCCAACGATAAATCTCATTTACATCCTTCCCATTTTGTAGAGGCGGGTTCACCACCTATAATCGCCAACAACAAACAATCTCCAAAACCCGCCCCCACCCCATGCAAAAAACCCAAAAACGCAATATTTTAATTGTTTTTTCGTATTGAGAGATGGGGCGGGTTTTTTAGATTGTAGATTTTTATCAGATATGGTTAGTGAACCCGCCCCTACAAGTCATAGCAATTTATCCAGATTTCTGAGAGATTGCCGATTTATGACAAGGCAAAATCATCACCATCTCCCCAAATTTCAGCTAATTTCTCCAACAAATCTTCAGCAATCAAATTCAGTTCCGCTTTCACATCCTCCTCAATATCTGAAGCTTTCTCCACAGGTGAAGATTTATCACCAGAGAAAGATATATCTCTATTTCCCAAACCTCGACTACTATAACCACTTCCCGCTAAAGCCTTCCCCCCTTCATAGCCCCAGTCAGATTTCTCACTACTGTGCAAAACTTTATTCAAAATTGCCACTATTTCAGAAATAGATTTATTTTGCAATTTTTCCCGAACTTGTGCTTGTGCCGGGTCATTTTCTTCCAAATCAGATAGCAACTCTTCAATTTCATTTTGCACTAGCGGAATTGCCAACTCAATCCGATCCAAATACTCCCACAACTCCTCAACTGGTTTGAGATTAGTTAGAGAAATCTCTTCAGTTTCATCCAGAATTTCCACAGCCGGAATAAAGCCCAAAAGTTTCACCTTATCGAAAGGTTCGGCAAACTGAACGACGATATATGCAATGCGATTTTCCCGCACTTCCGGCAGAGAAATAGCCCATTCTCCGAGCTGAACCGGACAGCATTCTATCTTGCCAATTCCCGGCAAAACCAAATCGCCCACATCCACAACCGCCCGCATTACTGGATTCCAACTATCACCGCCATCAATATCGGTTTCCATTTCCATCCATTCCAAGAAATAGTTAACCGCCCAAACCGCCAGGGTATTGAAATAAACCCGCTTGCCTTTTTGCGGATTAGCTTGCTCTGAAGCAAATTGCAGAGCCAAATTGCGGGCAGTTTGCTCCAGAGGAATTTCTAACAAATAAGTATCTATGCTATTCACCATTATTCCTCGGGTTGATATCCAAACTTAAGTGCAATCTCTTTGACGAGAGCCAAACCTGTTCTTTTCCAGTGAGAGTTGAGAGTTTGATAGTCAATGTTTAACTCTCTGGCAATTTTAGACAATTTATCTGGAGGGTCTTGCAACAGCAATCGCAGTGCGAGTACGTGAGAATTGGCATCCGGTCGAGGGCGGCGATTTTCGGGATTATTTGGCTTCTTCTTATCTATTTTTTCATTGGGATAACTGTTTCGCAGTTCTCCCATCGGATCGTCTTCAATACACTGCCATAGTTGGCGGCCGATGCGCTGCTTATTTTGAGCTTGTTCTCTCTCGATGAGTTGCTCAATTCCATTTTTCGTGGTATGGTCTATCGGTTCTTGACCCTCAAACTTTTCACCTCGCTTGCTCGTAATCGGAGCATCAAAACTAACACTAAAAATCTGTTGCTGCATCCGGCGATATTGCTCATAGACTTTGTTCTTGAGAGTTTTATTGAACCGCTGAACCACTCGGGTTCGCAACACATCAGCAGCGAGATTGTCGAGGTCAATTCCCCTCAAAAATGCCGAAAGCGTTTTGAGAAAACCGCAATAAGCTTCCTGCATCATTTCCTCTAAATCAATATTAGGATAAGGATGCTTGCGAATTCCGGGCAAATGGGGAATGAGTTGGCACAATTGATTTTTGAGTCTTTCTTGTTCCTTACTACTCTCTTGCGAGTCTTTCAAGAGTTGTAGAAGTTGGCGTAACTGTTCGTCGGTGTTCACAGGCACGTTCGGATGACATCGAGATAATTCGATTATCCCAGGGAAAATAGTGCTGTAACGTGCGAGCAATAACAAAGCCAAGGAAATCGGTTTGAGTTCCCAACCCGTGGGTGGAAGCAACAAGTTGAAACTTGCCCCTACAGGAACTAAACCTGCTAAGGGTTCGACGGGGGTATCATGTCTCGTCATAGTCCAGTTTTTGCGTGTTGATACTCTGATATCGCAGGTTTTGGCGGCTTTATGCAGAATTGAGCAAAAATTTTTCGTAAAGGTAATGCAATAAGGACTGAAGTCCTTACTACGAAATTAATCCGGTGTAAAATTAACAATCATAGGGACTTCTCCATTGCGCTTTTGAAGAGATATCGCAGGAGTCGCCCCGTTTTATGCACATTCCAAAAATAAATCATATCAAACCCTATTGATAGCAAAGGATTTGATATGAAGCGAATTCTATTAGCCAGGATTTGGTATAGCGCGGTTTCTACAATTTGTCGATCGACCTTTTGGCTTTATTCGTCAGATTTTTCACAGCATCTTTAGCATCTTCTGCTGCGTGGCGGGCGGAGGCTTCGGCTTGTTTGGCTTTGCCTTCAACCTGGTCTTTTCTGTTGCCCGTGATATTACCGAAAATTTCCTGAGCTTTGCCTTCTAAATTTTTGCCGATCGCCTTCGCTCTGTCTTCTGCACTCATAATAAGCTCCGTTTGGCAAGTTGCTTTAGTAACATTGTAAAATCAACTTGCCTGCAATTGCCTTTAACTTCATATTAATTTATATTCTGCTTGACCTCGGTCTTCTTCTAAGGACTTACTTCGTGCAAATTCCTCACTCAAAAAGTAAACAATTCCTTTTTTTGACAACTGTATACGTCGGCAAAATTCGTCCTAAAAAACTATTTCAAACTCGCCGCAGCAACTTTAATCGGTTCGAGCAATTCTAACGGCAAATGCAGCATATTCAATTGGGTGCTATCTGCTGCTTTCCTTTCAGGATCGGGGCCGTGATAATCGCTGCCACCAGTTGCCAGCAAACCGTAATGAAGACACAAATCTTTCAACTTTTGGATTTGGCTAGAACTGTGGCTGGGATGGTATACTTCAACTCCCATTAAACCAGCATCTACTAATTCTTTTAAGACTTCCTCAACAGCACCGCCGCGAAATAAATAAGGATGAGCCCACACTGGTACTGCGCCGCAACTCTTCAGTAAATCGATGCCTTCGACGATCGAGAATTTCTCGTAATGAACATAAGCCGGGCCGTCATCTCCCAGCCAGCGATCGAATGCTTCCCGCGATGATTTGGCGTGACCGGCTTTTACAAGTGCAGAGGCAATGTGAGGCCTTCCCGGTGCCATTCCTGGGGATGTTTTTGGCAGTTCGATCGCGTATCCCATTGCTGCTAATTTTTCGACCATTTCCTGCGAGCGGCGAAACCTTCCTTCCAGGCGATCGTTCAAAGGAACGCGCAACTTATTTGCATCGGGATAAAAACCTAAAATGTGCAGCGATCTGCCGTTGTGAACGGTGCTGAGTTCGAGTCCGGGGACTATTTCGATACCGTGCAAAGCAGCGGCGGCGAAGGCTTCATCCCAACCTGACATCGTATCGTGATCGGTGACGGCCAAGGCGCGAACCCCCGAAGACGCGGCGGCGGCTACGAGTTCGGCAGGGGTGAGAGTGCCGTCGGAATAAGTAGTGTGGCAGTGGAGCTCTAGCATTTTTTCGGGTAAGTTAAAGTCTGTAAAACCTGCAATTATTCCCCTCACTCACGCGACATATATCGTCCCTGCGATCGACAAGTTTTTGGGTAATTTCAATCTGTTAGCTGTAATAAGTTTTCGCGCCTTTAATTGGGACATTGCTGTTTATTAAAAGCTTGCGTGGGGTGGGTCTCTTGCCCGTCTTTGCAGTTGAATTTAGATGCCGAACACCTTAGCTATTTCTTAATTTCTCGCATTGGGGAAATGACACCCTCTGGCAATTTGGGAGGAATCGGCGATATTTCAATACTTTGTATGTTGTGCACTGGGATAACTACCAGTTTATCTGCCAATTCGAGAATTATCGGGTCTGCTGTCAACATTTTGTGCAGGCGAGTGCCTAAAGTTGCTTGCTCTCCTACTGTTCCCTCTGGCGCACTGAACTGGAAGTGTTGCTGTTTGCCGTTGGTATAGTGGATTGTCAGATCGATAATTCTTTCTTGGTTGGTTGCTTGCATAATTTTTTTTCCCTAACAGTCGATCGGGACTTGGCAAAATTAACAATAAATTAAAACTGGCGATCGCACCACGATTGGAAAGCTCGCTGGAAAGATTTTCACCAAACGAGGCTGTGGGTACGAAAGTCCGGTTACTGCTAATTTTACCACACAAACTGTACGGAAACTCGCCAACTTACCCAGTATACAATTGGCAGTCGCGCTGTCTTTGCTCCTCAATGCGCGAGAGCCTTCGCCAGCAATATTTGGCCGATCGGGCTTTCTTCTATGCCACTTGGCAAAGTGGCTCAATTTAGCCTGTGTAGCGACTTGACTCAAAGCGGTCTCAAGTCATACAGCAGAGGCATTTGAGCGCTTTGGGTGTCAAGGTTTTTCGACGTGGGAACTGTGGAGGTTAGGATAGTGGCCTTCTGCTGTCACTGACCTAGAGGATTTTTTTATAAATTAATAACATAACATTCAGGTACAGCTTATGAAATCCACACTTTGTTTTCCCGAAACTTCTCTTGAATATAACACCGTTGCTGTTAACAATAATGCTATTGACTCTTGTATCCTTGCAGCTTGGATTGATTTAGTAGGAGGAGATTTTGATAATTTGGGAGGAGATGATTGGCTGCCATTGTGTGGCGACATTGATGACGGCGAAATTTACCGGGAATGGTTTTTGTGGCAAGACAGCGAAGTGACTCAAGAGTGGGAAGCTTACGATCCCATTACTAATTATCGAGTTGTGGCACCTAGCCGAGAAATGATGATTGCTAAAATCGACCAAATAGAAGCTTCCAGAACAATTTAGTTGAATTGGAGAAGGTTAAATCTTGATTTTCAACTTTAATAAAACTTCTGTAAACAAACCCGGTTTCTCCCAACCACAAAGAAACCGGGTTTTTCAGACCACAACTCTAGGTTTGGGTTGAGTTCCACTGACCGAACATAATAATTTATGGCGCAACTGCTTTTTGTTTTTCTCGTTCTAATTTGCGCTGCTTCAAGGCGGCAAGATTTTGTTTAATCGTGTCGATTGCAAATCCAGCTTCCTGCTGTTGGTATAATTCGCTGGCACGGATCAAATCTGCAACTGCCTCCTCATCCGAGCGCAAATTCGCACAAGCCAAGGCGCGATTGTGGTAAGCTTCTGCTAAAGTTGAAACTTGTTCTACAGCACTGGTAAATTTATCTTTAGCTTTGCGGTAATTTCCCGACTGATAAGCCTCAATTCCTTGTTGAAAATAAACGGAAGCTTTACTGCCGCTGTCGGTATCGGGAAATTCTGGGTAAGTTAAAATTGGTTCTTTAAAGAGTACAGAAATGCTGCCCTTGCCGAAGTAAGCCCAAGTCATTGTTCCAAACCCAATCCCCAGCACGAGGGCAATAATGACAGACAGAGCAATAAAATTGGTGAGTTCCATAGAGCAATATTTGTTGTATTATAATATGATAAGTTAATTCCTAACTTCTGCACCAATGGCTGCGCGGATTGACCTCAACTGGAAATGGTTTTTCGGATCGCTAGCTTTAGTATTGTCGATCGGCTTAATTACTGCAACTGCCAGTTCTGACGCAGCAACGAACGCCCAAACTCAAGCAGGGTGGCAATTGTTGCAGCGGGGTGAGGCAGGGTTGGTTGTAGCAATGCGACACGCGATCGCCCCAGGTACGGGAGATCCTGCTAACTTTAAGTTGGGTGACTGTTCCACCCAGCGCAATTTATCAGCACAGGGAAGAACCCAAGCCAAGCAAATTGCAGCCGAATTTCGCAACCGCAACATCAAAGTTGCCAGAGTTTTATCCAGTCAGTGGTGTAGGTGTTTGGAAACAGCAAAACTGATAAATTTAGGCAAAGTCGAACCGTTCCCAGCGTTGAACTCGTTCTTTAGCGATAGCAGCAAAGAAGCCCAACAAACAGCGACAATCCGCAAATTAATTGTTGACAACCGCAACACTAAGGGCGCGGTTATTATGGTAACTCATCAAGTAAATATTACCGCTATCACTGATATTGTACCGCAAAGCGGCGAAGCTGTGATTCTCAAAAGCGCTCGACAAGGTAAAATCCAAATAGTCGGACGAATTGGAGGATTTTAAATATATAAAAAGTTATAATATTATTAATTTTCCCTTACCAATTCCCATTGCCAATTTATATGAGTTTCCAATACAGCGCCGCCCTAGTGACTTTAGCAGACCTTGATAAGGAAGTTCTCGTTAAATTTTACACAAAATTTCTCGACATAGAACCAAACCCTTACATTCCCAATACTTATGCTGAATTTCAACTCCCAGGCTTAAGACTCGGCATATTCAAACCCAAAGATTCCCACAAATCAGAATTTGCAAATCGAACAAAAACAGGCATGAGTCTCTGTTTGGAAGTCAGCGATCTCGAAACTGCGATCGCCCGAATTTGGGCTTTAGGTTATCCGCCCAACGGAGAAATTATCAAAGCTTCTCACGGTCTAGAAATCTATGCCTTCGATCCTGCCGGGAACCGCATAATTTTACATCAATCCCAGGAGAATGTAGGATGAGGGCTAATTATTGGTGAACTCTCGATCTTCTCTTCTCTTCCTACCCTTCGGGAACGGCTTCGCCGAACGCATCTTCGCGGTTCGTTCAAAAAAACATCTAGTTCACAAGCCGCTGAGGATTGCTATATAAGTTATGCAATTGCTTCACCACCTTCGCAATTACATTATAAAGTTTACCTCTACAACTCAAAACTCCCTTAACTATCTAATCAGTTCAGCAAAACTATAAAAACTGATAATTAATAACAGCAATGCTGTCAGGTGAGTTAGCTGAAATTGAGGCTGCGGGCCGATCGATTCCCGCACCAAAATTGAAAAAGACGAACCAATTATATAACTCAGAGACAGCGTTAAATATTGCCACTGCAATGTTACACTCCACAGCCCAAGCAAAATCATCGCCAAAGTCAACATCACCAACTCAACAAACCGAGGCGGATTGTGCTGAGTAGACAGAATCAAAGTGTCCAACCAATATTGCCAAGGTCTCATGTGTTAGCGATCGAGCTTTTGGATTTAGCCTTCTAGCTTAACCTACGATCGCCATTCAGTTTGTTGCTGCAAACACCTTAAAGCCTCCGCCGTCTCAACCTGCGGAAATTGCCCATAAAAGCGACTGACACTGTAAAAAGGGTGAGGAGTCTCCAGAACGATCAACTTATCGCCCATTTGGGCCAAAAATCCCATTAAATCTGCCGGGGCGACAGGCGCGCAAATCCACAAAGCCAGCGGTTGCTGCGACTCCAAAGCCTTAGCCGCCACAGCCATCGTCATCCCCGTAGCAATCCCGTCATCTACCAAAATCGCCAAAGCCCCAGCGGCGCTGATATTTGGGCGTCCAGGAGACAAATCTGCCAGCAGAGATTGAGCATTATTTTGAGCCAGGGGCAGTGCTGATTTTTGCAAGCGTAAATTGTGCTGCTTTTGCTTTTCCCAGAGGACGTGACCGTCAGCAGTTGCAGCCCCGATCGCCAATTCTAAATTATCGGGGCGAGTAATTTTCTTGGCGACAACCACATCCAAAGGACAGCCCAAGCGGCGCGCAATCGGCACAGCAACGGGCAAACCCCCGCGCGGCAAGGCGTAAACAATCGGTTTCACCGCCTTCTGTGTCATTAAACTCAACTTGCCGAACTCGTCCACAACTGCCTCGGCCAGTTTTTCGCCTGCATCGGCGCGATCGTCAAAAAACGGGTTAGAGAACATATTTTTGCCTGTACGAGCTCAACCAAACAATTGGAGATTGTGCCAGTGTTAATTGGAGATTGTACGCGCGAGCGTAGCTATCCCGTAGCGAATCGACAGCATCGCACACAAGCATCTAGCCAATCTCAAATCACCAAACCCGATCTAAACTATAAACTCTAGACTCCAAAATCTCTCCCTAATTGTAAAATGTATGTCCAGCGACTTGCAACTCAGCCTTTTTGACAACAATCAAAGTGCCACTTTCCAAACAGACTCAATACCAGCAAATGCCAAAATTCCCATCCCTCCCGGCACTTATCAAAATATGGAACAAATAGGCGAGCACTGCAACCGCTGCTACCGCTGCGAATTGGGCAATACGCGCACTCACGCTGTCATCGGGCGCGGCAATCCTCAAGCCTCTATTTTGATTGTGGGAGAAGCGCCCGGACAAAACGAAGACGAAACCGGATTGCCCTTCGTCGGGCGATCGGGCAAACTGTTAGATAAGATTTTAGAATCTGTGGGATTGAGTGCAGAAACCGACGTATTCATTGCCAACGTCATCAAATGTCGCCCTCCCAACAACCGCCCTCCGACAGCAAAAGAAATCGAAGCTTGCAAACCTTACTTGCTCGAACAAATTCGCATCTTAGACCCCAAAATTATTTTATTAACCGGTGCAACAGCCCTCAAAGGTTTGCTAAGCGACAAGCGGCCCATTAGTAAAATCAGAGGTCAATGGATTGAATGGGAAAATCGTTTGTGTATGCCAATTTTTCACCCGTCTTACTTGCTGCGAAACCCCTCCCGTGAACCGGAGACTCCGAAATGGTTTATGTGGCAAGATATGCAGGCTATTAAGGCTAAATTGGATGAATTAAAATAGCAATTGTAATAATTTTTTGTTGTGCTTTGTATGAGCGGGTTTCCCCAACTATAATTGGCTAAAACAGATAATCTCGTAAACCCACTCCCCACTGTAAATCGCTCAACCAAAAATTCGTGGATTTTCTGATACCTCTGTCAGGAACAGGCATCTTGCCTGTTCCACAATAAAATTATTTTCTGTCAGGAACAGGCAAGATGCCTGTTCCACAATAAAAATTATTTCATGTGGGGTGGGCGTCTCGCCCGCCCGCAAGATGGGGAGCGTGTCATTTTTGCGATGAGTATAAATACTGGTGAACCCCACCATGACTTTTTTGCCGATCATCAGTATCAATAGTCGGGACAGTTTTTATATGGCCCAATGGCTTATGCTCGCTTGGCTTTGAGCCACTGTAGATAATTAAATCAATGTCAGCTCCACGCCTGACTTACATTTAATTCGACTTTTTTATGATCCTTACCCTGTAAAGCTTGTAGTATCGTTCCAAAAACTGTCCGGAGTATTGCAGTATAATAGGGAATAATTATCATCTCTTCCCATTTGATATATAATCATGAACAACTTTATTGAAGCTATTGGTGGACTAATAGGAATCCTAGCTTTTGTGAAAGGCATTCTTGAGTTCGTAGATCTCAATAGGATACGTAGATATGAGAAGTTTCATGAGATGAGCAAAAGATTCGATGAGAACGAGTCAATCCAGAAAGTCTGTGAGCTTTTGCAAGATAGCTCTAGCAGCATATCAGTCACAAAACAGGAAAAAGAGGTATTTATCTGCTTTTTGGAAGAGATTTACTTTATGATTATGTCTGGTATAATGAAAAAGGAAATTGCACTGTACACATTTGGCTATTATGCAAGAGAAGCACTGCACAACCAAAGATTTTGGCACGATCTTGATAGTGGGGAAGAGTATTACACAGTATTCCATAAATTCTGTCGAATGGTCTCTCTCTTTGAGCCAAGCAAACTCGGAGTCAAGGAAACGCTGAAATACTGAGCACCATGAAGATAAATTTTTAGGTCACAATGTACTTTTGACGGGTTATCCTTTGATTTAGAATTGAGTATTTCCTAATTTAGAAGGCCAAACATCTTCGGAATTTCTAACTTATCTATTTCCACCTCGTGATTTATTAACAGCGGACATTATATATTATAAAAAAAGGTGTTATTAAAAAAAGAGGTACAAGTAATGACACAGGTATAAGTCCTACAAGCATCGGCACTCCAACCCAAGGGTTAGAACTAACAAAAGACATGAAGTTGCTCCAATCCAGACTGTTAATTAGACCCCAACCCACAACCAACCGCAAGATGCCTGTTCCACAATAAAATTATTTTCTGTCCGGAACAGGCAAGATGCCTGTTCCACAATAAAAATTATTTCATGTGGGGTGGGCGTCTCGCCCGCCCAAAAAATACAATTTAGTTGCGAGACAACTTATTTTTTGCATGACAATCGCGCAACCACAAACGAATAGCCTCACCAATTTCGCTGGCACTATCTTGACTTAATAAAGGACGAATATTCGCCGCAGTACCAAACCGAGAAACAATTTTTACTAATTCCCATCCCTTCTCAGTTTTAGTTAAAAACAGCCAATGATATTGCTGAATTTCGACTCGTTCTCCCCCGCGATACTGCCGTTCCAAAGTAGTAATAAAAACTTGACTGGCATTTTCAGGAAGTGCATCTTCAAAATTTAAAGGTAACGGTTCAAACTCCGGCCGGCCGGCTAAAATTATTTGCGGCAGCGCGTAACCGGGCGGTGTGTTAGTGTTAGGAGAAAAGTGCGATCGCACAATTACGCGATTAGCATAACTCGGCAAATCTTGCAACAGGCGATCGACCAAAGTTTCTAAATCAGCGGGACAGGGCGATCGCACTAACAAACCATACCGACTTGCATTGATACTGTTAGTATCATTTGTCACAAAATTAACTGCCCAAGTCGGAGTTCCAACCGCAGATATCAGCAGATAAACACAGATAAACGCAGATAAAATTTTATTGGCGTTCATCGGCTTTTATCGGCGGTAAAAAACAACATTTCTATTGTTACTCCAACTCTTCACAAATACGGGTAAAAGCCGCCACTGGATCGGGCGCAGCAGTAATTGGCCGCCCAATCACCAGATAATCCGCACCAGCTTTCAAAGCAGCCTTCGGAGTCATCGATCGCTTTTGATCGCCTCCATCAGCCCATTTCGGACGCACACCGGGACAAACTAACAGAAAATCATCCCCGCAACTCATTCTTAACTGTTCCACTTCTTGCGGAGAACAAACAGCACCAGCTAAACCCGTTTCCTTAGCCAACAATGCCATGTGCAAAGCATATTCCGGCAACTCCAAAGGTATTTTCAACTCAAAAGCCAACTGTCGCGAATTCAAACTCGTCAATAGAGTAATTGCAATCAACTTAGGAGTCGGTTGATCAACAGTCGCCGCCCCTTCAGTCAAAGCCAACTGTGCCGCTTTCAAAGCATCTTTACCACAAGTAGAATGGATCGTCAATAAATCCACCTTATACTTAGCAGCAGCCCGACAAGCACCAGCCACAGTATTCGGGATATCGTGAAACTTCAAATCGAGAAAAATCCGCTTTTCCCGCTGTTTTAAAATTCCCAAAATCCCCGGCCCGGAACTCACAAACAGTTCCAAACCGACTTTCCAGAAAGATACTTGCGGCAGTTTGTCCAGAAGTGCGATCGCCTCTTCTTGACTCGAAACATCCAAAGCAACAATAATTCGATTATCAGCGTTCATCTTCAGTATTCATCTTCAGTATTCATCTGCGGTTAAAAAAGAGATTCAAGACACCAATCGCACAAACTTATTCTTCCCAACCTGCAAAACCTTACCGCATAAATCAGCCGGTGATTCAAAAGTAAGATTCACATCAGAAACCCGATCGCCCTCCAACTTCACCCCGCCGCCCTGCATCAACTTCCGCGCATCACCGCTGCTTTTACACAGCCCGCTAGCACTCAGAATATAAAACAACTTAGCCGGAAACTGGACGTTTGCCAAAGAAAACTCGGGCACTGCATCAGCTTGTCCAGCAGCACCTTTAACCAGCGCAATTGCATCTTGTTGTGCGCGTTCCGCCGCTTCCTTCCCCCGATACTGGCGTACCACATCCAAAGCCAAAAGTTTCTGTTTTTCTCGCGGATTTTCTGGCAATTCATCAAGTGGCAAATCTGTCAATAGTTCAAAATATTGGGCGATCGAACTATCAGCAATTTTCTCCAACTTAGAATACATCGTCAGCGGGTCTTCCGACAAACCCACATAATTGTTCAAAGACTTCGACATCTTCTGCACCCCGTCAGTCCCGATCAAAATCGGCATCAGCAAACCAAACTGCGGTTTCATCCCAAAATGCCGCTGCAAATCTCTCCCCACCGCAATATTAAACTTTTGGTCGGTTCCCCCCAACTCCAAATCTGCTTCCAAAGCCACCGAGTCGTAACCCTGCATTAGTGGATACAGAAACTCATGCAGATAAATCGCATTTTCCTGCTGCATCCGATTATCAAATCCCTCTTTAGCAAGCATCTGCTGCACCGTCATCGTCCTCAGCAGTTCCAAAATCTTCGCCAAATCCAATTTCGACAACCACTCGGAGTTGTAGCGAATTTCCAAACGTCCTGGTGTGTCAAAATCTAGAATCGGACGCACTTGGTCTAAATAAGTCTTGGCATTTTCCGCCACTTGTTCTGCCGTCAACTGGCTACGCATCTCCGACTTACCTGTCGGATCGCCAATTCTGGCGGTAAAATCTCCGATGACCAGTACCGCTGTGTGACCAGCATCTTGAAAAGCCCGCAGCTTGCGGAAGCAAATGCTGTGTCCCAAGTGAATGTCCGCCCCTGTGGCGTCAATTCCGAGTTTGACGCGCAAAGGTCGATCGGCTTTTGCCAGCAGTTGGGCTAAATTTTCGTCAGGGTTGCTAGAATCAGGTCGATCTGGAAAAATCTCACTGACGCCGCGGTAAAGCGCTGAAAGGTTAGGAGTTATCATCGGGGAGCGATCGTCCATCATATTATTTTGCCAAAGTGCAGCAGAATTAGTTACACTCACTGGTTGACGCATAAAAACATAACTATCAAGCTACTATAATCCCAAAGCTGATCGGCTTTCCTTAGCTGACAGTCTCTAGGGTTCGCATCTAAAATTAAAAGTCTTAAACCCCAAATCGAGTGAGGAAGTGAAATCCACGTGTCAACCAACGCAGTCCGCAATAACACGGAAAACTCAGCCCCCGTATTCGAGTTTGTTCAGTCAGTCAGTAAAGTGACCGCCGGAACCATACTCAGCATGACAATGCTTGCCAGTTCCGTAGTCGCTGGCGGACTGGTTGGCTTAGCGATCAGCTTCCGCAATTTGCCAGATGTTCGGATCTTGCAAACCTACTCTCCCACAGAAACTACCCACATTTACGACATCAACGGCAAGCCGCTAGCCAGCATCCACGACGAAGCCAACCGGGATGTCGTACCCCTTGACCAAATCTCCCCGAACCTGAAACGAGCTGTTCTGGCGATCGAAGATAGCAACTTCTTCACCCACAAAGGCATCAACCCCGGCGGGATAGCCCGAGCTCTCATAGTCAACCTAGAGAAAGGTAGAACCGTTGAAGGCGGCTCGACTATGACTATGCAGCTAGTCAAGAACCTGTTTCTATCTCCCCAGTCAAAATTTAGTCGCAAGGTAGCTGAAGCGGTAATGTCTATCCGCTTGGAGCAAATTCTCAACAAAGACCAAATTCTGCAACTATACCTGAATCAAATCTACTTAGGGCACAACTTGTACGGCGTAGAGACAGCCTCTCGAAGCTATTTCAACAAATCAGCAAGTAATTTGACTCTTTCGGAAGCAGCGATGCTGGCAGGCTTAATTTCTGCCCCCGAAGAATACAGTCCTTTCGTCAATTACAAGTTGGCAAAAGAGCGGCAAACCCTCGTTTTAGGCCGCATGAAGGATCTTAAATGGATTACGCCGGCCCAAGAGACTGCTGCCCGCCAGGAAAAAATTAAGCTAGGCAAAATTACCTCTTTTGGGGGATCTCAAGTTCCTTACGTAACACAAGCCGTAGTCCAGGAACTAACAAGGCGTTTCGGGCGAGATGCCGTGGTTAAGGGAGGAATGCGCGTTCAAACCACTATCGACCTCAAAATGCAGCGCATAGCCGAAGAAACCGTCAAAGCGTGGCACAATCGCCTTTACTACCAAGGGCTGTTTTACGATCGCGAGGAAGGTCAAATTGCCCTAGCCGCCGTCGATCCCCGCACCCACTTCGTCAAAGCAATGGTTGGCGGCGTCGATTATGAAAAGAGTCAGTTCAACCGCGCCATTCAAGCACGCCGCCAGCCCGGATCTTCTTTTAAGCCTTTTATCTACTACGCTGCCTTTGCTAGCGGCAAATACGGCCCGGATTCAGTTGTCTACGACTCCCCTGTCGGCTACCGCGACGGCGACGGCTACTACTACCCTCAAAACTACGGTGGCGGCTTTTCCGGTGCCGTCAGCATCCGCAGAGCTTTAGAAGTATCTCTAAACATTCCCGCCGTCAAGCTTGGCCAAGAAGTCGGATTGAATAAAGTGATTGAGATTTGCCGCGTGCTCGGCATCCGAAGTCCGATGGAACCGGTGATTTCTTTGCCATTGGGTGCCGTTGACCTCACTCCTTTAGAAATGGCCGGAGCTTTTGCTACCTTCGCGAACAACGGCTGGCATTCTGACACCACGTTTATCGTGCAAGTTACTGACAGCAGCGGCAATGTCTTGCTCGACAATACGCCCAAACCCAAATTAGTTCTCAATTCCTGGGCGGCGGCATCTGTCAATAGCGCTCTACAAGGGGTAATTAGCAGCGGAACGGCAAGGGCGGCTCAACTTGGGCGGCCGGCTGCGGGGAAAACTGGTACAACTTCCTCAGAACGGGATATCTGGTTTGTGGGTTACGTGCCGCAGTTGTCGGTGGCTGTTTGGATGGGCAACGACAATTATAGACCGATGAGCTACGGTGCTACTGGTGGTACTATTGTCGCCCCTGTTTGGCGTGATTTTATGAGCCAAGCTTTGGAAGGCGTTCCCGCAGAAAGTTTCAAACCTGCTTCATCTTTTGAGCGGCCTTAATTATCAGTCATTTGTCATTGGGCATTGGGCATTGGGCATTGGGAATACTTTCTTTTTCTTCCTTCTTCCTTCTTCCTTCTTCCTTCTGACACTAAGACTGTTTTTCCAGCTCAGATTTCATCCGCTCCAGCGTTGAGTTCATTTGATCGAACATCTGCTGGGGCGTGATGCCAAATTGATTGAGCTGTGTTTTTAACTGCTCTACAGTCATCTGAGCCATGAAGTCCTCCGACAGCTCAAAGCGCTTCATAAAAATACGGTAGCGCTCCATCATCGATTCCATCTGAGCGATGAACATTTTCTTGCCTTCGCGATCGAATTTGCCGTAATTGCCACCTAGTTTGATGAGAGATTGATAGTCTTCAAACAACAGCTTGGCTTCTTGCTGAACAATTTCTGAATCAAAAAATCCCATAGCTTTCCTAATTTTTTAATATTCTACTAATTTTGATCTAGGCGAGAAATCCCGCTGCTTTTTCTACTATTTTATCAGTTGCCGGAGGAAGTCCCTACCCCTTAAGGCGCAACAATAAGTAGAAATTTCCGTACAGCATAAGGCATGGGAATGGGAGATTGGGCATTGGGCTTGCGATGACAACAGTCAACTGTCAACAGTCAACTGTCAACAGTCAACTGACTTTAAACTTCCCCGAGGCGTTCTAGAGGCCAAAACCGCACTACAGCGCGGCCGATGATATTCTGCTTAGGTAAAAATCCCCACCTGCTGGAGTCGTTGCTGTTGTTGCGGTTGTCTCCCATCACAAAGTATTCATTTTCTGGGACGCGATAAGGCCCCCACTGGTATTTAGGAGGTTCGGCAATATATTTTTCGACGAGGGGTTTGTCGTTGAGATAAACTAAACCTTTTTTAACGGCGACGGTTTGACCCGGTAAGCCAATTACCCGCTTGATGAATGCTTGGTCTTGGGTAAAGCCTTGTTCTTGCAACTTTTCGGGCGGGGCAAATACTACGATGTCGCCAGTTTTGGGAGGTTCTAGGTAGTAGGAGATTTTTTCGACTACGACGCGATCGCCCACGTGCAAAGTGGGTACCATAGAATCTGAGGGTATGTAGCGCGGTTCGGCGACCAAGGCTCGAATCACTATTGCTAAACTCAAAGCAATAATCACTATCTGAAGATTTTCTCGCTGCGACTTCCACGCTTTCTGCCACCAGCTTTTAGGCGGATTTTCTGCTACTTCTGTACCCAAATTCTTTTTTTCAGATGTCATGAAAGTCCTCGCTATATAGTTGCCACTAATTATCTGATTAAGCTCGCTCAGCATTTAAATTGCATCTCAAGAAATAATCCAACCATGAGCGAGCTGGGCACGCGAACCCGCGCAAAATATACAATTTAAATGCTGTCCAGCTTACCATTGAAGTATGTCGCTGTTAATTACTAGACGTGAAGTGCAGGCATTCGCAAACAATCTTGAAAAGCATCTGCGTTGCATCTGGGGTTTCCCTATCAATCAAAGATTTATGCCATAACTCTCCTCTTGATATTAACTCATAAAAAAGGCAGAGAATTTAAATTCTCTACCTTTTTTATGTGAGGATTTTGAGTTGTTTGCGATTACGAGATAGGTTATTTCCAAACTTAACTCGCGATCGCACTTACTCAATCTTACTCAGCGCCTTGGGGCAGCAATTCCCGCTTTTGACCTTGCAGCACCTTAACAATTCCGTCCTCGCCCACATCGACAACAGCGGTGTCGCCGTCTTTGATGCGGCCAGAAAGGATTTCCTCAGCCAAGCTGTCTTCCAGCAAGCGCATGATGGCGCGGCGCAGGGGTCGGGCTCCGTAGCTGGGGTTGTAGCCTTCTTCTACCAGCCGTTCTTTAAATTTTTCGGTGACTTCCAGGGTGATTCCCTGTTCTGTCAAACGACCGAACACTTCTTTGAGCATGATGACCGCGATTTCCTTGACTTCTTCCTTGTTCAACTGGCGGAAGACGATAATTTCGTCGAGTCGGTTGAGGAATTCGGGGCGGAAGTAGTTTTTGAGTTCTTCGTTAACCAAAGAACGAATGCGGTTGTAATTAGCATCGGCTTGGTTGTCGCTGAACTCGAAACCGAGACCGCCGCCGCCTTTTTCAATCACCTTAGAACCGATGTTTGAGGTCATAATCAGCAGCGTGTTTTTGAAGTCCACGGTGCGACCTTTGGCATCTGTTAAGCGACCGTCTTCCAATATTTGCAAAAGCATATTGAAGACATCGGGGTGGGCTTTTTCGATTTCGTCGAACAGCACGACGGTGTAAGGACGGCGGCGGACTGCTTCTGTGAGTTGGCCGCCTTCGTTGTAGCCGACGTAGCCTGGAGGAGAACCGATGAGTTTGGAGACGGTGTGACGTTCCATGTATTCGGACATATCCAGCCGAATCATCGCGTCTTCGGAACCGAAGAAGTAGCCGGCTAGGGCTTTGGTGAGTTCGGTTTTGCCGACGCCGGTGGGCCCGGAGAAGATGAAACTGGCGATCGGGCGATTGGGATTTTTCAAGCCGACGCGAGCGCGACGAATGGCGCGGGAAACGGCTTTCACTGCTTCTTCCTGTCCGATCAAGCGCTGGTGCAAGGTATCTTCCATGTGCAGCAGCTTTTCGGATTCGGATTCGGTCAGTTTGTTTACCGGGACGCCCGTCCAGCTTGCCACGATTTGAGCGATATCTTCTTCGGTGACTACTGGCGATGGGTCGGTTTCGCCGGTGCGGGCCGAGTCGGTTTTTTTGGCTTGGGAAATTGCCCGAATTTCGGCTTTGATCGTCATTTCTCGATCGCGCAATTCGCCGGCTTTGTCAAAGTCTTGAGAACGCACCGCTTCGTCTTTATCTTTGAGGACTTGGCGGAGTTCTTTGTCAAGTTCTTTGGCTGCGGGGGGCAGTTGGGAGTTGATCAAGCGGACTCTAGAACCAGCTTCGTCTACCAAGTCAATTGCTTTGTCTGGGAGGAAGCGATCGGAGATGTATCGGTGAGAGAGTTTGGCTGCAGCTTCGAGGGCTGTATCCAAGATTTTCAGCTTGTGGTGCTGTTCGTAGCGTTCTCGCAAGCCGAAGAGAATCTCGATCGTCTCGTCAACGGTGGGTTCGCCGACCATGACGGGCTGGAAGCGCCGTTCTAGGGCTGCATCGCGCTCGATGTGCTTGCGGTACTCGTCGAGGGTGGTGGCGCCGATACACTGGAGCTCGCCTCTAGCCAAAGCCGGCTTGAGAATGTTCGCTGCGTCGATCGCCCCTTCAGCCGCACCTGCACCGATCAAAGTGTGCACTTCGTCAATCACCAAAATCACGTTACCCGCCGTGCGGATTTCGTCCATGATTTTTTTGAGGCGTTCTTCAAATTCGCCCCGGTATTTGGTACCGGCGACGAGCAAGCCGATGTCGAGAGTAACGACGCGCTTTTCTTCAAGGATATCTGGGATGTCGTTGTTAGCGATGCGTTGGGCGAGACCTTCGGCGATCGCAGTTTTACCAACTCCCGGTTCGCCAATCAGCACCGGATTATTTTTGGTGCGGCGACCCAGGATTTGAATTACCCGTTCGATTTCTTTTTGGCGTCCGACTACTGGGTCTAGTTTGCCATCGACCGCCATTTGAGTAAGGTTGGCTCCAAATTCGTCGAGAGTTGGAGTTTTGGTGCGAGCGCCGCCGCCAGTGGCTGCGACTTCTGCGGTTTCTCCCAGCATCCGAATCACTTGGGTGCGGACTTTCGACAAGTCTACTCCCAGATTTTCTAAGACTCTGGCCGCTACTCCTTCACCTTCGCGGATCAGGCCCAGCAGCAGGTGTTCAGTGCCGATGTAGTTGTGTCCGAGTTGGCGAGCTTCTTCTAGGGAGAGTTCTAGAACCCGCTTGGCGCGGGGGGTGAACGGAATTTCGACTGCTACGAAGCCGGAACCGCGCCCGATGATTTTTTCCACTTCAATGCGCGCGTCTTTCAGGTTGACGCCCATTGATTTGAGGACTTTTGCTGCAACCCCGGTTCCTTCACCGATCAGACCCAGGAGGATCTGTTCTGTCCCTACGAAGTTGTGACCCAGGCGGCGAGCTTCTTCCTGGGCCAACATGATTACTTTTATTGCTTTTTCTGTGAAGCGTTCAAACATGATTTATTCCCATCACCTGCTGCTATGTGCCCGTTTCGAGGTCACGCTCGCACAACGAGCGTTTGTGTTCGAGTGTTAACTCGTACTGCTTATTCTAGCGCGACACTCCCAACCTATCTGCCGCACTCGGCTGCGGTTGCAGATTCCAGGCTCATGTTGCAGGGTGGCTTTCAACTGGGAAGACCCAAATGGTGGCTGACCTACAACCTCCCCTAGACTGCAAGAAGATTGCTCTTCTCGGCCCGTGCCCAACCTACGACTGCGTATTGATGGATTCTAGCATAATCTTTTTGGCTGTCATGCAGGCGCAAAATGGATATTTCTCCAAGTGACAGGCCAGGTTTTGTACAAAACTTATTAGTTAGATTCACGATCGATCCCCTAAACTCACCCTTAAGCTGTTGTCCATCTCAAGAATCTGTTGGTTTGGGAGGGTGAGAGCGAGCTGGGCTTTCTTCATCTAAAATTTTGCCCCCGATTCGTTGAAGATTTGGGTATTGTTCCTGTTGTCAGTTGTGCGATCGCTCCTGAGCAATTAGTGAGTGTTGATACACTCCGAAGGGTTTGGCTCACACTATACTCAGCACGGTCTAAGACCAGGCCTTCGTAGCAGAGTGCTTTGGTCGTTAACGCGTCTAACTTAAAAGTCTGAAACTTCAATTTTGGAAAAGAATCTAAATCCTGTTTAAAGCGTAGTGAAAGTAAATAATGAACACTAGAAACTTAGATGACCAGGTAGAAAGTACCGAAAATGGCTCGATCGAAGTTACAGGTAAATTCCAGGATGCAGTCACAAAAACTTCTGCTGCTTCATCAAAAGAATTCAATGCAGAACAGCTAGGACGTGTCTACTTTATTCGGCACGGTGAAAGTACCAGTAACGAACGCAACATTTTTGCAGGAGTTCTGGATGTTGACCTCACATCCTTTGGCCGATTGCAGGCGCGCCGTGCAGGTGTTGACCTGAAGAAAAAAGGTACAAAGTTTGACGCAGTATATGTCTCCCACATGAGACGCGCACGGCAAACCTGTGAAATCGCCCTTGCTGAAAGTCAAGCACTAATGTCGCCCGATACTCCCGTTCAAATCGACCATCGAATTAGTGAAAAATCCTTTGGCATTTTTGCGGGTCGCAACCTAAATCTGCTGCGTCTAGCACTGGGCTACGAAGGCTTCGAGGAAATGTTGCACTCGCACAACGAAGCACCCCCGGCTGGCGAAAAGATTGCCCAAGTTTACTCTCGCGCTGCCCGTTTCTACGAGGACAAGGTTGTACCGCACTTGGAACGTGGTGAAACAGTTCTAGTAGTGTGCCACCAATATGTATTGGAGCCTCTAGCACTTTACTTAAGCGGTCTACCGCCTACTGCTTATAAACACCTGAAACTCCCCAACGGTAAAGCTCTCAGCGGTGTGGATCTCGTCAAGTTTCGCGATAAGGAATCCGGCGGTGCTGCTTCCCTGCGTAAAGAGATCAACGATCTTTCAATTATGTGGGCGATTTTGATCTATGCTGCCGCCTTTTTGCTGGGAAGCTTGGTAGGGGCAATCACTGCCGCAGCAGGAGCGATTCCGTCAGCGCTATTTCGAGCAATAATCGTTGCGTGTCTAGCCGCCTCAACGTTTTATACCTACCTAGACATTGACTTTGCAGCGAGTAAACGCAAAGTAACCTCTACTGTGAAGTATCTAGTTTACGGGTGGATGGCAGTGCGATGGGCAGTTGGGCTATTTTTAATATTTTCTGGATTTTTGTATCAGACTGAAGCGGATCTGTACAAAGTTTTGTGGGTGCTGTTTTGGATGGTTCCGCCAGCCCTTACTTCCCCAGTTTTATCCGTGCTTTGGGGCGGTAATCTTTATCCCTCGGCTCTTTTGTCAAGAACGTTATCAATCGTTGCTCCACTGGTGCTTCTGGGTACATTGAAGGTTGCCAATTTACCCATTAACGTTGATAGCCTGATCTTTTTCGGCGTCATTCTAATTTTAGGTCTGGCAATACCGGGAGCGATCGCCCAGTTTTGGCGCGATAAATCCCCGGTTGAATCAAATCACCACAGTAAAAACTGGAAATTCATCGGAGTGCTTGCGGTCGCATTCATGGCCTTGGCAACGGGGTTTCAGTTTACTCCATCAACCTTCATTTCGGATATATTTTCTTCAACCGATCCGAACCGCTCCCTAGCCTGTCTGCAACAACTAGCAATTGCAACTTTAGTGTTTGTCTCGATGCGCCTAGTAGCTACATTAACTTCAGTATTTACAAAAGGCAAGCTAAGTAAGGCAGAAGCTCGGGATGCTTATATCCTACTTGTGAATCCAAACTTTTTCCTTTGGGCGGCTCTTTTCATCGGAGTTAGTGCAACTGCAAATCCAGAAGCCGTAAAATATGCAATTTTTTGGGCAGCGCTGGGGTTCTTCTGCATACCACTCATCGAACAGATATTGTTCATGAATTCATTTGGCAATGACATACTGAGAGAAACACTGCGTTCTTCGAGAGTGGCAACAGAAGATATCAAAAAGCTTTTCCTGCAATTGGATACGGATGGAACTAAGACGCTCGAACGCTCAGAGATTATGGAGCTGTTAGGGCTAATTGAAGATATGACAACTGGCGAACGTAGCTCTGAAGAAGTCAGAAGCTACATCACTGATTATCTTTTTAATACTCTTGACTCCGATAAAAATGGCACTGTCGATTTAGCAGAATTAGAAGAGTATGTATCAACCTATGGGTTGGTGGCTAACCTTAACGTTGCTCAAATCTAAACTTTGGCTCAATAAGCCATAACATCTTTGCTTAGGGTAGGGGTACTCAAGGCACAAAACCTAGGAAATTTGCACAACCGAAAACCAACTCTACCCTTTTATTTACATCTACCGAGGAAACGCTCTCTGGCAAAAATCCCACGCTTGACCAGAAAATTTATCGCTGGAATATTAGTTATCGGAAACCTGGCCCCAAATGCGGAATTACATTTGATATAGCTAACCGAAGACGATAAGCGCTTAGTCGCCACAGATTACTTCATTAACCTCGACGACTATGGTAAGGTTTATTATCAAGGGGATCACAAGATTCCTGTCTGATTCTAGTAATTTTCCGGGCAAGGGTGGGAGCTGCTGTTACATCAACAGCTATTGCTCTGACTAACTGGTTAAAATCCCAAGAACATGGGATAAAGACATAATCAAACTAATCAACTTATTACTTTCGGATTACAAAGTGTAGATAAAAAATGGTAGAAGCTATCAAATTTAATAATTATCAAACCACCACAACCGATTGGCGACTCACTCCTGGCTACTTGCATGAAGGCCGATCGGATTTTGAATCAGCACATATTTTGTTAGGTCGTTTTTTAGCCGATAGAAACTCTGAAGACCCCTTGGTAGAAAAACAACTATTTGCCAGCGACGGCATTTTTGAGTGGGGACACGCCAAGCCTTTAGAAAAAGTGATTAATTCACAGTCAGACTTGGAGTTTCTACTGTTGCATCCCAATTTGTTACGCAACTGTATAACTATCATCGAACCTTGGGAACACGTAGGCCTTAACGCTCTTGGCGAAGATGTTCGGGCTTCCAAAAATGTCGCCTACATTGCTCAAAAAGTCGCCGATATGGACTCAGTATTACTACCCGTTTGGTCAACCGGAGTCCTCGATCCAGAAATAGTTGTTCCCGCAATTAACTCTGGTTATGCAGTGGTAGTCGAAGGTGGCGATCCATCAACATACGATGCCTCCACCTGGACAAGTCCGGCCTGTCCGCGAGAGGATATGTTTGCATTAGTGGAAAAATTGCTGATTTCGCGATCGCCCACCAGCGCCCCCGCCATCTTTATCTGTGTAGGACACCAACTAGCTGCTGAATGTCACATCCGACTCATCCGGCGTGCAGTCAAACAAGTCCTCGATATGACATCTTTAGAACGTGATAAGGAGAGTAAAGCACTCAGATCGTTGCAAGAAGTCTGCCAGCGCATTGAAGCAATGGGCAAGACACTCCAAGTCAAAAAGCGTGATGGACGAGTGGTTGCGAATGGCTGGAATGACGAGCATTTTGCCGTGACGCGCAATGAATTAAAAGAAGTTGGCGATCGTGTGTTGTTGCCTTATCAGTCTCCCGACGGCGATGCTTTAGGTATTCCTTGGGAAATTATTCATGCTCATGATGTCACAGCCGACAGCCATGAAGGCGTGATTGACACAACAATTCAATATGAGGCCAGAGTATCAATTTCGATGTTTCATTCGGATGAAGTCAACGAAGAAGCAATATTGTTTGCCAACTGGGCTTTCCGCAGTATTCATGACGCTATCGTTCCCTATCGGCACATCATCGCTGGTAGTTCTCTGAGTTGGCTAATACAACTGCCCGACGCCATTGAAGTTCTTTGTTCAACAGCAGAGGAAGATGGTGAAATAGTTACCGAATGTTCAGCAACCTGCATTAATTACAAAGATTTTGAAACTAAAAAAATTCGACGCTCGTTTACTTGCCAGTTCCATCCAGAACTGCTCTCGGATTTGCGTGCGATCGGTAACAGTGAAGCTCCCTCCTATTCAACTTTAAAAAATGATGATGGTGTCCGCTTATTTGTCCGACTGCTGTATGCGGGAATGCAAGAGTAATGCTATTAGCTTGCGCCACCTTTTGCGTGGCGCAATTACTACTTTGAGGGGTGAAGATAAAAATTGAACTGAAACCATCACAGCCACAGATAGAGCAGACAGCAGGTGCGATCGCGCAGCGACTCCAAGGGAGTATCGGACTAATTTCCTTATTTCTCGCAATGCTTGCCTTATCCTTTTGCAACACAATCAAATATGACATTGAAGAGTTTATCAATTGTAATCCCCACCTCAACTCTTCTAATGCAAATACAAGTTTCCACGAAGATGGGTATGATAAACAACTGTAACAATTCGATATCTAGAATATAAAAATTGAATTTTGAGGTAGTAATATAAATTGGTTAGGACTTACGCACAGATTCTACTTGCAGGGTGCTTAGGTTGCACACTACTATAGATAGTGTAATAATAGAAGGAATGCAGCGTAAGTCCTGTTGGTTTCATCGATCGAAAAAAATACTTACGTGAGTACCTTAAAACTAGAAAGAGGAAAATATCCAATGAAGTTAGACAAGTTTGTACTAGCACAAAATATGGCATTTCTAATAGCAATTCCACCACAAAGTAATTTGGCGAAATTGCTTTCCTTTTGCTTGGCGACAAAAGCTAGACAAAAGATGACCGGAACTGAAATATTAAGGATCACCTGTGAGCTAATGGAAAACCCCTCTAATTTGCCCTATTGGACTCAAGACGTGATGGGACTAGATTTAGATTACACCAGTGAAGAGTGGAAAGCTTTAGGAGAAATGGGCATCAACGATGCAGAGGAGTTTATGGCTACCCTGGGGCAAGAGTTGGAAAAATTGACTTTGTAATATCTGGTTCTAGTGTCAGCAAAGAAACTCTCAGGTTTCAAACACTCTACCAAAAGCATTCATCAGAGCCGGATAGTTAAAAAACCCTGTCTAAAGACAAGGGATCGTCAACTTTCAATAGAGAAACAAAAATATGTCTTTAAATGTTGAACTTTTAGAGCAAAGTTTCGAGAAAATCAAACCTAGTGCTGATGAATTTGCCGCTAGCTTCTACGAAAAATTGTTTACAGCTCACCCAGAGTTGAAACCGTTGTTTGCCAAAACTGATATGGAAAAGCAACAGAAAAAGCTCATAAGTGCTCTGGTTTTAGTAGTAGAAAATCTCCGTTCTCCAGAGGCTTTAGGGCCAGTTCTCAACGCACTGGGAGGCAGACACATCGGTTATGGAGTAATTCCCAAATATTACCGTCCAGTTGGAGAAGCACTACTGAGTGCTTTCGAGCAGTATCTCCAGCAAGATTGGACTATGGAAGTCAAACAAGCATGGATCGATGCCTACGGCGCGATTACTGCTTTGATGTTAAAAGGCGCAGGTGTAGAAACTACACCTGAAGAAGTTCAATTAGAAACAGAGATTATTCCTGATAAGCAGGTAAGTATAGCAGCTAATCACCAACTAGAATCAGTTTCCGAAAAAGAGCCAGAGTTAGCCGTAGAGATACTGGAAAGCAGTTTCGAGAAAATCAAACCTTGTGCTGATGAATTTGCCGCCAGCTTCTACGAAAACCTCTTCATCGCTCACCCAGAATTTAAACCGCTGTTTGCCAATATTGATATAGAAAAGCAACAGAAAAAGCTCATAAATGCTTTGGTATTGGTAGTAGAAAATCTCCGCTCTCCAGAAGCTTTAGGGCTAGTTCTCAACGCCTTGGGAGGCAGACACATCGGCTATGGAGTAATTCCCAAATATTATGGTCCAGTTGGAGACGCACTGCTGATGTCTTTTGAGCAGTATCTCCAAGAATATTGGACTCCCGAAGTAAAGCTGGCATGGACAGATGCCTACAGAGCAATTACTGGTTTGATGTTAAAAGGCTCCGGTGCAGATTCTTTACCAAACGTTGTCGCAGATAAAAAAGAGGTCACCCACCATCAGCCACAAGAATCAAACACACAATTACTGAACGAATCTAAGCCGATCGCGCCACCAACCGAGGAACAGAAAAAGCCTTTAGTATCTATTCAGTTGGATAGTGAAATTCTCCAAAAAACGCTCTCGAAAATAACTGATAGTTATCAGAAATTTCAAGGTCAATCATTCATTCAGCGATTGGGTGAAGTTCTCAAAGGAATTTTAGAAAAATTCATTGATAATTTTTGGACACAACCTGCCTGGTTAGTTGCTAGTGTTTCAGCACTTCTGTTCATCATAATTTATGTGGCGGCAGACGATAATTCTCTGATTGGAGAGATTTTGCAGAGTGTTGATGCTCTTAGTATGGTAGTTGCTTTAATTTTATTCATTAAGGAAGCTCCGGATCGCCGGAAGCAATTTCATTACCAAGCTTGGAGTATAGTTGATGCAGCACACGGCGTAAAAGTTAGCTATGCAAGAATTCTGGCACTCCAAGATTTGAATGAAGATGGTGTTTCTCTCAGAGGTGTAGATGCTATTGGTGCAGAGTTAGTAGCTATTAATCTCTACCGGGCCAATCTAAGTGAAACCAAATTGAGTGAATCCGACCTCAGTAATGCCAATCTGAGCCACGCTAACCTCAATAATGCTAACCTCAGTCAGGCTAAATTGAGTGGTGCTAATCTCAGTGATGCCAACCTGAGTTTTGCTCGCTTGAGTCAGGTTAATCTCAGTAGTGCCAACCTCAGCGGCGCTAATTTAATTTGTGCGGACTTGAGTAACGCAAATATGAGCGGTGTCAATTTGAGGGATGCTAGCTTGAGTGGTGCTAACCTGAAGAGTGCCTACCTAAGTGGTGCAAATCTCAAAGGTGCTAAAGTTAGCATTTCTGACCTGAGTGGTGCTTTGCTCGAAGGCGCTGTTATGCCAGATGGCTCCAAGTATAAGTCTCTGGAAGATGGGGTCACAAACAAATAAATTGATGCCAGCTTTTTTATGACATTTTTGTCCGCTACTCTCCTAAAAGGGTGACGACTCTTTTAGTAGAATAGCTTTGGCTTACTGAAAGGCGATCGCTACTAATGGCCAGAGATTACTCTTTAATTTATGAGAGATACAAGGTCGGCTCAAGAAGTTGTTGCCTTGCTCAATGAACTGGTAACAGGCTTTGAGGAAATGACAGAAAAATACGGTAGGTCGGCGATCGCTGCCCTGTGCTATGGTTGAGCTTATATTCCGTTATCTGTAATTTAAGTGGAATTGGGCAAATCGAAAGATTACGCCTTAAACCGCTGCATTTAGACGGAAAACCCCCTTCAATCTATTTGCTCAAAACCGACAAACCCATAAGCAACGCTCATTCTATTGCCACGACAACCGACGAGCCATTGCCCTTACACGAACTTATTTCGCGGATTTTAGCACCGGAACCCTCCTTCCAGAAGCCGAAGGGACTTCTATCGGGGCTGGGTACAATGCAAGCCCTCAATCAGCGCCTCGCAAATCAACCCCTGCTGGATTTCACCAACGCCACTTTGCGGGGAATAAGTCAGGTCATTTTCGTCAACAAACCTTTGAGTGGATTGCTAATCCTCGCTGCTATGTTCATTCAGTCTCCCTGGCTGGGGGGCATGAGATAATCACTATCTTGGGCGGTGAGTTTTTTGGCGAGATGGCACTGTTTAGTGGAGAACCAAGTCCGGTATCGATCGCTGCCTTTGACGATTTGCAAGTTCTTGTTATCTACTCAGATGCTGTAAATACGATAATTGAACGTCAACCCACCTTGGGGCGCGAGATCGGTCAAATTATCGAAGCGTGAAGCAAAGCGGTAAGGATGGCCCGGCAGGCAGATGTTTCTTCCCATGCTGAGGTTGATTCCCTATGAGGATTTTGAACTAAATTGATATCGAGTAACCAATTATGCGTCAATACAACTTAAAGGCGCAATAAGTTACATTCTCAACTCAAAATTTATCGATCGCCAAATGCCAGTTTTTCTGATGCAGCCGATCGCAAATTTGCACTTTCTCAACCGCTAAATATTTCTGAAATTCTGGTTTCTCTATGCCGCTGCGCCACATTACCAGAGCATCTTCTCCGGTGTCTTCGTAGTACCGTTTCCGCCGTCCTGCCTCTTTAAACCCAAATTTTTGGTAAAGAGAAACTGCGGCTAAATTAGATTCCCGCACTTCTAAGGTTGCCCGTTCTAATTGTCTATAGTGAGCCTTTTTTAGTAAATCCCAAAGCAGAGCTTGTCCTAAACCCTGACCTTGAAAGCGAGGATGAATTGCCAAAATTGTAATATGAGCTTCTTCTAAAATTGCCCACAGGCAACCCAAACCGATCAGGGTTGGGGTAAGTTTTGAGTTGGGAGTTGCTGGCGAGGAACTCTCAATACTGAGCGATTTTGAGTTGACAATGCTGTTCGGCTCGATCGACTTGAGTTCGCTCTCGAATCCTTCTGATGCGCCGACCTCGGTTTCCCATACCCACAAACCCAGTAAATCGCTGTTAGGACTGCCTAACTCGCGACCATAACCTTCGATCGTCCACAGTCCGCCAAAACAGAGGCGATCGAGTTCGACTGCACTGTTGAGGTCTTCGGCGGCGAGATGTTTAATTTGTAGAAAACGCACGGCTGTAAATTGTACACTGGAAAACACAGTAGCGATTAGCTGTTTGTTGCTAGTTTTGAGTCATGACTCACAAGTCTCCAGACATTAGTCTACTGCCAACGACCAATGACTGCTGATTAATGACTGCCGACTGCTGACTGCTGATTAATGACTGCTGACTAATAACCTAGGATAGTTATTGCGCGATGGTATCAACTCAATCTTTCGGGGTCGAATCGGGACTTAAGTATCTGTCTGAGTCGAAGCCGGCCCTGCAAAATCGATCGCCCAATCAAGAACTGTTACCGCTGACAGCCAGTGTTAACAGCAGCGATCGGTTGGAAATCGGAGGCTGCGAGGTGACAGCTTTGGTGGAGCAATTCGGCTCGCCGTTGTACATTTTAGACGAAGAAACGCTGCGGGCGGCTTGCACCCAGTACCGGGATGCTTTTAAGCGTTACTATCCGGGCGAATCTCAAGTGCTTTATGCTTCTAAAGCTTGGAGTTGTTTGGCAGTTTGCGCGATCGCAGCTTCGGAAGGCTTAGGCATAGATGTCGTATCCGCCGGAGAAATCCACACTGCACTGCAAGCCGGCGTCAACCCCGACAAAATCTACTTCCACGGTAACAACAAGTCTCGCGAGGAACTACAGCTAGCTGTCGAAAACGGCTGCATTACCGTAGCCGACAATTGGCGGGATTTAGAGACTTTAGCAGAGTTGGGAGAATTGGGTGTCAGCAGCCTCACAGGTGGGCCGACACGAGTTATGGTGCGGTTTACTCCTGGAATTGAGTGTCACACCCACGAGTACATTCAGACGGGTCAAATCGACAGTAAATTTGGCTTCGATCCCAACTCGCTCGATCGAGTATTTACCTTCATCAGCCAACAGCCGTCGTTATTTTGCGTGGGAGTGCACGCTCACATCGGCTCTCAGATTTTTGAACTGCAACCCCATGACGATTTAGCTGAAGTCATAATTCAGGCCTTGACTAAAGCACAAAGTTATGGTTTGCCAGCAACAGAAATTAATATTGGCGGTGGGTTGGGCATTCGCTATACTGAAGCGGACGATCCTCCTAGCATTGAAGATTGGGCTCGTACAATTTGCTCCGCAGTTGTAGCAGCTTGCGAGCGGCAGCAATTGCCCTTGCCTAAATTGCTTTGCGAACCGGGTCGATCGCTCGTCGGTACAGCTTGCGTTACAGCTTACACCGTTGGCTCTAAAAAAGTCATTCCGGAAATGCGGACGTATATAGCTGTCGATGGCGGGATGTCGGACAATCCGCGTCCTATTACCTATCAATCAGTTTATCGAGTCCTCGCAGCCGGCAAAATGTCTGCTCCCTTAACGGAAACAGTGACAATTGCTGGGAAACACTGCGAATCAGGCGATGTTCTGATTAAAGATGCCAAATTGCCAGAGTGTCAGGCAGGAGATGTCCTCGCCGTTCCGGCTACAGGGGCATACAATTACAGCATGGCTTCTAACTACAACCGAGTGCCCCGACCGGCAGCGGTTTTAGTTAGAAATGGGGAAGTTAACACGATTATACAGCGGGAAACTTACCAGGATTTGCTGAGGCTTGACCGCCTTCCTGAACGACTCGGAGCTCAAAAGTAAAAACTTAGAAGTTAAAAGTTAAAAGTTAAAAGAAAGACAATCCATGTTTACTTAGTGATGATTGCCTTTTCACTTTTAACTTTTGCCTTGTTCAGTCACGCGATTGGATTGACACTCCCCGGTCTAAAAACACGGGGATTTTCAGCATATTCCTTATAACAACTGTTCATGGTTCATGGGTTCGAGTGCATCACGGTTCGCGGTTCACAGGCGGTAGCGTTCGATGAACCATGAACAATCAACAATCTGGCTTTGACTTGGCCCTCGTTCAGTCCTTATTGATTCAAGGGATCGATATTGGACTGGTTTTTGCCCTTGCGTATTTGGTGCTCGTCATTGTTGGCGAGCGCAGAACGCTGTGGATGGTACGGGGATTTATTATTTTGATGCTGGCGGCGGCGGTGAGCAACTGGGCTGGATTGAGGCTATTGCACGTTGCCCTCAACAGCTTGGTGACTGGTTCGGCTGTGGCAATGGCGGTCATATTGCAGTCGGAGTTTCGCCGATTTCTGGAACAATTGGGTCGGGGGGAATTTCGGCAATTGTTTGGACGCGATCGCCGACAAAAACCCGAACCGGACAGCGTAATAGATGAAATTGTGGACGCAGTAAAAGAACTTTCGCAAAACCGCACGGGCGCTTTACTAATTATAGAAACAGATTCTCCGATCGACGATCGAGATTTTTCGGTGCCGGGACTAAAGCTAAATGCTGAAGTTTCTAAAGAATTGTTGCAGACAATCTTTCAGCCGCAAACTTTGCTGCATGACGGAGCTGTTTTGATTCGAGGTTCGCGGATCGTGTCGGCGGGGGTAATTTTGCCTTTGTCCGATCGCACTGCGTCGCGGCAGTTGGGAACCCGCCATCGGGCGGCAATGGGGATTACGGAACGGGTGCAAGCTTGCGTGTGCGTGGTGGTGTCCGAGGAAACGGGTTCTATTTCTTTAGCCCAGATGGGAAGTTTAAATCGACCTTTGACTAGCAACAAACTTAAGGAATTGCTGGAAGCAAAGCTGTTTCCGTCGGAGGGAGAAAGAGCTGTGCCTCCAATTCCGATCGGCAATCTCGGACGCCAGATAGGATTGAAGGGAGTGACGCTATTAAAACGGATACTGCGCCGTTAGTCGGGTAATCGGGAGAAACCATGAGTCAAGGAATTTGCTTGGAAAAGTTGCCGGAGGATCTGCAACAAGAACTACTGCCTAAGCACATAGCAGTGATTATGGATGGGAACGGGCGCTGGGCTAAGAAGAAGGGGTTGCCGCGGATTGCGGGACACCGCCGAGGAGCTAGCACTCTGAAGGAACTGCTGCGCTGCTGCAAAGATTGGGGGATTCCAGCTTTAACTGCCTATGCTTTTTCGACGGAGAATTGGGGGCGGCCGGCTGGAGAGGTGGATTTTTTAATGAGTTTGTTTGAGGGTAAGCTGCGGCAAGAATTGCGGGAGATGGTGGACGAGGACGTGCAAATTCAATTTATGGGGAATTTGCAGGCTTTGCCGAAGTCTTTGCAGGCGGAAATCGAGCGTTCTGTGACGGCCACTCAGCACAATCAGGGGATTTTGTTTACGGTGGCGACGAATTACGGGGGGCGTCAGGAGATTGTACAAGCTTGTCGGGCGATCGCCACTCAGGTGAAAGAGGGCAAGTTGCAGCCGGAGGAGATTGATGAGGTTTTATTTAAACGCTATTTGTATACTGCTGATGTTTGTGACCCGGATTTGCTGATCCGGACGAGTGGGGAAATGCGGTTGAGCAATTTTCTACTATGGCAAATGGCTTATTCAGAAATTTACATTACTGAGACGCTGTGGCCGGATTTTGATCGATCGGAGTTTCACCGCGCTTTGTCTGATTATCAGAAGCGCAGTCGCCGATTTGGCAAAGTCTAACGATTTTGGATTTTGGATTTTAGATTTTAGATTTTTTGGTTGATTTTTCAGTTTCCAAGTAGGTGTCGATTGTGACCGAGCATCTCCATGAAAGTAAAAAACGTTTTTACGCCACGTGCGATCGTCCTGCACAGCACAATACAGCGAGCGGGACGATCGCAATCTCATGTAAATGCTTGCACGGTTGATGCTTCTTACCTGGATTCCCCATCTAAAATCTCATACCAATTTCACTCATCTCCTGCTCAACATAACGATTTTAGATTTTAGATTTGTCCTCCAATCTAAAATCTAAAATCTAAAATCTAAAATCTAATTAGGGGCCGGAGAAAACGGCCGCTTCAATGTCCTGACGTGAGAGGGAGTATTTGAATGCTCGCTGAATGTCTTGGCCGTCGGCTCCAGCATCGATGTAGCGGACGGTGAGTTGGTCGATATCGAGGGAGAGTTCTGCTTTCCATGTAAGTTGCTCGATCTGCCAGCAGTGGAGTTCTCGCCGATCTTGCTGGCAGCCGCGGCTTTTTAGCCACTGCTCGATTTCCGGGAGTGGATGGTTGTACAAAGGAGTGTCAGCGGAAGGAAGAGTCATACGGTTTTAGATTTTAGATTTTAGATTTTAGATTGGGGATTTCGGATTGAGGATTTCCGATTTTAGATTGGAGATTTGGGATTTGAGGCTTTAATTGCCACGAATTAAGCCGATCGCGATCGCCAGTAACAAACATCCGATTAAGCTAGCTCCCATGATAAACAGGGCGAACATTTCTCCGGGGGAAAGAGGTCGATCCGTGGGGTCTAGGTAAGCGGAGTTGGAAGTTTTTTTGCCCGATCCCGAAACCGGAGTATTGAAACTGGGCGGCGGCCCAATCACGTTCACGCGAGAATAGCCTATTTTGAGGTCGTAGGCGAGGCGACGTTCTGGGTTGCTGAGGGTGGCGTAGGCGTTGTTGAGCTGCTGAAATTTGGCGGTGGCGACGGCAGGTGGCAGCTCGGTGGTATCGGGATGGTAGAGTTTGCTCAGTTCCCGGTACGATCGCCGAATTTCGATCGGCGATGCGGAAGGATGCAGCCCTAACAAGCCGTAATGAGTGGAGCCCAAGGGGGTTTTTCCGGGTATTTTTTGACTTTTGTTTTTTGCAGTTGCCTCGTTTCCTGCCACCGAAGCCCCTCTCTGCCTATTGTTAATAATATTTGGTTATTTTAGCTGAAATCTGAAGGAAGAGGAATTAACCGCAGAGGGCGCAGAGAACGCAGAGGGGGGAGGGAAGAATTCTCAATTCTCCCGTTCTTCGTCTGTTTCTGCTGTCACGCGGTTTTTTATTCTTTATTGGGGTTGACTTTTTCCGAGGATTGTGAGTTGGCTAGGGCTAGCACTGGGGCGTCGGTGGGTGCTGGTCGATCGATACTGTGTTCGCCCTCAATGGGAATTTGGCAAGAAATCAGTTCTGTGACGATGCGATCGCCCAGAACATCTTCCCAATCCTGCAACTGTTCTCTGGCTTTGATCGGTGTATTGAGAGCCACGTCTACGCCCATTTGCTGAAGGTTGAGGCTGTGGGCTGTCGATCGGCGGTTGACCCACTCTACCAGCCAAACGCTCAATCCGACTGCTGCCATCAAAGGCAAGACAATTCGATAATCGCGGGTTAATTCAAACATCAACAGGATGGCTGTCAGCGGTGCTCTGGCGCTGCCGGCGAGGACGGCGGCCATTCCCACCATTGCGTAGGCGGCAGGACCGGCGACTCGATCGCTCATTGCCGGCAGCATTTCCAAAAAGAGGCCGTAAGCCGAACCCAGGGAAGCTCCCAAAAACATCGCCGGAGCGAAGATGCCGCCCACTAAACCGCTGCCGAGGCTGATTGCGGTCATCGCCAGTTTGACAAACAGCAGCAGCAGCAGCAAAGGCAAGGAAAATTTAACATCTTGAAGCATTGCTTGGACTGTTTCGTAGCCGACACCCAAAATTTGAGGCAATTGCAGGGCGACTAAGCCGACTCCTGCCCCGCCGATGATCGGGTGAAGCGGTCGGGGCAGTCGTCCGAGCCAAGCAAATCCTCGGACTTTTCCTTGAAAACAGCGATCGGCCAATTGAATTGCTTCTGTGTAGGCTAGAGACACTCCGCTAGCTAAAAGTCCCAATCCCATGTACAGAGGCAATTCTAGGGGGCTGCGGACATCGTAGACTGGCAAAGAAAAGGCAGGCTGAGCTCCCAAGCAGATTTGAGCGATGAGCGCGGAAACTACGGCGGAGAGCAAGACTACGCTGACTGACGAAGTAGCGAAGGTGCTGCCGAGCACGACTTCTAAAGCAAAGAAGACTCCGGCGATGGGAGAGTTGAACCCGGCAGATAAACCTGCTGCTGCTCCAGCGCCGAGGAGCAAGCGCTGCCGTTCTGGGGATAGCTGTAAAACTTGAGCCAGCAGCATTCCGAAGTTGGCGCCGATTTCGACGCTGGGGGCTTCCGGGCCAAGTGAGGCGCCGGTGCCGAGGGAAACTGAGGCTGCCACCATTTTGGTGATGGGTTTGAGGGGGGAGAGTTCTTGCAGGCCGCGGGTGGCGGCAATTAAGGAAGACATATTCGGGCCAAAGTCGCGAAATCGCCACCGCATCAGCCCGATGATGACTCCGCCGAGGGTGGGAATGCAGGCTAGCGTCCAAGAGCCTTTCGACGCGATCGCCCCCATGAAGTCTTCCAGCATCAAGCTGTGGATGAAGTGGATTAGGTAGTGAAAGGTGACGACGCCTGCACCCGTAACTCCCCCGATGACTAGGGAGAGGATGAGCAGGAGGGTTTCTGGGCTCGGGTGCAGGCGGTTGAATAGCGGACTTAGTCGGGAGGCTTGGGGAGTTGCTGCGGTTGGCCCGGGTGGCGGCAGATCCACAGGAGGGATGGCTCTCATTTAGCGGTTAATTCTTCGGTGAGAAGTTATATAATATTACAATTTATTTCTTATTTTCATTTTGAGTGATTTTAGGGGAATTGACAACTTAATTAAGGCGTAATTTAGGGTAAATTTTTGGGGCGGGCTGCTGGGGTGGAATGACTGATTCTGAGGAGCGGCGGATTTGACGTGATTGTATGCTCAGTTACATTCAAACTTAGATATACTCTGGCGATAATGCTAATTAACTATATTTACCGTGGGGGTGGTTAGGCCGATCGGATCAGTGAACTCGCAATATCATATATATCAGTAAAAAACAACTTTCAAATTAAATAATTGGCTATTGGAGATTTTACCTTACAACCACAAATCTCGAACCACAAATCTCAAATCTCCAATTTTAAATCCCTTACTCGCGCATACTATCACATCGGTTGTTGACTGGGCAGGATTCTTGGTCGGGGTTTGGCGATCGACATTAGCGGATCGCCGATGGTGGCGACTTTCCAGGGAGGGGATTCTAGCTGGCGTACTGCGATTAAAAAGGGTGCTCCTCGCTTCAGGCGATCGACCATTAATTTAGGTGGGATAAATGCCGATAAAAAAGGTTCGTTCACGCTGCCAATATATGCGTAAGCACCATTTTCTAGCCACCTCCCGGCCACGGTGTTTTTGTCATCTGGCGCTGCTGCTGACCAACTGTGGATCATGTGGATTGCTGCAGGAAATTGAAGTTTTGGTAGGTCTTCAACTGAAGCGTCGCCGTTGCCGACTTGGAATGATTTTGGATAGCCTTTGGAATTCATTAATATTAAGTCAAATGTCCACGGTTTTGAGGCTAAACTCCGCCACTTTTCCAGGCTCGATTCTGGTTTCTGCACTAATTCAACATTCAAACCTATGGTTGTTAGTCCGCTAGCTGCTTCCTCCATTTCATATTTTCCCCAATTTCCTTCCTTGGGGTAACTGTCATAAAGCATGGCTGTTTGGCTGTCTAGAAATATGGCACACATGGCTTGATAGATCGATCGTACCTCGGAACCGTAAATCCAGCCTGCAGCCGCCCAGCGTTCGCCGTTGGGGTGTCGTCCCAAACCGTCGGTAACGGCTAGTTGTTCGTCGGGTTTTTCAGGAGATTGATATTTGACTGCTAGTTGGCGTACAATCGTTATTGTGTCGATCGGGTCTCCGAGCTGAGAGTAAAAATATCCGGTTGATTCGACGGCTTTTGTAACTGCTGTTTGCAGAGTTTTCCACTGTGTGTTATTAAGGGTGTCGTTGGGTTTTCCAAAGTTGCCTTCTAGAAATACTAAAGGTTGGCCGTGAGCGGCTGCTAAGGCAACTGCTGCTGAGCGTGCGGGGTCATTTTCTGATGTGATTACTACTCCTGGGGGTTCCCAGCCGAGTTGCGTCCATTTTGCTTTTAAGGTTTGAGTATCCGTGGCATTCCAGGCTCCTGCTGCGGCGTTCAGCATTAATTGCTGGAGTTTTTGATTTTTTGGCAGTTGCTGTTTGATGCTTGGCAAACGGACTATTTCTTCGGGTTGAAAGCGCTGCACAAACATGGGCGTATATTTTTTGTCTTCGATGAGAATAGGCCAGTTTCCTTTGAGATTCCATTTTTGGATTGCTGCTAAGAATGTGGCTTCGTCGGGTACTAAAACAACGCGGTTGACTGTTGGTATGTTGTCGCGGACAATGGCTGCTCGGAGGCCTGTTTGAATTGGCCAGGGTTCTTGTTTGGCTGAGGCGGGAAGCTGAAAGGGTTTTGTGAGAAAGCTGCACGCCGTTAATTGCTGTGATAAGCATAAAAATAGTGTTAATGCTAGCAGTTTAAGTTGTAGGTTTTTGTTATAATTCATTTTTTTAACCGCAGATTGAAGCAGATTAACGCAGATGCAGAGGGGATCTGTTAATAGATTCCGGGAATTAGTTTTTTGACTCGCTGGCTGTATTCTGAATAGTCTGGATATTTTGCGGTTAACCAGGCTTCTTCGCGGCTGGCTTTGATGTCGAAAAATATTATTAATATGGCGCTGGCTATTAAGTGGGATATGCTCATTTGAAAAAGTGTCCAGCCGAGAGCGGCTAAAATTAAACCACTGTACAATGGATGCCGCACTATTCTGTAAATTCCTGTTTGGACTAATTCTCCGTTTTCTATGGGATACGGTAAAGGTGTGAGGTTTTTTCCTAAGTCTATCAATGCTTTGATGATTAAAACTAAAGCGCTTAAGCCGAGAATACTTGCTACAATCCAGGTAAGAGCAAGCAATGGAGTGGATTGAATTTTTAATCCTGGCAGTGGATAAACTGGTAAGATTACAAATCCTGTGAGCAATCCTCCTTGAAGCAGGACTAAATATTCGCCGCGGCTGTTATTGCGCCAGCCTTCGGGCGTGAAACCCCAGTATGTTAAAATTTTCATAGTAAGAGTAAGAAGGAAGAAGGAAGAGGGAAGAGAGAAGGAGAGAGAAGGAAGAGGGAAGAGGGGAGAAGAAAGTGAACTGTAGGTTGGATAGAGTGAAGTAAAACCCAACCTACGGCGAACAGTCAACAGTCAACAATTAACAAAATTATTCTCGCCAAGGACGTGTCATTAATTCTAATTGATTAACTTCATCTTGGCTCAAATTCCAGCCTAATGCGCCTGCGTTTTCTTGGGCTTGTTTGGCGGTTTTGGCGCCGGGAATGGGGATGACTCCGTTTTGGCATATCAACCAGTTTAGGGCAACTTGGGCGGGCGTGCGATCGCGCTTTCTGCCCATTTTTCGCAGGGTGGACATGACTAATTCAATTTTTTCGAGGCCGCTTTTGCTGAAGCGGGAGTCCATTTTGCGGGCTCCTGTAGGTGGTTCTTGGGCTGTGTATTTGTCGGTGAGCAATCCTTGGGCTAAGGGGCTGTAAGCTAAAATTGTGACGCCCAATTCGCGCGCTGCACTCACAATTCCTTGTTTTTCTACTTGCCGCGACAGCAAGGAGTAACGGACTTGATTTGTTGCTAGGGGAACGCCTCTTGCTGCTAGTATTTTGTGGGCTTGGCGCATCTGTTCTGCTGAATAGTTGCTGACTCCTACTGCTTGAATTCTGCCTTGTTTTACTTCATCCGCTAAGGCGTTCATCAGGGTTTCTTGACTGAGTAAAAAAGTGAAAGGCCAGTGCACTTGGTAGAGGGTTATTTGTTCTACTTGCAAGCGTTTTAAGCTGGCACTCAAGGCTTCGGAAACTGATTTTCCTGTAATCCGCCAAGGTACGGGGCCGAATTTGGTGGCTATTTGAACGGGCTGGGTGGTTTTTTTGAGAAACTGTCCCAGCAATTCTTCTGACAAGCCGTTACCGTAGACTTCGGCTGTGTCGAAGAAGTTGACTCCGCTTTCTAAGGATGTTTTGAATGCTGCTTCGACTTCGGCGGCGCCGTAGTTGCTGCCGTAGTTCCAAAATAGTTTGTCGCCCCAAGCCCAAGTTCCGACGCACAGGGGAAGGACGGCTGGGCCATTTTGTCCTAGGGTAATGGTTGTCACGGTTGGTAAATCCACAGTTATTGATTCTCTTTATTTTTATATGAATTTATACGAATAATCGCGATCGAGCTTCTAGCCGGGGGAGGAAAGGCGGCGGGTTGCGATATCTCAGTTACTATAAATTCAAATGCTGTGTTTATTTGAATAGTTATGTCGATCGACCGTTTACCAGATTCAAGATTAACAGATTCCGCGACTGCTGCTATCAAGAGAGTTACCCTCCTGACTATGTTCCGGTTGGGTTTGTTTCAGATGGGATTGGGCATGATGTCTATTTTGACGCTGGGGGTGCTCAATCGCGTGATGATTAAAGAGTTGGCGATTCCGGCTACTGTGGTGGCTGGTACGCTAGCGATGCACCAGTTTGTCGCACCGGCTAGGGTGTGGTTCGGGCAAATGTCTGATGCTAAGCCTTTGTTTGGTCATCATCGCACGGGTTATGTGTGGGTAGGAAGCGTTTTGTTTGTGATTTCCGCTTTTTTGGCGGTACAGGTGATGTGGGGCTTGGGCAGCAGTTTGGAGACTGTGGGGTGGACGACTGCTACTTACGGTTGGGTGGGTTTGTTGGGTTTGATTTTTGCGCTTTACGGTATTGCTATTTGTTCGAGTTCGACTCCTTTTGCTGCTTTGTTGGTGGATGTTTCGGATGAGGAGGATCGATCAAAGTTGGTGGGTGTGGTGTGGTCGATGCTGATGGTTGGTATTATTATCGGGGCGATTATTAGCAGCGGTTTGCTGAAGCAAATTGATGGGGATGTGCCGCGGGAAGTGTTGCAGGCTTCGATTAATGGTTTGTTTGTGAAGGTGCCGGCGCTTGTTTTGCTGTTGGTGGGGATTGCTACATTTGGGGTTGAGAAAAAGTATTCGCGGTACGGGGTGCGATCGTCTGCAGTGAATCGAGAAGATAAAATTACTCTGGGAAGTGCGCTGCGGATTTTGACTGCTAGCCGCCAAACCGGTTTGTTTTTTACTTTCCTGCTGATTATGACAATTTGCTTGTTTATGCAGGATGCGGTTTTGGAACCTTACGGCGGGGAAATTTTTAAGATGTCGATTTCGCAAACTACGCAGTTGAATGCTATTTATGGTACTGGTACTCTGATCGGTTTGAGCGCAACTGGTTTTTTAATTGTGCCGCGCATTGGCAAGCAAAATACGATTAGGTTGGGCTGTTTGTCGGTGGCTGCTTGTTTTGGCTTGATTATTTTATCTGGATTCACAGGAAATCCAATTGTGTTTAAGTCGGCTTTAATGTTGTTTGGTTTTGCTTCGGGAATTACGACGACGGGTGCGCTGAGTTTGATGTTGGATTTGACTGCTGCGGAAACTGCTGGGACTTTTATTGGCGCTTGGGGTTTGTCGCAGGCGATGGCGCGTGGTGTGGCGACGATTAGTGGCGGTGCTATTTTGGATTTGGGCAGAAGTTTGTTTGGGGTGCCGATGTTAGCTTACGGGTTGGTTTTTGCTGTGCCGGCGGTGGGTATGATTCTGGCTGTTTGGCTGTTGGGTAGGGTGGATGTTGGGGAGTTTCAGGATAATGCTAAAAGTGCGATCGCCACTATTCTTGAAAATGAACTAGACTAAGGTTTGTAGTGAGAGCTTTAGTCCTCATTCTCTTGTTAATCAAGGGCTTTTGTCCTTAATACAAAAAAACTGCAAATGAAAGATTTTTGGGATTCTATTTTAAGTTTTTCTCAGACTACTGTCAAGACAGTCGGCCAGCAGTTTTTGAAAGATTTTGGTTCTGCACAAGCAGATGAGAAGGATGATGGGAGTTTGGTTACGCAGTCTGATAATTGGGCGGATGCGGAGATTAGAAGTGCGATCGCATCTACTTTTCCCAGTCACGGAATTTTGAGCGAGGAAGGAGAACACGTTTTCCCAGATACGGAATGGTGTTGGGTTGTCGATCCTCTGGATGCTACGACTAATTTTGCTCGGGGAGTTCCGATTTGGGGGATTTCTTTGGGTTTATTGTATCGCGGAACTCCGGTTTTTGGCTGCGTGCATTTGCCGCCGGTGAATCAATCTTTTCACGGTTTTTATGCAGGGGATTTGGCGGGCGACAATGTATTGGCAAATATGCCTCAAGGTGCGTTTTTGAACAATCGGCCGATTTGTCCCACTGCTGATAAAATGAGCGGAAATCATATTTTTAATTTGTGTTCCCGGAGTGTGGGAATCGGGCCTCATCTTCCGAGTAAAATTCGGATGTTGGGCATGGCTAGTTACAATTTTTTGACTGTGGCTTCGGGTGTGGCTATGGGAGGGGTGGAAGCGACTCCGAAAATTTGGGATATTGCGGGGAGTTGGGTAATTGTGAAGGCTGCTGGTGCGGTTTGGCTACCGCTGGAATCCCAGGCGATTTTTCCGCTGGAAGTGGGGAAGAATTACGGGAGGATTTGTTATCCAACTTTGGTGATGAATCGGCAGGAGTTGGTGTCGGTATTTTTGCCGTTTGTGGAGGCTTGGAAGAAGAGAAAAATGGGGTAATTTAGGTGCAGCGAAGCTATCCCGTAGGAAATCGAACAATTATTAAATAAAACGGCAGGGCAGGCGTGACGGAGGAGTCTCCCACGCCTGCCGTGCTGTTTGGAAGAAATATACCGACCGATGACCGATGGTTCAAGTATGCCTACTCTTGTCTATTTCTGCCAATCTGCGATCGGGTGGTTTTGTTTTACGTCGATCGGGTGATGTGGTGCTGGTAGAATTTGTGGTAAGTTTTCCACGATTTATTATCTCTCGTAAATAAAATTCTACCCGTTTTTAAGTAGAGGCACAAGGGTAAATAGATTTACTGAGGTGTGCGAAAAAGTAGATGAGTGGTATATTGGCTAGGTCGAAGAGTTAGCCTGTGGGAAGATACAAAAATAAACTTTGGAAGAAACTCGGAAAAGTCTGCGGTTTGCGATCGCACTTGATACAGCCAGCAAGATAACAGATACTAGGATTAGGGACACAACATTGCTGTGTCCCTACTGCAAAATGAATTTATTGCTTCAGGCGATTAATTTCGACAGCACATTAGACAACTTAGCACCGAGATTCTCAACAGAGTCCTGCTGTTTGGGATCTTTCATCGTACCGTCAGCATTAAATGCTTCAAAAGCTTGGGGAATTGCTTTCTGATCCGGGAGTACCAATACGTTAATATTCCCCAGGATCGATCGCAAATGAACCAATCCCCGCAAACCCCCAATTCCACCTGGGGAAGCACTCATAATTACCGCTACTTTGCCAGTAAATGCCACCAATCCCGGTTCACCCGGTGCTGGGCGCGATACCCAATCGATCGCATTTTTCAACACAGGCGTAATTGAACTGTTATACTCAGGGGAAGCTATCAAAAACCCGTCATGCGCTACCATCAATTCCTTCAAGTGGCGGGCATTTTCTGGCATTCCCTCTTTTGCTTCCAAATCTTCGTCAAATAGCGGCATCGGCAAATCGCGCAAATCTACATAAGTAACTTCTGCACCCGCCGCCGTAGCACCAGCAGCCGCCACTTTTACCAGCAGTTTGTTATAGGATGCTTCGCGGGTACTCCCGGCAAATGCAAGTATTTTTGGTCTGTTTGTCATTGATTTTTTCCTGATTATTGCTTCCGCGTATAATTGTACTATTCCGAGTGATTCCAAACAAAGTCAGCAATGGGTTTATCTGCTGATAAAGCAGGATTGTCACGGGAATTTAATAAAACCGATCGCACTTTTACATTCCCGGCCCCCAAACGCCTTTCGACGCGACTGGGAATGCCGTAACCGTAAATAATGTGTCCTTTACCCGCCAACACGACAACTTGATAGTCGGGATTGGCTTGAATAAATTGGGCAATTTTTTCCGCCATAGTTTCGTCCCACAAAACTTGGGCTTGCAAGAATCTTTCAAAACCGGTACTATTTCCCTGTTCAGCCTTTTGGTGTTGCTGGTAAACTTCTAGCAGCAGTTGCCGATATTCGGCGTTGTCGGTGCGAATTTCGGATATTGGCGGAATGTGCTTTTTTTCCTCTGCTGTAAGGCTTTCTAAACCTTGAGACGCAACTTTTCTCGTTACTTCGGATGGTGTATTTAAGGCGAGGACGGGTAGTTGATTTTCTTTGGCAAACCGCAAAATGGGGGCGTAAGATTCCCAGGGAAAGCGCCATCTGCGATCGTACTCTGTTTGCTCGACTAATTGCTGTTCAGTCAGTTTACCTGCTAAGTAGTTGTCGATCGCGCTTTGAAAGGGACGCTGAAACATTTCCATCGCGATCGCAATTTTCGGATTTTGCCGCTGCATTTCTCGGATAATCGCCAGTTGAGCTTGATGGTCTTCCGCGCTATCGTGGGTTTCTCCCAGATACACGACTTTTGCCTTCACCAACTGTTGTATAATCTCTTGGTTCGTGTAAGTCTGCCCAGGTTGAGGGTTCGCCGTCGTTTGCGCTGTTACTGCACTGCTGCACAGCAGGAAGATGCCGATCGATAAGGCGCACAGTTTGATGAGTTTGGTTGTTTTCATACAAATATTATGCCGTTTCTCGCAGCAGCAAGCACAGCCGAACTCTACTATTTTAGCTGAGCAGCTAGAAAGCTCAATGCTTAATTTAAGTTCATAATTATCCGTGGTTACTTCTAAAAATGTAAAGTTTAGTTGCAGGTACTTGCGCTTCTAGAAGAAGGTGCTAAATTAATAATATGAAGCGAACAAAAAGCTTCTCTGACAGATACAACCTCTAGATACCACAGCGAAGTTCACAATAGAATCTAAGGAGTAAAAACGCTGTTTAATCTCACATCTGTCTCATCAAAAACCAATAGCAGCACCCACCAACAAAGCTGACACTTCCTCAACTAATTAGAGGGGAGCAATGCAACTGAATCCGAGGATTATTGCAACTCCACATCGAAGTTGAAAAAAGAGGAAATCACTCGGTACATATGGCTGGGTGCTGTTGTTGTTAAAAGAGATTTTCGGCTTGTGATGTTTTTTTCAGTAGAGGCAGAGCCTCTAGATATGCGTTACCGCGCAGAGCCTGGTAACGAGTATACGAGAATAAAAACTAGAAAATTACTGGAAAATTGTCTCGTCTTTCTTTCGCCACGCGGGATCGACAATACAAATAAATATTAGCGGCTCTGTGCCACAGTTGTAAATAAACTGCTTGGCGTTTGGGGGAATGTAAACTGCATCTCCGGCTTCCACGAATTGATTTTCGTCGTCGATGTGCATCTCCCCAACGCCGCTGAGGATGTAATAAACTTCAGAAGTTGTCAGGGAGTGCAGGGCAGAAGTTTGTCCCGGTGGCAAAGTGGCGTGGGCTAAACTGTAACGCAAATCCACAGCTTGTTTGTCTGGATGCAATAATTCTCGCAGTTGAGTACCGTCGCCAGCAATAAACTCATCGCAGGCATTTAGCTTTTGAATTAGCATTCTTTCCCATCTCCTGAAAATCTCTTTACCACAACTTAAGTTTAATTGAAAGAGCCAGAGATGTTAAGAAATATGTCAAGCGGCGGCCGGATTTTTTAACCGTAAATTCCCGAATGCCCTCGATAATCAGGACAGTCGATCGCATCTTCAGATAAAGCTATAGTAGGCTGAACGGGACACTTGAGGTGGTAGTCGCCGGTGAAAAATACGCAGTTAGCACAAGGGATTTGGTGCATCCGCTGAGCTCGACGCAGGGAGTCGGTGACAGCACGCCCGACACTCAAAAAAAGCAAAAAAACTAAACCCCAGGCGGACACAAAACACAGCGGGACTAAAATAGGCTGTATTGCCTTCAGCAGAAAGTAAAGCATAGCAAGAAAATTTAGCGGTATAAGCCACACATACATTACAGTAGTGGAATTGCCGATCGATCGACCAAAAAGTTTAGAATCCTTTACAGCTCGATCGAGAAACCGGGCAATTATGGCATGATAAGGAACAGTCCTTAAATAAAATTAGAGGAAATCAGTTATGACTCTGCGATTAGGCGATACAGTTCCCAACTTTACCCAAGCTTCGTCTGAAGGCGAAATCAATTTCTACGACTGGGCTGGGGATAGCTGGGTCGTGTTGTTTTCTCACCCGAAAGACTATACTCCAGTGTGCACCACAGAACTCGGTGCAGTGGCCCGTCTCAAGTCTGAATTTGAAAAGCGGGGCGTCAAAACCATTGCCCTCAGCGTCGATGATGTGGATTCTCACATGGGCTGGATTAAAGATATTGAGGAAACTCAAAACGTCACCCTCAATTATCCGATTTTAGCAGATGGCGATCGTAAAGTCTCCGACATTTACGACATGATCCATCCCAACTCGCTGAACAACTTAACAATCCGCACAGTTTTTGTGATTGACCCGGAAAAGAAATTGCGTTTGAGCATTACTTATCCGGCGAGCACGGGTCGGAATTTTAATGAAATTTTGCGAGTAATTGATTCCTTGCAACTTACGGACAAATACAGCGTTGCGACTCCGGTTGATTGGAAAGACGGCGACGATTGCGTAATCGTACCTTCGATTACCGACCCGAAAGAGTTGGAAGAGAAATTTCCTAAAGGTTATACGCCGATTAAGCCTTATTTGCGGATGACTCCTCAGCCGAATAAATAGGTTTAACATTCCTGGACGCATAACCTAATTCTGTAAGGTGTGCAGTGCACACCTTACCTCTATAATTCGCGCGTAAAACCAGCTTGTAGTGAGGACTTGAGTCCTTAATCCTGATTTTTGAGGAGTTGAGTCCTCACTACAAACAAAGAAATTGTGCAATCTTGTGTAAACACTTTAGATTTGAGGAAAGGCAAAATGCTGTCATCAACAATTGTGTTGCGAATACCACCCAAATTGCAAATGACAGACGACGAGTTTTTCGAGTTCTGTCAAATCAATAGTGAATTACGCATTGAACGCAACAAATCGGGAGAATTGCTAATTATGCCCCCTACTGGTTCGGAGACTGGAAACCGACAAGGTAATATATTTGGGCCACTGTGGGTTTGGGCAGAACAAAATGGTACTGGTTTAGCGTTTACTTCGAGTACAGGATTTACTCTGTCAACTTGTGCAGAAAAGTCGCCGGATGCTGCTTGGATTAAACTGGAACGGTGGAATGCTTTGTCACCCGAACAAAAGCAAAAGTTTGCCCCGATTTGCCCGGATTTTGTAGTAGAACTGAGGTCTGCTTCTGACAATCTCAAACCATTGCAAGAAAAAATGCAAGAATATATGAGAGAACCCGGAGTGCAGTTAGGCTGGTTAATTGACCGCAAAAATCGCAGAGTTTATATTTACCGTCCTGGTTTGCCAGAGGAATGTTTGGAGAATCCCGCGACGGTCAGCGGCGACCCCGTTTTGCCCGGATTCATACTCAATATGAGCAAAATTTGGTAGAACTGCTAGCAATAAATATCAACTTATTGTAAAAATTAATCATAGGATACACACAGGCCAAAAATATGGATATTAAAAACGGCTTTGTAGGCACAATCGGCAACACACCACTAATTCGCTTAAACAGCTTCAGCGATGAAACAGGCTGCGAAATTCTCGGCAAAGCAGAGTTTCTAAATCCCGGCGGTTCCGTTAAAGATAGGGCCGCTTTATACATTATCAAAGACGCAGAAGAAAAAGGCTTGCTCAAACCGGGCGGCACCGTTGTTGAAGGCACTGCCGGCAATACAGGCATCGGTTTGGCCCACATTTGCAACGCTAAAGGTTACAAATGTTTGATTGTGATTCCCGATAACCAATCTCAAGAAAAAATCGATGCTTTGAAAACCTTGGGCGCTGAAGTTCGGACTGTTCCCGCTGTTCCTTACAAAGACCCGAATAATTATGTCAAATTGTCGGGAAGATTGGCTTCGGAAATGGAGAATGCTGTCTGGGCCAATCAGTTTGACAATTTAGCCAATCGCCGAGCTCATTACGAGACAACTGGCCCGGAAATTTGGGAACAAACAAACGGCAAAATTGATGCTTGGGTAACAGCTACTGGTACTGGCGGCACTTTTGCTGGGGTAGGAATGTTTTTGAAAGAAAAAAATCCTGCTGTTAGAATTGTCTTGGCAGACCCGATGGGCAGCGGGCTTTACAGTTATTTCAAAACTGGGGAAATTAAGACTGAAGGCAGTTCGATTACTGAGGGAATTGGCACCACCCGCGTCACTGCAAATATGGAGAATGCCCCGGTAGACGACGCCATTCAAATTGATGATACTGAAGCTGTCCGGGTGATTTACCAACTGCTGAGGAAAGAAGGGCTGTTTATGGGCGGTTCTGTGGGGATTAATGTGGGGGCGGCTGTGGCTTTAGCGAAGCAAATGGGGCCTGGACATACGATTGTTACGGTACTCTGCGACGGGGGGGCTCGGTATCAGTCGCGTTTGTTCGATCGACAATGGTTGGCTTCCAAAGGATTGTCACCCGATTAACCGTAGGGTGCGCTGCGGCGCACCTTAAAATCTGGGCATATATAAAATCTGGGCGTATATGCGCGCACCTATTCCCATGATAAAAAAATAGCATATATGTAGCAGAATGTCAAGTAAAAAATATGAAAATTATCGAATCTTCTAGGCAAGTTCTTGTTTGTCAAAACCGCACTTGTCGCAAGCAAAATTCAGCAAAGGTACTGGCAGCTTTTCAGAAATTGTCGCCCTCAGAAGTTGAAGTTGTTGCTAGCAGTTGTTTGGGACAGTGTGGCAACGGGCCGATGGTGTTGGTGCTGCCAGAAGAGGTTTGGTACAATGGCGTTTGCCCTGAAGAAGTTGCGGCAATAACTGAGCAACATTTGCGGGGAGGAAAGCCGGTAGAGAAGATGCTTTACCGCAAGTTTCACCGACTTTCTAATTAGTCGATCGCCCGCCTTTAAAATTCTTCGGCAAACAACCGGCGGAGAATCTCGGTGACTTCGGCGGCGACTCTGGCGTCTTGTTCGATCGCCAAGCGATCGACACTGCTGGAACCGCCTACAGCTTTTTCTGCCCGCAAACTCATGGCTAAAGTTCTGACTTTTGCCGGCTTTCCCGCCGCCTTCGGCCGCTCGTCAACAAACCGCACTAAAGCCACATAAACTGTTTCTAGGGTTCCCCTGATCGAGCTGAGTCCGTAACCCAATTTTGAGATAATTACTGGAGAAGTGATCAGGCTATCCATGCCCAAAGTTTTAATTGCTACGTCCACATATCGAGCGCTGTCATGTCCCATTGCTCTGACAATGCTTTCTAAGCTGTTCCACTGAGATGCTTTCATGCGCGATCGCTGTTCGATGTGGAAGTGCCATCCTAACATGGAAATCAGCCTGGTCAAGTCATAAGCAGATACGGAATTTTTTTGTTTGGTGCTGTTTACTGCGGCACTTAAAAGCACTTGTTTTTTGGTGAGATCGAAGATTTTTGGGTTGGTGAGATAAGGATTTTCGCCGTAATCGCCGCGAAAAATTAGGTCATTATTGCCAGTAGCGCTCTTCAGCCATTGCTCTAATCCTATGCGAGTATCGAAGCGTTTGAACATCGCAGCTAAGGAGTTTGAACTTCCTATATTGGAGGCATAGTTAATCATGTCTTTTGCTACCTCGTAAAAATAAAAATCATGTTTTTGCCCGTTGCCATCTCTAACAACGCAGTTGTCAATGTCGCAGTCGGGATATTTGCTATTTAGTTGACTGACGATATTAAGGAGTGCGATAATTTTAGTGGCACTCCACTGCTCAGCATTGGTAAGTGCGTTTTTTCCCAGCCACTGCGCCTGAATTTTGCCCTCTACAAAAGTACCAATGCAAACGCAGGCTTCTTTGATGTCTGCGTGGAGGAAACTTAAAGCTTGAGAGTTAATTTGAGGTAGTTCTCCCAGGCTGGGAAATGGGGTAAGTTTGAGGGGATTATTGGGTCCGGGAATAGAGCTAATGACTTTTATGCCGTCGGGTTTCTGTTTGAGATAATCGGGATAGTTTTTAATTTCTTGTTGGTAAGGGGATTTTTCAATGCCCCGGTCTAAAAAGGCTAGTTTGTTTATGTTCGCTTTGGCATCTATTTCCATTTGGAGGTAGTTTTTGTAGATACGCGCTCGGTCTTTTTCGAGTTCGAGGGAGGTGAGGTTCATGATAATAGTTGGCAGCTTGTTACAAATAAGTAAATCACTATACTAGGATTTACGCAAACAAACCGGGTTGCTGTGCAAAATTTTGGGTTGGGAAACGAAAAATTTATGAAGAAACCGGGCCTCAGACAGTAACTGCGTCCAGGACTATATATATGAGTTGTGGCCCTGCGATCAAGCTTTTTTGCCGCGTACTTGAATGCGTTTGTCGGTTTTTTGTTTCTTAATCCAAGAGACAAATTTCTGGAGTTCAGGGTCATTTTTGAGCTTTTCCAGGGAGTTGAGTTCTTGGGCGAGGTGTTTGTTGTCAAATAGAGAGTGAATCTGGCGGTGACAGGCTGAGCAAATGTCGATTGTCGGGCTGGGATCTTCGTTTTTCCGCTTGGTGTTTTGTTTGGGGGTGAGGTGATGGGCGGTTAATGCTTCCATTTGTCGATCGCACAATTCGCACTGCATAATTTTCTCAATGCTGCTGGATAGGAGAATTGCTACTTTTAGTTTAGCGCGATCGGCTGTGAGAGGGTGAATGAAAGGCGATCGCACTCTCCAAACAATAAAAAACCCCCAATTGGGGGTCATACAAATCTCTTGTGGCAGAGGCCGAAAAGCCTCTGGGATCACAAAATATACAGCAGCAAAAACAAAACAATCCAAATCACATCCACAAAGTGCCAGTAAATCTCAGTCGCTTCGATTCCGAAGTGGTGCTCGCTAGAATAGTGACCTTGCGCGCGCGATCGCCACACCACCGCCACCATCAGCAGCACTCCCAACGTTACGTGCAAGCCGTGAAAAGCAGTCAAAACGTAAAAGCAACTGGCATACAAATTCGTCGTCAAGCCAAACTCTAAATGAGCGTATTCGTAAACCTGACCGAACAAGAAAACTGCGCCCATAGCAATAGTTACGAGCAGCCAATTCCGCATTCCTGCGGCATCATTTTTTTTGATTGCAGTATCCGCATTGTGAATCACAAAACTGCTAGCAATCAGAATTACCGTATTGATTCCCGGCAGCAATAACTCGCGATCGGGCGTACCTTCAGGAGGCCACGCGGGGGCCATCGCCCGATAAATCAAATACGCGGCAAACATACCGAAAAATATCATGCCTTCAGCGCACAAGAACACAATTACACCTAACATTCGGTGGTCGGGATGCTCCACACCATGTGCTTCTACTTCGCCCTCGTGGTGGTAATTCAGGGCTGTTTTTGCCGGATCGATCGCTGGAATTTGCATAAGAAATTGGTAATGAAGAAGTCAGTTGTCAGTTGTCAGTTGTCAGTTGTCAGTTGGCATTAGTCATCAGTCATTAGTTAACAGTTAACAGTCAACAGTCAACAGTCAACAGTCAACAGTCAACAATGCCCAATCACTAATGACTGATGACTAATAACTATTCGCCATCTTGACTTTCATCAGCAGGAGAATCCACATTTACCTCTGATTCAGGAGCGACCAAAGTTGCAGTACGGCCCAAGAAAGTTGAAGCTTGAGCCTCCGCAATAGGAATACCTGTTTTCTGGGCGTTGCGGGTGGCATTTTCCCTCAGCTTGAGCCTGAGACGTTCCCCTGTATTCTGAATTTTTTCCATGCCGTAATCGTAAGGCCCCGTTGCCAATACCGGCACTCCTTCAAAATTTTCGATCGGGGGCGGCGAAGTCGTCATCCATTCCAAACTCAAAGCTTGCCAAGGATTGTCACCTGCTTTCGGGCCGTACCTCCAGCTCCAAATCACATTAATGATAAACGGGATTGTAGAGACTGCCAGCATATAAGCACCGACAGTACAAATGACATTAATTGTGGTAAATTTCGGGTCGTACATTGCCACCCGCCGAGGCATTCCTTGCATACCCAAAGCGTGCATCGGCAAGAAAGTTACAGTAAAGCCAACATAAGTTAAAACAAAGTGAACTCTACCCCAAAATTCATTAATCATCCGCCCCGTCATTTTGGGGAACCAGTGGTAAAAAGCAGCGTAAATGCCAAACACTGAGCCGCCAAACAGCACGTAGTGTAGGTGAGCGACGACAAAATAAGTGTCGTGAACGTGAATGTCAAAAGGTACGGAAGCTACCATGATCCCGGTGATGCCGCCGAGCACAAATGTTGAGATAAAACCCATCCCAAATAGCATGGCGCTGACAAGCCGGAGTTTGCCTCCCCAAATAGTTGCCAACCAGCTAAATATTTTAATCCCAGTTGGTACGGCGATGATCATAGTCGTGATCATAAAAAACATCCGCAGCCAGCCGGGAGTGCCGCTGGTAAACATATGGTGGGCCCACACGATCAAGCCCAAAAAGCTGATCGCGAGACTGGAATATGCGATCGCCAAATAACCAAAAATTGGCTTGCGGGAATGCACCGGCAAAACTTCTGAAATCACCCCGAAAAAGGGCATAATCATAATGTAAACTGCCGGGTGCGAATAAAACCAGAATAAATGCTGGTAGACGATCGGATCGCCGTTGCCGGTCGGGTTAAAAAATGCCGTCCCCGCTAACAAGTCAAACGACAGCAAAATCAAAGCTGCGGCTAACACGGGAGTAGCAATTAAAGTGAGCGCTGAAGTCGCAATCATCGCCCAGCAAAACAAAGGCATATCATTGAGACCCATACTCGGAACGCGCATGGTAAAGATGGTAACGGCAAAATTCACCGCCCCCAAAATCGAAGAAGTTCCGAGAATCAAAACGCTGAGAATCCAAATTTCTTCCCCCGCTTGAGCAGTAACTAAGCTCAAAGGCGGATAGGAAGTCCAACCCGCCTGTGGAGCTCCCACCAAAAAACTGCTCAATAGCAACACGCCGCCTACGGGAATTAGCCAAAAGGCGATCGCATTCAGTCTGGGAAATGCCATGTCTTTTGCCCCGATCATTAAGGGGATCAAAAAGTTAGCAAATCCGGCTCCGGCGGGTACGATCCACAGGAAGATCATCACCGTGGCGTGAACAGTAAATAAACTGTTGTAGAGTTCGGGGGTGACAAAATCGGCGTCGGGGGTGGCGAGTTCTGTTCGCACCAAAGTTGCCATCACGCCGCCGATTAGATAGAAAATAAATGTTGTTACCAGGTATTGAATACCGATGACTTTGTGATCGGTATTAAAAGTGAAGTAGTCGCGCCAATGTCTATCAGCGGGCGCTGTTCCGCGAGCCTCAGTGTTTGCACTTTCTTGGAACTGTGCTTGTGTCATAGTTATTAGTCATTAGTTATTAGTCATTAGTTATTAGCTCAGGATCAAAGACCCAGTAGCCAGAACTAATGACTATTTTTAGTGATGAGTTGGGTGAAGTTGTTCTAGGGTTTCGGAATTAATTTTTATTTCCCTGACGTAGGGAGCCAAAAATTCACCGTCTGACAATTCCCCTGGATTGACTGCAACTGCTTGCTCTAAGTTTTGACTGCTAGCAACTTGCTGGCTTTGCAGCCAACCGTCGAATTCTTCGGGCGTGTGAACGACTGCTACAGCTTTCATCGCTCCGTGATAAGCGCCGCACAATTCAGCACAAACAACCCGGTATTCGCCGGTTTTAGTTGGTGTAAATCTCAGTTCGCTCGGCCGTCCGGGAATTGCATCTTGTTTAAGGCGAAATTCCGGCAGCCAAAATGCGTGCAGCACGTCTTGAGCTGAGATATTTAGCTGTACGTCGCGGTTGAGTGGCATATGCAGTTCGCCAGAACTAACGCCGCTTTCTGGATAGCTAAAAATCCAGGCGTACTGCAAACCTGTGACATTTACAACTAAGTCTGCTGGTTTGTCTTCATTTTCTGGGGAAGCGCCTACGCCTAAAGCAACGAGTTTTTGAGATGGAATTTGAGGGGCGTTTTGGGGTGTATCTGAGAGTGTGGCTGCGATCGCACTTCCCCGCATTTTAGAGTGCGCTTGCATGGTGCCGTGGTCGTGATTGCCCATCGGATCGAGGCCTCCCATTGAGTTGTAAATCTCAAAACTGTAGACTCCGATTCCTAAAATAATCACCGCCGGCACGGCTGTCCAAAGAATTTCTAAGGGAAAGTTGTCATGCCAAGGCGGCCCGTCTGTGTTGTCTCCTTGACGACGGCGATATTTAATTGCAGCAACGATGAGAATTCCCTGGACCATGATAAATAGTCCAGTGGAAATGGTCATCATTGTATTGAAAAGTGCGTCTATGTCGGATGCTTCATCAGAGGCGGCGATCGGCAGTAAACCGTGATTCTGCCCGTACCAGAGACTGATCAGAGTCACTCCGATGCCGGCGAGCATGGTGAGGATGGAACTTGGAATGTTCACGCTGGTACTTCTTAATAGCGACACTTCTTCGCTTGAAAAATGAAGGAAGCGCCTCTGGGTTATCAATTTTTAATTGTAAATGGTATTTTTAGTAAAATGTCTATCTTAAGGGTTACTTAAGGCTTAGTATGTTTGACCGATCGCCCGATCACCTAAAAAATACGTCTTTTGTACATTGACAAAAATGCTTAAAAATGCTATATAATCGCTCTGTTTGCCTGCTAAATTTGAGATGGTTTCTCAAAGACCATCAAATGCTGCTGAGGTAACATATCTTTTGTCTCTTTCCATACTAAACCGACGGCTGCCATTTCTTTTTTAACCTGCTTCTGCGTCATTTTGTGCAAACCTTTAATGGGAATCAGCGGATTTTCGCCCCGATACTCGATCGATACCGTGCGGCCTCCCGGTTTGAGTGCTTTCACAATTCCTTGCATCATTTCTCTAGGATATGCAAATTCGTGATAAGCATCGACCATCACAACTAAATCTACGCTATTTTCCGGCAAATTTGGATTGTCGATACTGCCCAAAACTGGCTCAACGTTAGCAATATTTTTTTCTTGTTTATTCAATTTAATAAAATCAATCATTTCCGGCTGCACGTCAACAGCCAAAACCTTTCCTTCTGGAACTAAGGGAGCGATGCGAAAGCTAAAATATCCCGTTCCTGCTCCAATGTCGGCTACAATATCGGTTGGTTTTAAATCGAGATTGTTGACTAATCTAGCTGATTTTTCTTCCATGCCGCGAGACGGTCTTTCGAGCCAACCAGCACCTTGATATCCCATGACTTGAGCAATTTCTCGACCCATGTAAAATTTGCCGGTTCCGTCAGGATTGTGGACTGTCCGCTGCTGATAAATTGGGTCGCCATCGGCGGTTTTACTTACGGCTGCACACGCATTGAGCGGCAATATGCAAATTATTGCTAAGATAATTGCTGCTAGATGTTTGAGGAATTGTCGGTTTTTCACGATCGTCCTAATTGTATGTTTAATTTTGTCATTACCAGGCTCTGCGCGGTAATGCAGAACCAGAGGAACAGCCGAGCGAATATCGAGAATAGTTTAAGATTTAGCTGACAGCGGATTCTAATAATCTGATTGTACCAGAGTCAGCGTCGATTTCGACTTCTTGACCGATCGGCAAAGTGAACTGTTCCCGGATGTGTCCCACCATTGAACCGTACCACGCGGGAATATTTAAAGGGCGAATGTGGTCGGACAAGACTTGAGGCAAGGTTAGGGACTCTTGGGGTTTTTCAGCTTCGCACTTGGTACACTGTCCGAAAATAAAACCTGATATTTTATCGAGAATGCCCGCTAATTTTAGCTGCGTCAACATTCTATCGATGCGGTAAACTTCTTCGCCAACTTCCTCGACAAACAAAATACTGTTTTCCCACTGCGGTAAATATGCAGAACCAACCATTGCTGCGATTACTGATAAATTACCGCCGATTAGTTTTCCCCTAGCTGTGCCGCGCCCGATTGTTTGAACTTGCACGCTTTTGGAGTTTTGCATCGTCACAGAACCTCCGTCAAACAAAACTTTCTTGACGTAATCCACTGTAAAGGGACTCCAAGTTGACGCACCTAAAGGGCCGTGAAAAGTAACTCTATTAGTTTTAGCATAAATCGCCAATAACAGCGCAGTAATATCGCTAAATCCCATAATTATTTTGGGATTGTTGCCGATAACATTGTAATCCAGGAGCGGCAAGATCCGAGCACAGCCCCAGCCGCCCATCCCGGTAAAAATAGCTCGCACGGAGTCATCGGCAAAGGCTGCGTTGACATCGGCGGCGCGATCGGCATCCTTGCCCGCTAAATAGCCGTAGCGGTCGTAAAAATGCTCTCCCAATTTAACTTTTAAACCCAGCTTTTCCATAACTTTAAAAAAATCCTCGATTTCTTTTTTGTAGTTGAAAGCAGCAGGATTTATTAAAGCTACTGTATCGCCAACTTGCAGGCGGCGCGGCTTAACGATCGCACTTTTGGGAGATAGGTTGGTTTGCGCGAGCCTATTCGAGGGCTTCGCTAACGGCAAAAGCTGAGTAGCAATAGCAGTAAACCCAAAAGTTCTGAGCAGAACACGGCGGCGGAGAGTCATAGCTGTTAGTTAATTTTTGCTATAATTGTATAAGAAAAATTCTGTCATATCAGTTTAAAATTGCCAGTTTCCAATGAAAATAGACACTAAAATCTCACCTAAAAAATCCTGGGCTCAAGCTTTAGCTCGTCCGGCTGCGGAATTTCCCCTGACTCAGTTATCCGTTAAAAGCGGTAAAATTCCCGCAGGATTGCGCGGCACTCTCTACCGTAACGGGCCCGCACGTTTGCAACGCGGCGGCATGGATGCGGGACACTGGTTTGATGGCGATGGTGCAATTTTGGCAGTACATTTTACCGATGCGGGTGCTGCTGCTGTCTATCGCTACGTGAAGACAGCGGGATATCAAGCTGAGGAAAAAGCTGATAAATTTCTCTACAGTAATTATGGCATGACAGCACCGGTGCCTCTGTGGTTGCGGTGGACTAAATCTGTTAAAAATGTTGCCAATACTTCAGTTTTAGCTTTGCCCGATCGCCTTTTAGCTTTGTGGGAAGCCGGCTTGCCTCACAGCCTCGATTTGCAAACCTTGGAAACTCGCGGAACGGACGATTTAGGCAGTTTAGAGAGTGGATCTGCTTATTCCGCTCACTGCAAGCGTGACCCGATTACTGGGAATATTTTTAACTTTGGGATTGCACAGGGTGCGACTACAAAGTTGAATCTGTATAAAAGCGATCCTACAGGCAAAATCGTGCAAAAAGCAAGTGTTGCTTTAGATGGAATTCCCATGATCCACGATTTTGTCTTGGCGGGAAAGTATCTCATATTTTTTGTGCCACCGATGCGACTAAAAGCTTTACCAGTGTTGGCTGGAATTAGCAGTTACAGCGAGTCTTTTGAATGGAAACCAGAGTTAGGAACGCAGATATTAGTTATTGACTCGGAAACTCTATCTTTAGTTAGTCGCGGCGAAACCGATTCTTGGTTTCAGTGGCATTTTGCTAACGGTTTTGTCAAGGAAGATGGTTCGGTAGCGGTTGATTTTGTGCGCTTCGCTGACTTTCAAACTAATCAGCGGCTGAAAGAAGTAGCGGCGGGCGAAACTCTCACCGATGCGGAGGGTTCCCTGTGGCGGGTGCATCTCAATCCTCAAACTGGCAAAGTGACAGCAGCCGAAGAATTGCTGGATCAAGCTTGCGAATTTCCGACGGTACCTGCTTCAGAAATAGGGCAAGACTCGCGATATATTTATCTGGCAATGTATCGGCCTGACGTTGATATTGTACCGGAACGTTATGGTGCGATCGCCCGTTTGGACACGCAAACCCGCAATCTCACAATTGCCGACTTGGGCGAAAATCGCTATCCCGCAGAGCCCATCTACGTTCCAGATATTTCGTCGGAGAAAGGTTGGATAGTAACAGTTATTTATGACGGCAATTCTGACAGCAGCGAAGTCTGGATATTTGACAGCGACGGACTTTCGCGCGAACCTGTTTGCACGCTAGAATTGCCCGGTGTCATACCTTTAAGCTTTCACGGCACTTGGAAATCGGCAGTATGAGAAAATTGTAAAGAAGTGTTGCGGAAGATTTATTAAAAATTGTTGCCGCTTCTCTGTCAAGTTGTTAAGGTGTGTGTAGATAGGAAATTCTCATATCTAGGAGGTGTGGAATTGATAATCTGCATTGCTCAATTATCCTGTGCCAATTCGCACGAATCCCCGGCGATTTTAAGTCGCGGTTGCACAGGATATCGTCTGCCTCTGCGGACTACAAAAAGAAGGGTAATTAAGCCCTGGCGAATAACGAATCCCGGCGAATATTCCCGGCGAATAAATTCGCGGCTGCACAGGCAAAATCCGCCTCCACGGAGTGAAGAAAGAGGGGTTCTCCAACCCCGCTCAATGACCAATTCGCGGTGAATGTCCCAGCGAATACATTCGCGGCTACACAGGCAAAGTCCGCCTTCGCGAACTGAAGAAAAAGCGGTAATAAAGCCCGCTTTGGCATGATTCCAGACTAGGTTTTCTCATCTCAGCTTGGTCTGCTGGAATGAGGTTAAAAGACCAGATATTTGACTAATTTCTGGCAAACCCAAAGTAAAGTTTAGTTCAACTCACGCGCACGTTAGCGATTCAACAGTTTTTAGTTTTGAGTTAACCCCACAAATAGATGAGGTCTATCGAAACAAGATAGCCTTTCCCAAAATTATGAATTATGAGTTGTTACCGCCAAAACATTCAACTCATAACTGATAATTTACAACTCACAACTCATAACTCCGTGCCGCAGTGAGCATCTACCAAAAGGTTTAATCTATGCAACTTCAAGGAAAAACAGCTCTTGTTACAGGGGCTTCGCGCGGAATTGGGCGATCGATCGCCCTGGAATTAGCGAGACAAGGAGTCAAACGTTTGTTGATTGTGGCGCGCAACCGCAGGCAATTAATTGAACTGGCAGAGGAAATCGATCTTTTTGGCACAGAAGTAGTGCCGTTAGCTTTGGATTTAACTCAGTCAGTAGCGGTGAATATTGCGATCGCCCAAGCTTGGCGAGATTGCGGCCCGATTCACCTGCTAGTCAACTGTGCAGGCGTCGCCCACCAAGCATCTTTCTTGCGTTCTCCGCTGCCGTTAATCGAGGAAGAAATCGCCTTAAATTTGCTCGGAACATACACAATTACCCGCTTAGTAGCGAGGCGAATGGCAACTCAAAAAGAAGGAACAATCGTCAATGTTTCCAGCTTAATGGGAAAAATTGCCGCTCCCACAATGGCGACTTATTCTGCTACCAAATTTGCGATTTTGGGATTCACCCAAGCTTTACGCAGCGAGTTAACTCAGTACAATGTTCGAGTCACAGCTTTGCTGCCATCTCTAACAGATACCGACATGGTGCGAGACTTGGAACAATTTCGCTGGGTAGTGCCCACAACTCCCGAAAAAGTTGCCCTAGCACTTGTCGCGGGATTGCAGAAAGATGCACCGGAAATCTTGGTAGGATGGCAAAGTCATCTAGCAGTTTGGTGTCACCGAATTGCGCCTTGGTTGCTGGATTTTGTGTTGCGGATGGCGACTCCAGAACTTCGGGATAAATCGCGGGGCCGCAAATTGCGGGAGGCTTTAGCTAGCGGGCGATAAACCCTTTTCTGGGCGGGCAAGATGCCCACCCCACAAGAAAACTCCTTCTTTGTGGAACGGGCATCTTGCCCGTTCCGGACTCCTCGGCCATTGGTGTCAACTTAAGCTGTCAGCCCACCCACCCGTTAGTCCCCCAGTCCGCCAGGGGTTGAAACCCCTGTCTAATAGCTAAAGTCCTCTGAAGAGGACTGAGAAGATGAATTTTTGACGTTGCTGATTCACGGTAGGAATCAACTTTTCACTTGATGTTACAAAACTGACCATACTTGTTTTAGAGCAATTGGGACATCTGAATTCCTACCTGTATTCAGCAACGCCCAGCAACACCGAATTTTTAAACTCATTAGTCGTTTTCAGAGGACTTTAGCTATTAGACAGGGAATTCATTCCCTGTCGGACTGTCGGACTGTCGGACTGTCGATTTAACGTTAAGTTGACACCAATGGGCATGGCCGTGTCCCTAGAAGGGCTCTGGACTTACTCACCAGCAAAAGTGCTGTATCATTTCCACTCCCCTTGCAAAGTAAAAGCAGCCCAATAATAGGGAGACTTCCATTTTTCCTGCTGCATCATTTCCATCTGCGCCGCCCTCAAAGCTGCCGCCGGCGCTAACTTTTGTTCCTGCATTTTCTGATAAAACTTTTGCATTAAGACAGAAGTTCCTTCATCATCCACATTCCACAAACTCACCGCCACCCGCTGTGCGCCCGCATACATAAAACCCCTTGTTAATCCCACCATTCCTTCGCCTCTTACATTCTGTCCCCTGCCCGATTGACAAGCACTTAAAACCACTAAATTTGCCGCTAATTTCAAGTTGAAAATATCGCTGAGGCGCAAAAAACCATTGACAAGATTGCCCTTGTCATCTATCATCGACATCAGAATTCCTGACAGTTCGGGATTTTTGCTGTTGGCTATGCCGTGGGTGGCAAAGTGAACGATTTGATAATTGACTAAATTTCCATCGGTAGCAGTAGTGCGACTGGCATCAAAATCAAATATTTGACGGCTAGAAGCTGAGGGGAATAAGCTCGATATTGTTTGGGCTTCTTGGCGGGTAAATGGTAGACGTTCGGGTGGCCATTGCCGATTAGAAGCACGAAGCGATTGATTTAAACCGAGGTTGTTTGCTTCTAATTTTTCTGTTGTTGCTTGGGTGATTTTTCCTTTAATTCTTTCATCATCAGGACTGAAAACAGGATCTGCTAAAATTGCTAAAGTTCGGCTAGACGGTTTTCTATCTGCGTAATTTTGCCTGAGAATGGCGAGACTTGAGGCCGAAGGCAGAGTGATAATTTCATGTTCGATAATTAAGGGAACATTGGGATTTTGTCCGGTGGTTCGGTCAAGAGTTAAAGCTTGAAAAGGGGTATAGTGCAGCACGCCGTCGGGAACAATTAATAAGCGTTTATTTCCTAATTGGGCTGCTGCGGGTTGTAAAATCACTTGACCCAGATTTGCACTTGCTTGGGCAACTTGTTGGGGAATATCTCTCTGGATTTGGCTAGTTATTGTCTCTAGGAAGTCCTTAGCTGCTGTTTCAATATCTGCGCGCTTTGGTAATTCATAGCTGGTTACTCCTGTTGATGTCACCACCCACAAATAACTGCGGTTTGTGCCGAGGGAATACTGCAATAAAATAGTGTTTTCATCGAGAATCTGTTTTTGAATTTCTGGCAGCGTTAAAGGTTGGGGTTGGGTGAGGGCTGCGTAGCGGGGGCTGGCGGTACGAATCAGGGCTTGAATTTGCTGATATTGTTCCAAAAGTGCGAGGCGCTGTTTGTCAATTTCAGCGATTTTAGTTGCGTTGGGGTTGGGACGGCTGACTGCTTCGATTCGCTGCTTTTCAATAGCATCAAGTTGCTGTTGCAGGCTCTTTTCTTGTTGCAGTAAATCGGGGTCAATGCCCTCGCGAATGTTGGCGTTACTTTCAACGAGGAGGTCGAGGAGGCTGCGAGCTCTCGAACGTTCGCTGGCTTCTAAGGCTTTAGTATCATAACCGGATTTAGGATTAGTTTTGTGCAGTTGCATTAACAGGTCGATGTAGAATTCGTAGGAGTCCTGTACGGTGGCAAAGTATGAGGTTCGGAGTTCAGGGCTGGCTATTTTTGTGCGGAGGTTTTCGATTATTTTGAGAGAGGATTCAATGTCGTTGAGGGCTTCGGTAAGATTGTTTTGGTCGCGTTTGGCATAGGCAATACCATAGAGGGTGACAGCTTCCCCACCGCGATCGCCTGTTGCCCGAAACAGGGGAAGCGACTGGGTGTAATACTCTAGCGCTTTCTGTTTTTCTCCCAATTGTGAGTAGACACCGCCGATGTTGTGGAGGGTGCCAGCTTCCCCACCGCGATTGCCTACTGCCCGAGTCAGGAGAAGCGACTGGGTGTAATACTCTAGCGCTTTCTGTTTTTCTCCCAATTCTGAGTAGACATTGCCGATATTGTTGAGCGTGGTAGCTTCCCCGCCGCGATCGCCTAGTGCACGTCTCAGGGGAAGCGACTGGGTGTAATATTCTAGCGCTTTCTGTTTTTCTTCCAATTGTAAGTAGACATTGCCGATGTTATTGAGGGTGATAGCTTCCCCTGAGCGATCGCCTACTGCCCGACTCAGGGGAAGCGACTGGGTGTAATACTCTAGCGCTTTCTGTTTTTCTCCCAATTGTGAGTAGACTAAGCCGATGTTATTGAGGGTGGTAGCTTCCCCGGCGCGATCGCCTACTGCCCGAGTCAGGGGAAGCGACTGGGTGTAATACTCTAGCGCTTTCTGTTTTTCTCCCAATTCTGAGTAGACACCGCCGATGTTGTTGAGGGTGGTGGCTTCTCCCCTGCGATGGCCGGTTGCCCGAGTTAGGGGAAGCGACTGGCTGTAATACTCTAGCGCTTTCTGTTTTTCTCCCAATTGTGAGTAGACACTGCCGATGTTAGTGAGGGTGGCAGCTTCAAGGGCGCGATCGCCTACTGCCCGAGTCAGGGGAAGAGACTGGCTGTAATACTCTAGCGCTTTCTGTTTTTCTCCCAATTCTGAGTAGACACTGCCGATGCTGGTGAGGGTGGTAGCTTCCCCACTGCGATCGCCGAGGGTTCGACTCAGAGACAGGGACTGGTTGTAATACTCTAGCGCTTTCTGTTTTTCTCCCAATTCTGAGTAGACTCTGCCGATGCTGGTGAGGGTGGTAGCTTCCCAACGGCGATCGCCGAGGGTTCGACTCAGAGGAAGGGATTGGCTCCAATACTCTAATGCTTTCTGTTTCTCTCCCAAATCATCGTAGATTTTGGCAAGACCAAGGAGGCTAACAGCTTGCCCTCTATTGTCGCCTGCTTGCCGATACAACTTTAATGCTTCTTCCCACTTGACGATCGCACTTCTTTTTGAGTCTGCCGTTCCTTGATTGTAGAGTTCAAATCCTTCCTCTAATGCTTTTGCAGCAGCCTCGCTACTGTTAGTTTGTGCTGTTTGTACGACTTTGCCAACGGGCACGGCTGCTGCCACTGGCTGACTTAGCTGAACCGAAAGTGCGATCGACATACCAGCCAAAAACCATTGAGCGCGATCGAACATAGCCACCCCTTTTGTATTTTTGTCAATCTTACTCACTAGCTCGCTTAGTGTAAAGGCAGGAAGAGTGCGATTCGTTGAAGCGTGAATCACGGTGAAAACCCGACACATAACGTTTCCAGCCACGAGGCTGAACTCTCG